>JBGTUD010000409.1:0-2033 GCA_041939405.1 Sphingopyxis sp. | reverse complement strand
CGAGCAGCGCGACGATCCGGCGCTGCGCGGACACCCCGTGGCGGTCGGCGGGTCGTCGCGGCGCGGCGTCGTCGCGGCTGCAAGCTATGAGGCGCGCAAATTTGGCGTGCGCTCTGCCATGCCGAGCGTCACCGCGAAACGCCAATGCCCCGGCCTCATCTTCGTACCGCCGCGTTTCGACGTCTATCGCGACATCTCGCACCAGATCCGCGCGATCTTTCGCGACTATGCCGACGAGGTCGAGCCGCTGTCCCTGGACGAAGCCTATCTCGACGTCAGCGCCGACAAGGCCGGGCTGGGCAGCGCGACCGCGACGGCCCGCATGATCCGCCGCCGTATTCGCGACGAAACCGGCCTCACCGCCTCCGCCGGCGTCTCCTACAACAAGTTCATCGCCAAGCTGGCGTCGGACCAGAACAAGCCCGACGGCCTCACCGTCATCCCGCCTGGCAAGGGCGCCGCCTTTGTCCAGACGCTGTCGATCCGGCGTTTTCACGGCATCGGTCCCGTCACCGCGGCAAAGATGGAAGGGCTCGGCGTCTTTTCGGGTGCCGATCTTGCCGCGAAAGACATGGAATGGCTCGCGGCGCATTTCGGCAACAGCGCGGAATGGCTTCATAATCTGGCGCGCGGGATCGACCACCGGCGCGTCAAGTCGAACCGGCCGCTGAAGTCGCTGGGCGGCGAGCGCACCTTTTTCAACGACCTCGTCACCGACACCGAAATCCGCGAGGCGCTCGCGCATGTCTGTACCGTCGTGTGGGATCGCGCGGCGAAAAAGGGCGCACGCGGGCGCACGGTGACGTTGAAGCTGCGCTATGCCGATTTCCGCACGATTACCCGCGCCAGGTCGGTGCCGTCACCGATCGTGGACGGCCATTCGCTGTTGACCGTTGGCGAGGCGATCCTTGCTCCCCTGCTCCCCGCCGAACAGGGCATCCGCCTGCTCGGTGTGACCTTGAGCAAGTTCGACGGCGAGGGGGAAGAGGACCTATCCCCCGCCCCCGCCGACCTGCTCAGTCTTATTTAGCGAGCGCGGGCGCGAAACGCCGCATCGCCGCCTTCATCTTGGGCGACATCGCCTGATAGGAACAGCGGATCAGCGTCTCGTCCATCACCTGCATTTCCTCACGAAACGGCGCGCCGACGCGATAGAGAGCCCGGTCGGCCCCGGTCGCCTTCACCCGGAAATAGCCCGCGCCATCGAAGCCGCCGAACTGCATCTGGGTAAAGCCGCCTGCGACTGGGCGGGTCTGGGTTATCGCCCGCAACTCGGCCATGGGGCCCAAATTGCCGGTCGGCCCGTAATAATAGACCGAGCCCCAGCGCTTGCCGTCAAAAATATAGCCATAGCGCACCGTCGCGCATTTCTGGTTGTCGTTGGTCCAGAAACCGGGCGCGATCGGCAATTTGATCGCCGGCTGCGCCATTGCAGGCACGCTGGTCGCGGCCGCCGCCAGCATTATCGTCCATCCACGCATCGTCACCCCCTTGCCGATGAAGATGACGTCATGGTGGCGAAAAGGACGGGCGCGATCAACCCGCGGGTGCGAAAACGCGTTCCTTGGTGGCGGTGAAGCGGATCGCCGGGTTGCGCTGGGTGACATAACCGACCTCCCACGCGTCCTTCGCCATGAACACCGGCGCACCGTCGCGGTCGGTGGCCGCGGCGCCGCGGTTATCGGCCTGAAACGCTTTCAGGGCGGCCGCATCGTCGCTGGCGATCCAGCGCGCGGTCTCCCACGGCGACTGTTCGAGCTTCGCCTCGACCTTATATTCGGCCTCCAGCCGGCTGATCAGCACGTCGAGTTGCAACTGGCCGACGACCCCGACGATCATGTTCGCGCCGATTTCGGGATAAAAGACCTGGATGATCCCCTCCTCGGCCATGTCGTCGAGCGCTTTCCTCAGCTGCTTGGTCTTGGTCGGGTCGACCAGCGCGACGCGGCGCAGGATTTCGGGCGCGACATTGGGGAGGCCGGTAATGGTGATGTCGCTGCGTTCGGAGAGCGTGTCGCCGACGCGCAGCGTCC
>JBGTUD010000408.1:0-2038 GCA_041939405.1 Sphingopyxis sp. | reverse complement strand
AGGCTGGAGGCGAGGATGGCATAGGGCATGGCGAGCACCGACGCCCAGAAGACGCCGATAAAGACTTCGCTGATGACGAGCATTGCTGGGTCGCGCAGCAGGAAAAAGCTCGCAAAACCGATCGCGCCGCAGGCAAGGCCGATCATGTGCGTTTGCGCCTGCCCCAGCCGCCGCGACAGCCAGGGCAGCAAGGTCAGCGCGGCCACCGCGGCGACGCCGTTATAAATGGCGAACAATTCGCCGACCCAGTTGGCCGCCGCCTGATAGTCGGCGCTCGCCGCATCGACCGCGCCATAATGATATTGGGCGACGATCGGAGTCGTGTTGATCCACCTGATGAACAGCGCCGACCAGCTGAAAAATTGTACCAGCGCGAGCCGTTTCATCAGCGTTGGCATCCCGGCGAAATCGCCGATGATGCTCGCGAGCATATTGGTGGTACGCCCGCGACGCGCCAGCAGGGTCGCGGCGATGCGCGCCAGCCCGTATCCGGCGAGCAGCGCGCCGAGCAGCAGCACCTCGCGCAGCAGCGCGAAATGCTGCTGGACCGCCGCTACCCCGATTCCCGCCCCAATCCATGCGAAGGCGCTGCCGAACCCCTGCCCGGCAAGATCCGCTGCGGGCGGCGCCGGGGCTGCGGGTTCGCTCGGGGCAAAGCGCGCCATTGTCGCGGGATCATATTCGCGCGTCGTCAATATCGTCCACAGCACCGACAGGAACAGCGCCGCGCCGCCGAACCAGAAGGCATATTTGACCGTGTCGGGAATCTGTCCCGGCGGTGCGACATTGGCGACCCCCATCGCTTCCATCACCGCAGGAAACAGCGACCCGACGACCGCGCCGGCGCCGATAAAGGCGGTTTGCACCGCATAGCCGGCGCTGTGCTGGTCCTTGCGCAGCATGTCGCCGACAAAGGCGCGGAACGGCTCCATCGAAATGTTGAGCGACGCGTCGAGCAACCACAGCATCGCCGCCGCGAACCAGATGGCAGGGCTTTCGGGCATCGCAAACAGCGCGATTGCGGCGAGGATCGCACCAGCGAGGAAATAGGGACGGCGGCGCCCGAGCCGGCCGAGCCAGGTTTTGTCGCTCAGATGTCCGACGATCGGCTGGACCAGCAATCCGGTCAGCGGCGCGGCGATCCACAGGCCGGGCAGCCGCTCGATATCCTCACCGAGCGACTGAAAGATACGGCTCATATTCGCATTTTGCAGCGCAAAGCCGATCTGGATGCCGAAAAAGCCGAAGCTGATGTTCCACAGGCCAGCAAAGCCCTGCCGCGGCTTGTTCATGCGTCTCTCCCCGGTGGGCCGTCTATGGCCTCCTTGGCATCGGGTGTTGCAGCGTCGGGCGGGCAGGGCAAGCCGGTTGGCGGGCGTGTATACGAATACGTGGCGGTGCGTTCGGCGCCGGAAAGGCGCCGCGCTAGCGCCGGCGGCCGGTCACGCCAATGCTCCGGCGATCCGGGCGACCAGCGCCTCTGCCCCCGCCTGATCGGCGGCGGTGAAGCGCGCGGGGAGCGGGCTGTCGAGGTCGAGCACGCCGATCAGCCGATCGTTCGCGATCACCGGGACCACGAGTTCGCTGCGGCTCTCGGCGTCGCATGCGATATGGCCCGGAAAGGCATGGACGTCCTCGACGCGCTGGGTGGCGCGAAGGCGCGCGGCGGCGCCGCACACCCCCTTGTGGAGCGGGATGCGGATGCACGCGGCCTTGCCCTGAAAGGGGCCGAGCACGAGTTCCTCGCCGTCGAAGCGATAAAAGCCCGCCCAGTTGAGGTCGGGAATCGCCTGCCAGATCAGCGCCGCGACATTCGCCATATTGGCAATCCCGTCGTGTTCGCCCGCGACGAGCGCCGCGGCGGCATCGCCCGCCTCGGCCCAGCGTTCGGCAGGGTCGGTCGCGGCAAAGGATAGCGCATAGCTCATCCTATTCGACGTCCAGCCCGGTCCATTTCGCGGCAAAGGCATATTTGTCGGCGGCTTCGGCGATGATCTTGTCGGTCGGCTTGCCGCTGCCATGGCCCGCACGCGTTTCG
>JBGTUD010000407.1:0-2065 GCA_041939405.1 Sphingopyxis sp. | reverse complement strand
AAAATCTGACGGGAAAGTTATTGCAACTGCTGAAGCACAAACATTTCCGCACCTGGTCGGCGAGCGTGGAGGCTTTCGTCTTTCTTTACGACGCCGAAGAGCCACCCGCGCTCAAGGCCTTGCTCGAACATGTCGCCGATCGGCTAGGCAACACGCCCGCCATCGCGCGCAAGGCCTATGTCCACCCCGCAATGATCGCTGCGGCGCAGCTTCGTGGCGATTTTGCGGGAGCGGTGGGACAGCTGCCGCGCGCGACCAAATATCTTTCGCGTTACGAACGCGGATTTTTGACCTATCTGGAGCAGGCACCGGACGCCGCCGCGCTGCTCCGCTCCGCCTGACCGTTCTCCGCAACAAGAGGATCGACGTGATTTTTCCGATATTCGCCGCTGCCCCCACCCAGACCGTTCCGAGCGAAGCCGCCAGGGCTGCTGCCGCTCCGGCCGCATCCGCCAGCCCGCTCGATGACCTGCGACACTGGTGGGACGCCAGCATCGCCTGGGTGAACGACCATTGGCTGCAGATCGGCATCGCGATTGCCGCGGGCCTGATCATCTATTTCTTGCTGTCGATGATCCGCACTTTCGCGCTGAAGCGTGCGCAGTCGGCCCCCGGTCAGTTCACGCTGACCGACATCGTCGGACGGGTGATCCACAAGACGAAATCGCTGGTGCTCGCGATCATCTCGATCCGGCTCGTTGCGGGCTATGCGCAGCCGCCCGCGCTGGCGATGCAAATCATCCATTTCGCGTTCACGGTGGCGGTCGTGATGCAGGCCGCGATCTGGGCGCGCGAAATCGTGCTCGGCCTGATCCAGCGCCGCGCGGCAGAGGGTCATAATGAAACGCTGAGCAATGCGATGGGGATCATTCGCCTGCTGATCAGCGTCGCGCTGTTCGCGGTCGCGGCGATCGTCATCCTCGACAATATGGGGGTCAATGTCACCGGCCTGGTCGCCGGCCTCGGCATCGGCGGCATCGCGATCGGCCTTGCCGCACAAGGCATTTTTTCCGACCTTTTCGCGTCGCTTTCGATCATCTTCGACCGGCCTTTCCGCGTCGGCGAGACGATCAAATATGACAACAGCATCGCGACGGTCGAAAAGATCGGGCTCAAGAGCACACACCTGCGATCGATCAACGGCGAGCTGCTGGTGATCTCGAACACCAACCTGCTCGGCAAGGAGATCACCAACTACGCCAATCTGCACCGCCGCCGCGTCCAATATGCCATCGGCGTCGTCTATCAGACCACGCCCGAAATGCTGCGCGCGCTCCCCGCGCTGCTCAAGGCACAGGTCGAAGGTGAAGGGCATGAGTTCGTGCGATCGAGCTTCATCGGGTTCGGCGCCTCCAGCCTTGATTTCGAGCTGGTCGTCGATGTCCACAGCGACGATTATAACGAAGTGATCGCTGCGCGGACCGAGATCGGCATTCGCCTGTTCGAAGAGATGACCGCGGCTGGATATGATTTTGCCTATCCGACCCAGACGACCTTCACCGCCGCGCCCGACGGGACGATGATTCTGCCCTATGCCGAAAGCGTCACGATGAAGACGCCCAAGCCCGCCAGGAACTGACGCTACGGCGGCGCGGGCGCGGGGCTTGGCCCTTGTGCAATGCGGCAAGAGAGGCCTAGAACGCGCCCCGAACCAGAAATTGAGGGGATCGAAAATGGCCACCATCACGCCGCAGGAGCTGCAAACCAGGGTCGGAGAGCATCTCGGCACGTCCGAGTGGGTGCTCGTCGATCAGGAGATGATCAACAAGTTCGCCGACGCGACGGGCGATCATCAGTTCATCCATATCGACGAGGAAAAGGCGAAGCTGACGCCCTTCGGCGGGACGATCGCGCACGGTTTCCTGACGCTCTCGCTGATCCCGATGCTCGGCGCGCGTACCGACGGGCCGAAGATCGAAGGCATCAAGATGGGCGTCAACTATGGCGGCAACAAGGTGCGTTTTCTTGCCCCCGTCCGGTCGGGCAAGCGCGTGCGCAGCCATGTCAAACTGCTCGAACTCGACGAAAAGCGTCCCGGACAGTGGCAGTGCCGACATTCAGCCCG
>JBGTUD010000406.1:0-2068 GCA_041939405.1 Sphingopyxis sp. | reverse complement strand
CCGCAACCAATGTGCGCACCGCCTTCAGCAAGAATGGCGGCAATCTCGGCACGTCGGGCAGCGTCAGCCACGGTTTCGACCGCCTTGGCCTCATCAGCTATCCGGCGGATGCGGGCGATGCCGACACGGTGTTCGAAGCCGCGCTCGACGCCGGCGCCGACGATGTCGAATCGTCCGAGGACGGCCACGACATCTGGACCAGCGTTGATTCGCTGCACGAAGTCGCGAAAGCGCTGGAAGCCAAGCTCGGCGAGGCCGAAGGCGTCAAGCTCGCTTGGCGCCCCACGCTCAAGAGCGAAATCGCCGACGAAAGCGTCGCGCAGACGCTGTTCAAGCTGATCGACACGCTCGACGACGACGATGTCCAGACCGTATGGGGCAATTATGAAATCCCCGACGCGGTGATGGAGAAATTGGGGTGAACCGCATCCTCCCCACTCGTGGGGAGGTGGCAGCGCGAAGCGCTGACGGAAGGGGGGTGCGGCCAGCAACATTGTTTAAGGCCGAGAACCCCCTCCACCGCTTCGCGGTCCCCCTCCCCGCAAGTGGGGAGGAAACATGATCATCCTCGGCCTCGACCCTTCTTTGAGCTGCACCGGCTGGGGCATCATCCGCGCCGAGGGCAGCCGCCTCACCCACATCGCCAACGGGCAGGTCAAGACCGACGCCAAGGCCCCCCTGCCCGACCGGCTCGCGCATCTCGATACGGTGCTGGCGGCGGTGATCGCCGATCATGCGCCCGCGTGCGCGGCGGTCGAGGAGGTGTTCGTCAACGAAAACCCGCAATCGACCCTGAAACTCGCCCATGCGCGCGGCGTCGCGCTGCTTGCCTGCGCGCGCGGCGGGCTGCCCGTCGCCGAATATGCCCCGCGCCTGGTCAAGAAAGCGATCGTCGGCACGGGCGGCGCCGCGAAGGAACAGGTGCAGGCCATGATGCGCGTGCTGCTCCCCGGCGCAAGTGTCGCGGGCGCCGACGCGGCGGACGCGCTGGCAGTCGCCATCTGCCACGCCAACCACCGGCGCAAGGTTTAAATCCCCTTCCCGTTCGCCCTGAGCTTGTCGAAGGGCCGTTCTTCTCTTAAGGAGAACAAAAGGGGAAGGACTGGGCTTCGACAAGCTCAGCCCGAACGGATGTTGAGAACCAGATGATCGCAAAACTCACGGGACGGCTCGACAGCAGCAGCGCTGGCCATGCGGTGATCGACGTCGGCGGCGTCGGCTATCTGGTCGAAGCATCGGCGCGCACGCTCGACGCCTTGGGGCCCGTCGGCGGCGACATCACCATCCACACCGAAATGCTCGTCGGCGAGGATTTCCTCCGCCTCTTGGGCTTCGCCAAGGCCGAGGAACGCGACTGGTTCCGTCTGCTCACCAGCGTGCAGGGCGTAGGCGCCAAGGTTGCGCTCGCAATCCTCTCGGCGCTGGAGATCGGCGACCTGCAACGCGCGCTCGCGAGCGGCGACAGCGCGATGATCGCGCGTGCCAATGGCGTCGGCCCGAAATTGGCGCAACGCATCGCGCATGAGCTGAAGGACAAGGCGGGGGCGCTCGGCGGTATCGCGGGTTCGAGTCCAGCCTTGTCCGCCACATCAGGACCGCTAGGCGATGCAGTCGCCGCGCTCACCGGCCTCGGCTTCAAACCCGGCGAAGCGAGCGCAGCGGTTTCTGCTGCCAACGAGGAATTGGGCGCGGGCGCCAGCCTCGACGCACTGGTGCGGGCGGCGCTGAAGAAGGCTGCCAAGTGACCGACCTCACCACCCCCCAGCGCACCCCCGAGGACGCCGACGCCGCGCTGCGGCCCAAGACGCTTGCCGAGTTTGTCGGCCAGGCGGCGGCGCGCGAGAATTTGCGGATTTTTGTCGAGGCGGCGAAGGCGCGGGGCGATGCGCTCGACCATGTCCTGTTCTTTGGGCCACCGGGGCTGGGCAAGACGACGCTGGCGCAGATCGTCGCCAAGGAACTCGGGGTCGGGTTCCGCTCGACGTCGGGGCCCGTGATCGCGAAGGCGGGCGACCTTGCTGCGCTGCTCACCAATCTGGAGGACGGCGACGTCCTGTTCATCGACGAA
>JBGTUD010000405.1:0-2070 GCA_041939405.1 Sphingopyxis sp. | reverse complement strand
GATGGAGTCGCCCGACTTTACCGACCCGACCTATGGCGTGCCCGTTTTCAGCCTCTATGGCGAAGTGCGGCGGCCGTCGGGACAGTCGATGCACAGCTTCGACGTGATGCTCGTCGACCTTCAGGATCTCGGCTGCCGTATCTACACCTATGTGACGACGCTCCTCTATGTGCTCGAAGCCGCGGCGCAGCATGGCAAGGCGGTGTGGGTGCTCGACCGCCCGAACCCTGCGGGGCGCCCGGTCGAGGGCACCCGGCTGCGTCCCGGCTGGGAAAGCTTCGTCGGCGCGGGCCCGATGGTGATGCGCCACGGCCTCACGATGGGTGAGATGGGGCAATGGTTCATCCGACACTTCGGGCTCGACGTCGATTATCGCGTGATCGAAATGGCGGGTTGGGAGCCCGATGGACCGGGCTTCGGCTGGCCCGCCGAGCGGGTGTGGATTAACCCCAGCCCCAACGCCGCGAATGTCAACATGGCGCGCGCCTATGCCGGGACGGTGATGGTCGAAGGCGCGACGCTCAGCGAAGGGCGCGGTACGACGCGACCGCTCGAACTGTTCGGTGCGCCCGACATCGACGCGAAAGCGGTGATCGCAGAGATGCACCGCCTCGCGCCCGAATGGCTCGCCGGATGCAAGCTGCGCGACATCTGGTTTGAACCGACCTTCCACAAACATATGAAGCAGCTGAACAGCGGCATCCATATCCACGCCGAGGGCGGCTGGTACGACCATGCGGCGTTCCGCCCGTGGCGCGTGCAGGCGCTGGGGTTCAAGGCGATCCGAAGCCTTTATCCCGATTACGCGATCTGGCGCGGCAAGGATTTCAAATATGAGTATACCAACGATGTGCTCGCAATTGATGTGATCAATGGCGGACCCGGCCTGCGCGAGTGGGTCGATGATACGGCCGCGACGCCGGGCGATCTCGACGCGCTGGCGCGGCCGGACGAGGCGGGGTGGCGCGAGGAGGTAGCGGATTTGCTGATCTACGGGTGAGGGGAAATGAGGATGCACCGGCGACAATTTCTGGGAACCGCTGCGCTCGGCGGTCTTGCGGCCAGCCTGCCCGCGCCGCTGCTCGCTGCCGACACTGCGGGCCTCCCCAATCTCGCCGCCAAGGCGGTCCCCATCGGCAAGCCCGAACGCATGGCGCGTATTGCCAAAGCGAAGGAATTGATGCGCGCGAACGACATCGGCGCGTTGCTGATCGAGCCGGGATCAAGCCTCATCTATTTCACCGGTGTGCGCTGGTCGCGGAGCGAGCGGCTGACCGCCGCGATCCTCACGCGCGCGGGCGAGGTTGCGGTGGTCACGCCTTTCTTCGAGGAACCCTCGGTCCGCGAAAGCCTGGGCGTCGACGCCGAGGTGCTGACGTGGAACGAGGACGACAACCCGCTTGCTGCCGTGGCAGCGTGGCTGGGCAAACGCGGTCTGGCCAAGGGCCGCATCGGGGTCGAGGAGACGGTGCGCTATTTCGCGGTCGACGGGCTGGAAAAGGCGATGCCGGGAGCGGCCGTGGTGAACGGCGCCCCCGTCGTGCGCGGGTGCCGGATGCACAAATCCCCCGCCGAAATCGCGCTGATGCAGATTGCTTCCGACATCACGCTCGCCGCATATCGCCACACCGCGCCGCGGGTGGAAGCGGGGATGACTCCGGCTGAGATCGGCGCGATCATGCGCGCCGCCACAGTTGCGCTGGGCGGGAAAAGCGAGTTCGAGCTGATCCTGCTCGGCGAGGCGAGCGCCTACCCGCACGGATCGGGCAAGCCGCAGGCGGTGCGCGAGGGCGAGGTTGTGCTGATGGACTGCGGCGCCAGCGTCCACGGCTATCAATCCGACATTTCGCGCAGCTTCGTTTACGGCAAGGCGACACCGCGGCAACGGCAGGTGTGGGACCAAATGCGCAAGGGTCAGGACGTCGCCTTTGCCGCGGCAAAGCTCGGTACCCCTGCGGGCGAGGTCGATGACGCGGTGCGCGCCTATTATGAAAGCCTCGGCTGGGGCCCAGGCTACAAGCTTCCCGGTACGTCGCACCGCACCGGCCACGGTATCGGGCTCTACGGGCA
>JBGTUD010000404.1:0-2090 GCA_041939405.1 Sphingopyxis sp. | reverse complement strand
AGATGAAATAATAGCTGTGGTCGTACCCCGGTTGCATCCGGATCTCGGCCTTTTGTCCGGCACGCTCGCACGCGGCGATCAGCAGCTCGGTTTTCAATTGTTCGGCCAGGAATGTGTCGGCCTCACCCTGATCGACGAGCAGGTCGGGGACGCGCAGGCCCTGATCGAGCAGCGCGCACGCATCATAGGCCTGCCACGCCTCGCGGTCGTCGCCCAGATAGCTCGCAAGCGCCTTTTCGCCCCATGGGCATTTCGTCGGCGCGACGATCGGCGAGAATGCCGAAACCGAGCGGAAACGATCCTGACCCCGCAGTCCGACGGTCAGCGCGCCATGCCCGCCCATCGAATGCCCCATGATCGCCTGCCGCGTCAGGTCGGCGCTCGCAAAGTGGCGCAGCACCAGCGACGGCAACTCATCCTCGATGTACGAGCGCATCCGGTAATGTTTCGCCCACGGCTCCTCGGTCGCATCAACATAGAAGCCGGCCCCCAGCCCGAAATCCCACGCGCCGTCGGGATCGTCGGGAACGCCGTCACCGCGCGGGCTCGTGTCGGGCGCGACGAAGATCACCCCGTGCTGCGCACAAGCCGCGCGATATTCGCCCTTTTCCATCACATTGGCGTGGGTGCAGGTCAGCCCCGACAGATACCAGAGTATGGGCAGCTTTGCGCCTTCGGCATGGTCGGGAACGAAAACCGCGAACGTCATGTCGGTGCCGGTCGTCGTGCTGGCGTGCTTGTACACGCCCTGCGTTCCGTCGTGGCTGCGCGTGGTCGAGAGGGTTTCGAAGCTCATATGGGATCCTGAACGGGGATGGGTGCGACGAGCGGACGATGCCCCCAATGACGGAGCAGGTCCAGTATCGCGGCGCCCGCCAGCCCCACCGTCGCGGTATTGCGCAGCGGGTGCACATTGACGCGGTCGGCAGCGGCCAGCCCCGCGTCGATCACCACCGCGACGCTGCCCGGCTCGGCGTTGATCGCCGCGAGCGGTGTCACCGACCCCGGCGCGATGCCGAGCAGCCGCTCCATATCCATGGCCTTGCCGAAGCTGACCCGCTTGCTGCCGATCGCCGCGGGCAGAGCCTTGAGGTCGACGCGCGCTTCGGACGGCACGGTGACGAGCCAGAAGGCGCCGCCATTATCCTTCAGGAACAGGTTTTTCGTGTGCGCGCCGGGAATGGCGGCGTTCACCGCATCGCTCTCCGCAACAGTGAACACCGCTTCATGCTCGTGCGCGGCGAAGGGGATGGCAAGCGCGCCAAGGTCCGCCAACAATCCCGTTTCGCCGCGCATCGATACGATTACATCCGGTGTAGCGCGCAGAGCTTGTTGCCCGACGGGTCGCGCAGATAGGCGAGATAGAGCTTGCCGAAACCGCCTTCGCGGACGCCCGGCGGATCTTCGATCGACGTGCCGCCATTTTCGACCCCCGCCTTGTGCCAGGCGTCGGCCTGTTCGGGCCCCTCCATTGCGAAACCGATGGTGCAGCCATTGCCCGCGGTCGCCGGCTGACCGTCGATCGGTTCGGTGACGAGGAACAGCCCGCCATTGTGCATATAGATCAACCGCCCCTTGTCATCGACGATCCCCGGCTTGCCGCCGATCGCCTGAAAGGTCGCGTCATAGAATTTCTTCGACGCCTCCAGGTCGTTCGATCCGACCATATTGTGACTGTACATGGCATTCCGCTCCTTCTGATTATGGTTGCGATTCGATACCTACCTCGCCCCGCCGGTCAGGACCAGCCGCCAATCTGATCGTCATTCCCCGAAAATGACGAACCCGCAAGCCGGGGACTGTCGATGGCGACCGATCAATAACTCACTTCCTTATCGCGTCAAAATATGGCCCTGCCTTAACGGAACACCACCGTCTTGCGCCCGTCGATCAGCACGCGCTGTTCGGCGACGCGGCGCACCGCGCGCGCCAGCACCTGCGCCTCAACGTCGCGGCCGATCCGGATCAGATCATCGACGCTGTCGCGGTGGTCGACACGCTCGACCGCCTGTTCGATGATCGGCCCTTCGTCGAGGTTTCGTAAATACGTAAAAAAGAAATTTACGCAAAAACGTAATTTAATATTGACG
>JBGTUD010000403.1:0-2124 GCA_041939405.1 Sphingopyxis sp. | reverse complement strand
GCATTTCGGTTTCGGCGATATTGATTTCCTTGCGCCCGAAATCGGCGAGGCTGATGTCGGCGACGACATGATCACGGGTATCGGCGGCGAGAGTGGCCACGGGGGATTCTCCATATTGGCATGAACGACCGCAGGCGAGCGGCCACGAAAAGCTGAGCAATTTTCTTGCGCGCTCTAGCCGAAAGCGCGCCGCCGATCAAATATAAACTTTTCTTTATATCGCAAGGGCGGGTCGGCCGGGCGACGATCGCCGGACATGCGAATCGGCGCGCCGGCACGATGGTGCGCGCGAAAAAAATTTCGGCGGCGTCAATTGTGACAGTCCGTGCCGCACTTTTGTGACACGGAGTCGCAAAGTCCAAGATTCTGAAAATCTTGACTTATAATGCGCCTTGCGACGAGCATAATTCGCTATTGTGACAACAGTGTTACAAATCCCCGAAAACATTGACTTTTTGACCTGTACGCGGGAAAATCGACGAAAGTTTTCGGGGAGATAGAGAAGATGAAAAAAATCCTGCTGCCGCTGATCGCACTGGCGTTTGCAAGTCCCGCCGCCGCGCAATCGATCGTGGTCGTGACCGCACCACAGGCCGATTCGCAGGTGCTGCCGGTCGCTTATGCCGAGCTCAAGGCGGGGGCCAACCAGGCTGCGGTCGACAAGCTGACCGGCGACACGACGCTCGACGCGCGCGACCCGTCGCGCCTCATCAATCTCGGCACCGCCTATGCCCGGCTGGGCCGCACCGCCGATGCCGCCGCCGCCTATGGCGCGGCGATCGACAGCCCCATTCGCTATGACGTCGAACTGGCCAGTGGCCGCTATATGGATTCGCGCTGGGCCGCGCGCACCGCGCTCGCCAATCTGGAACAGGGCCGGCCGGTCCTCGCGCTCGCGCGGTAATCCCGCGGTAATCCCATGTCGTCATCCCGGCGAAGGCCGGGATCTCGGCGTAGCGTCCTGATGCGCGGGCGAGATTCCGGCCTTCGCCGGAATGACGAACAAGTATCGAAAATCAGGCCTCGCCGCCTTCGGTCGTCAGCAAGCGGGCGTCCACTCCCGCTTCGGCGAACGCCGCCTGCCACCGCTCGGCGGGCGGCGTTTCGAACAGCAGTCCGTCGCTGCCCGGCGTGACGTGCCAGCCGTGGCGCACCATCTCGCCTTCCAGCTGGCCCGGCGACCAGCCCGCATAACCGAGCGCCATCAGCCAGCGTGACGGGCCGCGCCCTTCGCCTATCGCGCGCAGGATGTCGTGCGAACTCGATACCATCCAGCGATCGCCGACCTGCACCGCTTCCTGACCCGCCCAGTCGCGGCTGTGGAGCACGAAACCGCGCGTGGGTTCGACCGGGCCGCCGAGGAAGACCGGCTGATCGAGCGGCGCGTCATGCTCGATCTCGAGCTGGTCGAGCACCGCCCCGACGGTCATGCCGTCGATCGGATCGGCGACGCCGATTCCCATCGCGCCCTCTGCGTCATGGCTGATCATCGCGATCACCGAATGTTCGAAGCGGGGATCGCCGATGCCCGGCAGCGCGAGCAGCAGCTGGCCGGTGAACCAGGTGGGGGCGGTGTCCATGATGCTACAATGCCGTGCGGGGGCGAGGCGGTCCAGTGTCTTTGGGGCGTGAATTGGTTTTGGGAGGGATTCTTGCCTTTCCCTTGTCCGTCATCCCGGCGCAGGCCGGGATCTCGCCCTAACGGTTTGCCGCACCGGCGAGATCCCGGCCTTCGCCGGGATGACGATGAAAGGGATCGCGGGCCCTCAAAACCCGCCGCGCCGAAATCGGCCCCCGCATCCCCGCCCGTCCTTGACTCGCGCGCCGGCCCACCCAATGTGTCGGGCACCAAAATCCCCTCGAGTGAAAAGGATGCCGACGATGACGATCCAGACCGGAGACAAGCTTCCCGATGCGACCTTGGTGAAGGTGACCGAAAACGGCCCCGAGCAGGTCACCACCGCCGATTATTTCAAGGGGCGCAAGGTCGCGCTCTTTTCGGTCCCCGGCGCCTTTACCCCGACCTGTTCGGCCAAGCATCTGCCGGGCTTCGTCGACAAGGCGGCCGAGCTCAAGGCCAAGGGTGTCGACGAAATCGCGTGCACCGCGGTCAACGACGCCTTT
>JBGTUD010000402.1:0-2150 GCA_041939405.1 Sphingopyxis sp. | reverse complement strand
CCGCCGATCAAGAAGCTGGCCGACAAATTCCTGTCGAACCCCAAGACGATCGAAGTCGCGCGCCCCGCGAGCCGCAACGAGAATATCGAACAGTTCGTGGTGAAAAGCTCCGAACGCGGCAAGCGTGACACGCTGCGGTCGCTGATCGAAGCCGAGGATCTGGCGACCGCGATCATCTTTTGCAATCGCAAGACCACGGTGCGCGAGCTGGCGAAATCGTTGCAACGGCATGGATATAAGGCGGGCGAGATCCATGGCGACATGGACCAGTCGAGCCGCATCGCCGAACTCGACCGGTTCAAGAACGGCACGATCAACATCCTCGTCGCGTCCGACGTTGCGGCGCGCGGGCTGGATGTGAAGGGGGTCAGCCATGTCTTCAATTTCGACGCCCCCTGGCATCCCGACGATTATGTCCACCGCATCGGCCGCACCGGCCGCGCGGGCGCGAAGGGACGGGCGTTCACGCTGATCACGCCGTCCGATGACGAGGCGATCGACAATATCCAAAAGCTGACGGGGTATCAGATCCCGGTTCATGAAGGCGCGGGCGGCGAGGCGAAAGGCGATCGCGGCGAAGAGCGCAGCGAAAGCCGTTCATCGCGCGGCGGGCGCCGGTCGGGCAAGGCCGCCGACAAGGATATGAAGCGCCCCGGCGACAAGCGCAGTGATGCCGTTCGGAAGAAAGATACGGACCGCAAGCCGGCGCCCGCCGCGCGGCGGCAGGACGATGATGGACCCGATGACGGCTGGAACGGCCCGATGCCCGATTTCCTGTCGGTCGGGTTCGGGAGCTGAGCCGGGCCAGCCGGGCTACATCCGGTCTGTTTTGATGGCTGCTTTGGGGTGGTTTCCCGACCTTCCTTTATCCGTCATCCCGGCGAAGGGTGTTCAGAGGCACGTGACTCTGAAACACGATCTCACCCTAACGATTTTCCGCACCGGCGAGATCCCGGCCTTCGCCGGGATGACGATGGAAAGAATCTCGTATTCCGGCCGTCAGCTGCCTTAGAGCCGGACGAGCATCTTGCCGATATTGCCGCCCGAAAACAGCCCCAGGAAGGCGTCGGGCATCGCGGCGATCCCTTCGTGCACCGTTTCGCGGATCGTCACCGCGCCGCTGGCGATCAGACCGCTCATATCGGCGTAAAATTCCTCCATGCAGTCGATGAACTGGTCGGTGTAGATAAAGCCTTCCATGCGGATACGTGCGGGGATGGTGCGGATGAGGTATTTCATCTCCTGCGGTTTGGCGTCGTTGTAAACGTCGATCATCCCGCAAATGGCGAAGCGTGCGAAGTCGTTGGCGACGGCAAAGGCGGCGTCGAGATGTTCGCCGCCGACATTGTCGAAATAGACGTCGATCCCGGCTTTGCCGAGGCGTTCGAGCGCGGCGGCGAGCTGCGGGAGCACCGGCCCCGCCTTGTAATCGATCACCGCATCGGCGCCGAGGTCGCCGACCCAGGCGCATTTGTCGCTGCCGCCGGCCGATCCGATCACCGTCATCTCGCGCGCCTTGGCAATCTGGACCACCGCCGATCCGACCGCGCCCGCCGCGGCGGAGACAAAGACGGTGTCTCCGGGTTTTGCCGCGGCGACGCGGAGCAGGCCGATCCAGGCGGTACCGCCAGTCAGCCCCATATTGTGCAGAAAGGTCTGCGGCGGCAGCCCTCGGTCGAGCAGGTCGGCAGGCAGCTTGTTCGGCATCATGTCGAGCCCGATGACGCCGCCCTCGCGCCAGCCCCCCATGTGGAGAATGAGGTCGCCGGGCGCAAACCCTTCCATCCGGCTTTCAACGACTTCGCCGATCGCGCCGCCGGTCATCGGCTGGTCGAGCTGGAAGCTTGCGGCGTAGCTTTTGGCGTCGTTCATCCGTCCGCGCATATAGGGATCGACCGAAAGCCAGAGGTTGCGAACGCGAAGCTGGTCCTTGTCGAGCGGCGCGTCGGGCAGGTCGCGGAGTGCGAAATTGTCCATCGTCGGCAGTCCTTGCGGACGACTGGTCAAATGCCAGGCTTTCATCGGAATCCCCCCATTCCTCAAAATATCCCAGCGGCGAGGCCCAAGGTCAGAAAAGCCGTTGCCACTGCCGGACAGTGTCGTTAAGACCCCGCCGGTCGCGGGGCCGTAGCTCAGATGGGAGAGCGCTG
>JBGTUD010000401.1:0-2155 GCA_041939405.1 Sphingopyxis sp. | reverse complement strand
CAGGGGAGAGGGTTGGGAGAGGGGGCTGACGCGGTTCAGGCCCCTCTCAACTGCGGCTAGCCGGTAAAACCGGCAAGCCTCGTATCTCTCCCCTGAAGGGGAGAGAGCATATACCTCAATGTCCGCTATCGGTCTTAAGTGGACCTTCTCCCCTCTCAAGGGGCGCGAGCGTCTAATTCTGGCCGCTGGCGGGCTTCACCGTGGCGACGACCGGCTTCGGCACCAGCACTTCGGCTGCGACCACGCGCTTCGAGGCGCTCGCGTCGATCGTCTTTTCCAGGCTGGCCACCTGCGCGCAGCTGTTCTTGCACAGGCGCTGCGCCTCGGCGAGCTTTTCGCGGGCGAGTTCGAGCGCGCCCTTGTCGGCGAGCGCCTCTCCCTGTCCGGTCAACGCAATGACGTCATTGGGTTCGAGTATCAGCGCCTCGCGGTAAAGGCCGATCGCCTTGCCCGGCAGCCCCTGCGCACGCGCAACCTGGGCCAGCGCAATGATCGCCGACCGGTTGCGCGGATCGGCAGCGAGCGCCGATTCATAATAGTCGATCGCAAGGTTCAGATCGCCGCTTTCCTGCGCTTGCTGGCCTTCGTGCTGAAGCGCGATCGAGCGGGGAAGAATGTCGTTATCGGCGCGCTGCGCATCGGAGGCGGTCGGCAGGCTGGCCAGGACAAGACCGGCGCCAATGGCCAGAAAACTGATGCGCATCGCATTCTCCCATCGCTTCATTGCAGGCGATGCTAACATGGCGATGTCAACCGTGCGAGAAAAAATCCGTCGCAGCGATCATGCGCCGGGGTGAGCAGAAAACCCGCGCCCGCCGCGCGTCCCAGTCCCGCCGGCAGATAGCCCGCATCGGCCGTCCAGTCCGGATTCCGGTTCAGAAAATCATCCACCTGTGCCCGCCCCTCGCGCGCGATGATCGAGCAGACAGCATAGAGAAGTTTGCCGCCCGGCGCCACCAGATCGGCGCCGATGTCCAGAAGCTTCGCCTGATCGGCAAGATGGCGGTCGAGCCGCGCGGGGGTGAGTCGCCAGCGCAGTTCGGGGCTGCGCCGCCAGGTGCCGCTGCCCGAACAGGGCGCGTCGACGAAGACGCGATCCGCCCGGCGCTGCCAGTCGGCAAGCATTGCGCTTTCCTGCCCCGGATTGAGGAGGCGCGTTTCAATGCGTGTGGCCCCGGCCCGATCGGCGCGCGGCGCAAGCTGTTGCAGCCGGGCGCGATTGGTGTCGCAGGCGAGAATATCGGCGGCGTTGCCGGTGAGCGACGCGATGGCCAGTGTCTTGCCGCCACCGCCCGCGCAAAGATCGACGATCGCCTGCCCCGGCGCCGCATCGAGCGCGGCGGAGGCATATTGGCTGGCGGCGTCCTGCACCTCGAAACGTCCCTCGGCATAGGCGGGGTGCTGGACCGCGGCGGTCTCCGATGGCAGACGCCAGCCGTCCGGCGCGCCGGGGATCGCTTCGCCCTCGGGAAAGAGCGCCGCCAGATCGTCGCGCGCCGCGTTGATGCGGTTCGCGCGAAGGTCGAGCGGCGCGCGCGCCAGCATCGCATCATGCTCGCCTTCGCCGACGAGCGGATCGAACAGGTCGAGCAGCGCGGGTGCGGCGAGGCCGGTTTCGGCGCGCGCTTCGCCGGGGGCGATCGGCGCGGGGCCATAGGGTGAGCCGTCGAACAGCGGCGCGAGTTCGCTCTGCGCGTCGGCGAGCGCCAGCATCGCGGCGCGCCCCGATACGGGCGCCGAACGGACGAGCCGGATCGCGTCATAGACATGGCCGCGGATCGCACGGCGGTCCTTCGACCCCGCATAGCGGCGCGCGCGCATCGCCTCGGCCAAGATCGCGTCGGCAGCCGCCCCGCCCTCGCGCGCCGCGGCGGCGATGGCGTCGAGAATTTCGATCGCGGTCTGGACGCGCGCGGCGGGCGTCATGGTTTCAGCTTCCTGTCAAGGAAATCAACCCGCGGGATAGTTCGGCGCCTCGCGCGTGATTGCGACGTCGTGAACATGGCTTTCGCGCAGCCCTGCATTGGTGATGCGCACGAACTTGGCGCGCTCGCGGAAATCCTTGAGCGTACGGCTGCCGGTATAGCCCATCGCTGCCTTCACGCCGCCGACCATCTGGTGGATGACGTCCTTTGCGGGGCCCTTGAAGGGCACT
>JBGTUD010000400.1:0-2180 GCA_041939405.1 Sphingopyxis sp. | reverse complement strand
ATCTTCACCGGATAGGGGACTTCGTCGAGCGTGGGTACGCGAACGAAGGTCGCCTTGGTGCCGTCGACCGCCAGATATTCGGGAAGATCGCGTTCGGGCAGGCTCTGCGCTTCGGCGACGAGCGCCATTTCCTGTGCCTTCTTGCCCAGCGTGACTTCGTCACCCGGCTTCACGAGGCGGCTTGCAATGTTGCACTTCACGCCGTTGACATAGACGTGGCCGTGGCTGACGAGCTGGCGCGCCGAGAAGATGGTCGGGGTGAATTTCGAACGATAGACGACCGCGTCGAGGCGGCGTTCGAGCAGGCCGATCAGATTCTGGCCCGTGTCGCCCTTCATACGCGAGGCTTCGAAATAGTTCTTCTTGAACTGCTTTTCGGTGATGTCGCCGTAATAACCCTTCAGCTTCTGCTTCGCGCGCAGCTGAATGCCGAAGTCCGACATCTTGCCCGTGCGGCGCTGACCGTGCTGGCCGGGGCCATATTCGCGGCGGTTGACCGGGCTCTTCGGGCGACCCCAGATGTTTTCGCCCATGCGGCGGTCGAGTTTATATTTGGCGCTCTGGCGCTTCGACATGATCGTCTCCAATTTGCTGTTTGCCGAGGGATTTCGGCGTTTCCCGGGTCGCACCGCACGGGCCGGGCCGTGCGCGACCACCGCTTCACCGGGGTGCGGGGTCAATTTGCGAAGGCGCGCGGTTAGACGGGGCGTGGCCCAAAGTCAAGCGCCGCGGCGCGCTCGACAGCCGCGAAAAAGCCGCTAAAGGCTGCGCGCATGACCTCCGCCAAACTTCCCGAACAATGCGAAACCATGTCCGATGTGCGCGCCGGGGTCGATGCGGTCGACCGCGAACTTGTCGGCCTGCTCGTCCGCCGGTTCGGTTATATGGATGCGGCCGCCCGCATCAAGGTCGACCGCGACAGCGTTCGCGACGAAGCGCGCAAGGCCGAAGTCCTGAACAATGTGGCGCGCGCGGCCGAAGCCGCGGGACTGGAACCCCCGCGGCTGCGCGCCGTGTGGAACGAACTTGTCGAGCAGTCGATTGCCTATGAGGCGATCCGGTGGGATCGCCTGCGCGGCAGGGGCTGAACCAGTGTTGCCGCGCGCCACTTAGGCCGCAAGCCGTTCTAGCTGGTGCCTCCGGTTGCCGGCATGTCCGTGGCGGCCTGTCCGGTCGCATCCTGGGGCTTGGCGGGTTCGGTGATCGTGCGGCAAACGCGCTTTGGTACCGAGCTGCCTGTCATTTCAACCTTCTGGCAGACCTTCTTGGGCTTGGCGGGCTTGTGGGTGTGGTGGGGTTCCGGCGAAGGGGTGGTCGCGGGCGCCGCCGCGGATAGGGAAAGAGCAAGCAACAGGCTGATCATCGAACGAAACTCCTGGATGGGGCGAGCCGGCGGGCTTCAAGCGGCTATGAAATCGCTGATAATCAGCGACATAATCCGCCGCAATAACCTCTGAGATAGTTGGTCTTAAGACAGCGGCCGACGCGAGTTGAGGCTGACTGACCCTGTGAGCCCGGCCTAGTCGACGGCGCCGTTGCCGAGCTGCGCCTTGTAACTTTGGTCGATCAGGTCGAGCGATTGCGCGCCGTCGCCGCTTTCGTTCGCCCATTCCTGTTCGGTCTTGCACACGCGGCGGCTGAGATTGCTGCCTGTCCGCCGTATGCTACGGCACACGCGTTTGGACTTCTGTGCCTTTTCCGGCGCAGCTTGGGTTGGGGTTGTCGCCTGATCGGTGGCAGCGGTCGCCGACGACGCAGAAAGTGCCGCCGCCAAAATAAGTGTCATCATCGGAAGGGGCTCCTGAATTTATGTATTGCGGTCAGCCTATTGCAATTTTTTGCCGCGGCCAAGAGCTACGATGATCCCGTGCATCATGCGGATGTCGTTGTGCGACCAGCCGGTCTTGGTGAGGGTGGTGCGCAGCGTACGCAGCGTCGCATCGCGGCGTTCGGGCGGGAAAAAATAGCCGCTATGGTCGAGGTCGCGGACCAGATGCCCGATAAGCTCTTCGAGCTCGCCGTGTGGCGCAGGGGGATCGAGCGGGACCTCGGGCGGGCTCGCCAAGGCCGCGCCGCCTTCAGCCTGGGCAGGCAGCTGCTTCGACCACTCATAGGCGAGCAGGATCACCGCCTGCGCGAGGTTCAGCGACCCGAAGTCGGGATTGATCGGCACGGTGACG
>JBGTUD010000399.1:0-2198 GCA_041939405.1 Sphingopyxis sp. | reverse complement strand
CTTCGACAAGGGGCGTACGCTCTATAATCTCGACAAGGCGAGCCCCGCATCGCGGCGGACAAACCGGATCATCGTCGTCGAAGGTTATATGGACGTGATCGCGCTCGCCGAAGCGGGGATCGCCGACGCCGTCGCGCCGCTCGGCACCGCGCTCACCGAAAGTCAGCTCGAGATGATCTGGCGGATGGTTCCGGTACCCCTGCTCTGTTTCGATGGCGACAGCGCGGGGCAGAAAGCCGCGATGCGCGCCGCGACGCGCGCACTTCCGCTGCTCCGCCCCGGCTTCAGCCTGGCCTTTGCGACCCTGCCTCCCGGACAGGACCCCGACGACCTTGTCCGGGCGCGCGGTGCCGAAGGGTTCGGCGCGATCCTCGAAGACGCGCAGCCGCTGGTCGAGCGCCTGTGGGCGCACGAGGTTGCCGCGGGGCCGCTCGCCACCCCCGAAGACCGCGCGGCATTGAAGACGCGGCTGCTTGCGCATGCCGACGCGGTCCAGGATGCCGATGTCCGCCACCATTATCGGGAGGCGTTCCGCGAAAAACTCGATGCGCTGTTCACGAGGGCGCGCCCCGACCGCGGCCCGCGGGTACCGTGGGCGCCGCAGCCGGCGCGGGGCGGCGGCCGCTTCGCCCCCGATCCGCGGCTACAGCCGCCCGGCGAGGAAACGCGCGCGCTGGGACAGGCGGGGATTGCAGGGCCGCTCGCCGCCGCGTTGCTGGGTGGCCTGCTCCGCTATCCGGAGGCGATCCGGCGCAATGAGGAGGCGCTGATCCGGCTCGCAATCCCCGATTCCGGCGACGCCGAATTGCTCGGCGCGATGCTTGACATCGCAAATGCCCGCGAAGGGCTTGATTGCGAGGGGTTGCTTGCCATATTGGAGCCCATGAAAGTGTATAATAGGGCGATGAGATTGCTCAGAGCCGATGGAATGCACTTCTCGTTCAATCGACGGCTCGAAGGCGAAGAGGCCGAGGCGGCGCGCGAAACCGCGCTGCGCGACCTTGACGAATATATCGGCGTGCTCGTGACGCAGCCCGAAATCCGTGCCCGGCTTGCCGAGGCGACCGCGGATTATATGCGCACGATGGACGACGAAGGCCATGCGCGGCAGCAAAAGCTGCGCGCGATGGACGAGGATTTGACCCGCCGCCTGGCCGCGCTGTCCGACAGCCGCAGCCAGTAGCGACCCAATTGCCCTTTCAGGCAGGAAGATGTGATGGCCACCAAGAACGAAGCCGATACCGACGCCCCGCTGATCGACCTTAACGAGGCCGACGTCAAAAAGCTGATCGCGCGCGGCAAGAAGCGCGGTTATCTGACCTATGACGAATTGAACGAAGCGCTGCCCCAGGACCAGATGTCGTCCGAGCAGATCGAGGACATCATGTCGGCGATTTCCGACATGGGCATCAATATCGTCGAAAGCGACGAGGATGTGCAGGAAGAAGCCGAGCAGGAGGTCGATGACGAGGTCGACGTTTCCGCCGGCACGGGTTCGGTATCGAATCCCGCCATCGAAAAGAAGAAGGAAACGGTCGATCGCACCGACGATCCCGTTCGCATGTACCTGCGCGAAATGGGCGCGGTCGAACTTTTGAGCCGCGAAGGCGAAATCGCGATCGCAAAGCGCATCGAGGCCGGGCGCGACACGATGTTCCTGGGCCTGTGCGAAAGTCCCCTGACCTTCAACGCGATCATCGAATGGTCGAACGCGCTCAACAATGGCGACATGCAGTTGCGCGAGATCGTCGACCTCGAAGCGATGCTGTCGAAAGACCCCGCGCCCGAAAACCTCGACGACGAGGGCGCCGAGGACGACGGCGAAATCAGCGAAAAGACCGCAGGCGTCTCGTTCAAGGACGAGGATGAGGTCGAGGAAGAACCCTCCGCCGACGGCGATGACGAAGATGGCGAAGGGTCGTCGGGCAAGCGCGAAAACTTTGAAGAGGATGACGAGGACAATACGCTGAGCCTCGCGGCGATGGAAGAGCTGCTGAAACCCGACGCGCTCGAAAAATTCGCCAATATCACCAAGAGCTTCAAGGCCTTTTCGAAGCTGCAGGAAGCGCGCCTCGAAGCGCTGTCGAGCGGCGAGGAATTTCCGGCGGCGTCGGAAAAGAAATATCACAAGCTGCGCGAGGAACTCACCTCGCAGGTCGAAAGTGTGCAGTTTCACGGCACCAAGATCGAATATCTGG
>JBGTUD010000398.1:0-2218 GCA_041939405.1 Sphingopyxis sp. | reverse complement strand
AAGCGCGAGTCGATCAAGGAACGCGACTGGAAACGCGACAAGCAACGACTGCTGAAGGACCGCGGATGAGCGGGGGCACGCCTGGAGATCATAAGGCGCGCGACAAGGCGGCGGTGATGAACTGGATCCGCCGCAACTCGCCGACGCGCGAGGAACTGCTTGCAAGCCGGTTTATCAGGCCTTTTGCGCACAGGGTCGCGCACAGCCATCTATGGCGGTTCACCCGCACATCGGTGCCGCGCGGTACCGCGCTGGGCCTGTTCGTCGGTATCTTTTTCCTGATCCCCGGCGTGCAGATCTTGGGGGTTGCGCTGCTCGCGCTGCCCGTCCGCGCCAATATCCCGATCGGCGCGGCGATGACCTTTTTATCCAATCCGGTGACGACGCCTTTCATCATCCTCGCCTCGGTCTGGCTTGGCGACTGGCTGTTCGGGTTACAGGCGAACAGCGCGACCTTTTCGGCAATGATCGAGCATGGCGCCTCGGCGGGCGAGTGGGTGCGCTGGACCTTTTCGGACGCCGCGCCCGCAATGCTCGCCGGCTTGTTCGTGATCTCGGTCGTCACGGCGGCGGTCGGATACGTGCTTGCCGCGCTGTTCTGGGACAATTGGATTCGCCTCCGCTGGCGGCGCAAGCTGGCCCGCGCACGCGACCAACGACATGAGGCATCGACGAGCGACACGGCGGCCGGTTGAACCCGCGATTCGCGCGCGTATAGCTGTCCCTATCGCCGAAGAACGCCGCCCGTTTGCGGCGCCGCTCGCGCTTTACGTCGATAACTGGGGAATAGCATGACACATTCGATCAAGATTTCGCGCCTGATGGCGACCGCGGCGCTTGGTGCGCTGATGCTCGCCGCCGTGCCCGCCGGCGCCGAGGAAGCGCCCGCCACCGCACCGGCCGCCAAAAGCGCGGCCAAGCCCGAACTCGGCACCTTCGGCTTCGATGTTTCGGGGATGGATAAGAGCGTCCGCCCCGGCGACGATTTTTACGCCTATGCCAACGGCACCTGGGCGAAAAATACCGAAATCCCTGCTGACAAGTCGAACTTCGGCATGTTCACCGTCCTTGCCGACCTGTCGCAAAAGCGTACGCAGGAAATCCTCGAAGCGGCGAAGGCTGATCCGAACAGCATGATCGGCCGCGCCTATGCCTCCTACCTCGATGCCGAGACGGTCGAAGCGAAAGGGCTCGCGCCGATCGAGCCGTGGCTGGCCAAGATTCGCGGCGTCGACAAGGCGGGGCTGGCGAAACTGCTGGCCGAAGCCGACCGCAACGGCGTTCAGCATTTTTTCGGCGGCTTCGTGGGGCAGGACGACAAGAACCCCGAGGTCTATATCTACACGATGTTTCAGGGCGGCATCGGGATGCCCGATCGCGACTTTTACCTGAAGGATAACGAGCGCAACGCCAAGCTGCAGGCGGCCTACCTCCAGCATCTTCAGAATGTTCTGACGCTCGCGGGTGAGCGGGATGCAGCGGTACGCGCCAAGGCGATCTATGATTTCGAAAAGCAGATCGCGACCGTCCATTGGGACAAGAACGACAGCAGCGACGCAACCAAAGTCTATAACAAGATGACCATCGCCGACCTCACTGCGGCGGCGCCGGGGTTCGACTGGGCGACTTTCATTCGCGGCATCGGGGTGAACGAGGATTCGCTGCTCGTGTCGCAGCCGAGCGCCTTCACCGGCGAAGCGAAGCTGATCGCCGACGCGCCGATCGGCGTCATCCGCGACCTGTTGATCGTGCGCAGCCTCGATGGTTTTTCGGGCGTGCTGCCCGATGCGGTCGCGAAGGAGGCCTTTGCCTTTTACGGCACGGCGCTGTCGGGAACCCCGCAGATGCAGGAACGCTGGAAGCGCGCGGTAGACTTTACCACCGGCAATATGGGCGAAGCCGTCGGGCAGGATTATGTCGCCCGATATTTCCCGCCCGAAACCAAGGCAGCGATGGACCAGCTCGTCAAGAATGTGCTGGCGGCGATGGGCGACCGTATCGACGGATTGAGCTGGATGCAGCCCGAAACCAAGGTCAAGGCAAAGAAAAAGCTCGCCAATTTCACGACCAAGATCGGCTATCCCGACCGCTGGAAGGATTATAGCAAGCTGGACATTCGCGCGGGCGACCTGTTCGGCAATGCGCTGCGTTCCAACCAGTTCGCGCATGACGACAATATCGGCCGTCTGGGCGGGCCGATCCGCCGCTGGGAATGGGG
>JBGTUD010000397.1:0-2219 GCA_041939405.1 Sphingopyxis sp. | reverse complement strand
GAGATGTCGGTGCGTTTTGGCATAGTGATATCTACTTTAAAAAGTGGCCAACGACGGCGCCAAATAGAACTTTTAAAGCATCCCCCGCAATTTTGCCCCAAGGCGCAGCTTGCAGGCGACCCCTGAGCGTTTTACTTTCGCGAGACTTGCGAACGACGTGTGCCCGAGCCAGGCCTTCCGAATTTATTTTAAAGTAAAATTTCCCCGGAAGATCGCTGTCCCTTAACAATTCGCCATAATTGAGGTGCCGAAGACGATCCTCCAGCATTTGTATCCAGGTCGGCGGAAAGGTCTCCCTAACCTCCTGCGCCAAATCTCTTACGCTGATCGGATGAACTCGGGTGCCTACCTGAGCATCCGCAGCTCGGACCAGTACGGAGTCCACAAAGTCGTTAAAGTCGTCAGCCATTTCCCGACGCCAGCGACCCGACGAACTTCTGGAACAGATACAAACTATCCTGCGGCCCCGGGCTTGCTTCCGGGTGATATTGCACGCTGAACGCCTTCTTGCCCGTGATCGCGATACCGCAGTTCGATCCGTCGAACAGGCTCTTGTGCGTTTCGACCACGCCTTCGGGCAGCGTCGCGGCGTCGACTGCAAAGCCGTGGTTCATGCTGGTGATCTCGACCACGCCGTCAGCGAACTCGCCGCCGACGCGCTGCACCGGATGGTTCGCGCCGCGGTGGCCCTGGTGCATCTTCACCGTCTTTGCCCCCGCCGCGAGCGCGAGCAACTGATGGCCGAGGCAGATACCAAAGATCGGCACGTCGCGTTCGAGCAGCCCCTGGATCACCCGCACCGCATATTCGCCCGTCGCCGCCGGGTCGCCGGGGCCGTTCGACAGGAAGACGCCCGCGGGGTTGTGGCTCAGCACCTCGTCGAGGGTTACGGTCGCGGGGACCACAGTGACGCGCGCGCCAGCCTTTACGAGATTGCGGAAGATATTGTCCTTCGCGCCATAGTCGATCGCGACGACATGGGGGCGGTTCTTCCTCTCCCCTTCAGGGGAGAGGGCCGGGGAGAGGGGAACGTAAGGATGACCCGCTTCACCGCCACCTTCGCCAAACCCCATCCCGCGCTCGTGGCCTTCATCACCGGCGGCGACGGCGACACCGCCGCCAACCTCGACGCGCTCGTCGCGGGGGGCGCCGATGTGATCGAACTCGGCATGCCCTTCACCGACCCGATGGCCGATGGCCCCGCGATCCAGGCCGCCAATCTGCGCAGTCTCGCCAAGGGCACGACCACCGCCGACCTGTTCGCCATCGCCGCCGCATTTCGCCAGCGTCACCCCGACACGCCGCTCGTCCTGATGGGCTATGCCAACCCCATGACGATCCGCGGCGCCGACTGGTTCGCCGCCGAATGCGCGCGTGCCGGCGTCGACGGCGTCATCTGCGTCGACATCCCGGCAGAGGAAGACCCCGAACTCGGCCCCGCGCTCCGCGCCGCCGGGGTCGACCTCATTCGCCTCGCGACGCCGACCACCGACGCCGCGCGCCTGCCCGACGTGCTGAACGGCGCGGGCGGGTTCCTCTATTATGTTTCGGTCGCCGGTATCACCGGGCTGCAACAGGCCGCGCAGGCGAGCATCGAGGATGCCGTCGCGCGCCTGAAAGCCGCGACCGACCTGCCCGTCGCGGTCGGCTTCGGCGTCCGCACCCCCGAACAGGCCGCGGCCATCGCGCGCGTCGCCGACGGCGTCGTCGTCGGATCGGCCTTTATCGACATCATCGCCGAACATGGCGACGCCGCGGCGCCGCATGTCGAGGCTTTCACCCGCACCCTCGCCGATGCTATCCACGGCGCAAAGGAGATCGCCGCATGAGCTGGCTCGACCGCGTTCGCAACGCGCTGCCCTTTGGCGCCAAGCGCGATACCGCCGACAATCTCTGGCACAAATGCCGCCAGTGTCAGCAGATGGTGTTCGTCAAGGAATGGGAAGATAATCTGAACGTCTGCCCGCGCTGCGATCATCACGACCGCATCGGCGCCAGGCAGCGCTTTGCACAGCTGTTCGACGGCGGGATTCACGAAATGATCGCCGCCCCCGCCGCGCCCGAAGATCCGCTGAAATTCCGCGATACCAAAAAATATGTCGACCGCATCAAGGCCGCGCGTGCGCAAACCGGCGACCGCGATGCCTATCAGAACGCCTTTGGCCGCATTTCGGGCCAGGGCGCGGTGATCGGCGTGCAGGATTTCGCCTTCATGGGCG
>JBGTUD010000396.1:0-2223 GCA_041939405.1 Sphingopyxis sp. | reverse complement strand
CGGGCATCTGCGGCGCGACCGAAACGATCCTGATCGACCGCGCCTATCCCGCTCCGCTCGCGATCATCGACGCGCTGATCGCCGCGGGCTGCGAAGTGCGCGGCGACAAGGGCATTGCGGCGCTGAGCCCGCATGTCGAGCCCGCCAGCACCGGCGACTGGGACACCGAATATCTCGACGCGATCGTTTCGATCGGGCAGGTTGACGGCCTTTCCGGCGCGCTCGCGCATATCGACGCGCATTCGAGCAAGCACACCGATGCGATCGTCACCGAGGACGCGGCGACCGCCGAACAATTCCTGTCCGGTGTCGACAGCGCGATCGTGATGCACAATGCCTCGACGCAATTCGCCGACGGCGGCGAATTCGGCCTCGGCGCCGAAATCGGCATTGCCACGGGACGGCTGCACGCACGCGGGCCGGTCGCGCTTGAAGGGCTGACGACCTACAAATGGCTGGTGCGCGGGAGCGGACAGGTCAGGCCTTGAGTCATTTGTATACAAGTGATACAGATGGCGCATGGATCCTACGACGCCGATCACTACGCGGCTCGACGCCGCGACCTTGGAAACGCTCGATAGACTGGCGGAACGCTATGATCGCTCGCGCTCATGGCTCGTTGCGCAGGCGGTTCGACAATTTACCGAACGTGAAGCGGAAATGCTCGCCTTCATTGAAGAGGGTGAGCGGTCGGCGCGTGAAGAACCTTTGATCTCCTCGGAAGAGATGCTGGATTGGATTGAAACCAAGCGAAAAGAGATTCGGGCCAAGCGAAGTAAAAAAGCTGCGTGACGCCGGTTCGCTGGTCCCGTCTTTCGCGCGAAGATCTGAACGACGCTGTCGATCATCTGGTCGATGCGGACTTCGAGGCCGCAGACGGCTTGCTTGAAGAAGCGGCCAAAGCAACCTCTTTTCTCGCGACGTCACCTCGGGCCGGATCACCGCTAGCCGCGCAGGGCCGTCGAAAATGGCGTCTTGGAAAGCTACCATATGTGCTGATCTACCATGTCGATACGAAGCGGGTTCTGATTCTACGCATCGCCCATATCCGTAGCGACTGGCAAACCCTTCTGTGATCCCCACTGGCCTCCTCGGCGGCAGCTTCAATCCTGCACATGGCGGGCATCGCGCGATCAGCCTCAATGCGATCGACGCGCTGGGGCTCGATGAATTGTGGTGGCTGGTGTCCCCCGGCAATCCCCTGAAACCCAAGGCGGGCATGGCGCCGCTTCCCGCACGGCTCGCCTCGGCGCAGCGCATGGCGCGGCGCGCGCCGGTCCGCGCCACCGCAATCGAGGCCGAGCTGGGAACGCGCTACACGGTCGATACGCTTAAAAAACTCGTCCGGCGTTACCCGAACCGCCGGTTCATCTGGATCATGGGCGCCGACAATCTGGTCCAGCTGCCCCAATGGCGCGATTGGCGGGAGATTGCGCGATTGATGCCGATTGCGGTTGTCGCGCGTCCGGGCTATAATGGCCGTGCCCATGCAAGACGTGCGATGGGATGGCTGCGGCGCTTTGTCCGGCCCGCAGACCAGAAAAGGCATTGGACAGACTGGAGACCGCCCGCCCTCGTGTTTCTGCGATTTTCGCCCGATGTGCGATCCGCGACTGCGATACGGCAGGCCAACCCCCGCTGGTTCGAACGCTATGAAGGCCGCGCGCTGCGCGACCCGATTACGCGCTCGCGGCTTTCGGGACCGACCAAGAAAGGACGCATTTGATCTCCGCCACCCAGGGGGCCGCGCCCGGCGCCGCCCCTGCCAACGACAGCGTGGACGCGCTCCACGCGCTGATCCTCCACCAGCTCGACGAGGATCAGGCCCAGGAAACCATCTCGATCCCGCTTGCCGGCAAGAGCAGCATCGCCGACCATATGGTGATCGCCAGCGGCCGGTCGACGCGCCACGTATCGGCGATCGCCGAAAAACTGGCGCAGCGGATCAAGCAGGAAGCAGGCCGCAGCGTCCGCGTCGAAGGACTGCCCAACGCCGACTGGGTGCTGATCGACGCCAATGACGTCATCGTCCACCTGTTCCGGCCGGAGGTGCGCACCTTCTATAACCTGGAGCGCATGTGGCAGTTCGGCGATACCGTGTCGTCGTCGCTGAAACCGCTTCCCCCGGAAGTCCTCAACCCGCCGAAGACCCCCACCGCGACGGAAGAGGCCTGACATCCTTCTCCACATCGTGGCGCGCGGCAAGATCGGGCGATCGCCCGA
>JBGTUD010000395.1:0-2285 GCA_041939405.1 Sphingopyxis sp. | reverse complement strand
ACATGATCCGCGAACTGCGCGGCTATGATCCCAAACCCGGCCTCAAATTCGGCGGATCGCCGGTGCAGGCGGTCGTCCCCGACCTTTATATCCGGCGCACCGCCGAGGGTTGGGCGGTCGAAGTGAACAGCGCGACCCTGCCGCGGCTGCTGGTCAACCGCCGTTATTACAACGACCTTGCCGCGGGCGCGGCAGCGAAGAGCCGAGCGTGGCTGTCCGAACAGCTCGCGGGCGCAAACTGGCTCGTGCGTGCTCTTGATCAGCGCCAACGCACGATCGTCAAGGTGGCGAGCGAGATCGTCAAGCAGCAAGAGGGATTTTTCCTGCACGGCGTCGCGCACATGCGCCCGCTGACCTTGCGCCAGGTCGCCGAAGCGATCGGGATGCACGAATCGACCGTCAGCCGCGTCACCAGCAACAAATATCTGTCGTGTCCGCGCGGGTTGTTCGAACTGAAGTATTTTTTCTCGTCCGGAATAGCGGCGACCGAAGGCGAGGGTGCCGTGTCGGCAGAGGCGGTGAAGAGCCGGATCAGGGCGCTGATCGAGGCCGAGGACGCGCGCGCGATCCTCTCCGACGAAACGATCGCGCAGAAACTGTCGGGCGAGGGGTTCGACATCGCGCGCCGTACCGTCGTCAAATATCGCGAGGCGATGGGTTATGGCTCGTCGGTGCAAAGGCGCCGACAAAAAGCGTTGGCGGGGTAGGCCGCACCATCGTCATTGCCGACTTGATCCGGGCCCCATTCAGCGCTGAAGTCACGGACGCCGGATCAAGTCGAGCGAGCCTCGCGTCTCGGTCGAGGATGACGAAATTTGGCCCGCGAGCCGGTTGACTTTTCGCCCGCTTCCCCATAGGTGCGCCGCTTCGCGTGCAACGCTACTGCTTTTACGGACAAGAACGATGAAGATTCGCAACAGCCTGAAGTCGCTGAAGGACCGCCACCGGGACAACCGCGTGATCCGCCGCCGTGGCCGGACCTATGTGATCAACAAGACCAATCGCCGCTTCAAGGCGCGCCAGGGCTGAACCGTCCTGCCGGGGCCCATGTCCCGCGCGCCATTGCGACTTAGCGTGCCGCCGTCGGATGATTCCGGCGGCGCTTTCGCGTGCCCGAAACTTTCATGATTCGTCAGTGCGTTATCTTTGACGTCGGCCGTGTCCTTTTCGACTGGGATCTGCGCCACCTGTTCGCCAAGCTGATCGACGACCGCGACGAACTCGAATGGTTTGTCACGCATGTCGTGACGCCCGAATGGCATTTCCAGCACGACGCCGGACGCGCGCTCGCCGACATGCTGCCCGAGCTCAAAGCCGAATTTCCGGCATATGCCACGCTGATCGACGCCTATGCGACGCGTTTCAACGAAACGATTCCCGGTCCGGTACCGGGCAGCCTCGAACTTGTCGAACGGCTCGACGCGGCGGGCGTGCCGCTATTCGCGATCACCAATTTCGGCCATGAATTCTGGGAGGGCTTTCGCCCGGCGCAGCCGGTGTTCGACCGCTTTCAGGACATTATCGTCTCGGGCACCGAGAAACTGACAAAGCCCGACCCCGCGATCTACCGCCTCGCGATCGAGCGATTCGGCATCGACCCCGCCGGAGCGTTCTTCATCGACGACGTCGCGGCGAATGTCGCAGGCGCCGAGGCGGTGGGCATCGCAGGGCACCATTTCGTCGATGCGGCGGCGTTGGAACGCGAATTGGTGGCGCGGGGCTATCTGTCTTCCGGCAACTGCTCGGCGATGGGATAGAGGCGATCGAAAAGCCTATGGGCGGCTGCCGTCGCCAGGACAATGGGGATCCATACAGCCGGACGTCTGGCACTGCCGTGTTCGACGATCCAACTGTCTGCGAACAGGCGATAGAACACCTCGCGCATCACATAAATTGTCAGAGCTAGAAAGAGTAGGTGGATGAGCAATCTCTGCCAGGGGATGACGATCGGTGGTTCGCGTTCGGCCACCACTACTCCTCCACCCCCAGCTGCGTCAGCACAAAGGCATATTCTTCGGCGTCCTCGCGCAGTGCGCCCCAGCGGCCCGATTTGCCGCCATGCCCGGCGCCCATGTTGGTGCGCAGCAGCAGGGTGGCATCATTGGTACGCGTGGCGCGCAGCTTCGCGACCCATTTGGCGGGTTCCCAATAGGTGACGCGCGGGTCGTTGAGGCCCGCCGACACGAGCATCGGCGGATAGGCTTTCGCCGTGACATTGTCGTAGGGGCTGTAGCTCAGCATATAGTCGAACGCCGCCTTGTCGGTGATCGGATTGCCCCATTCGG
>JBGTUD010000394.1:0-2285 GCA_041939405.1 Sphingopyxis sp. | reverse complement strand
TCAGCCGCGAATCTCCCAGAACGATCGACGTCGATCCGATATGAACCACGGACGTTATGTGGCGGGCCGCCGCGCGGGGCTGTGGTATAAATGGAAGCGCGATCCGCTCACCGCCGATTGCGTGATGATGTACGCACAGCGCGGCAACGGCCGCCGCGCGAGCTTTTATTCGGACTATAGCTTCGGCTGCTGGAGCGAGGCGGGGGAATTGCTCCCCGTCGGCAAAGCCTATTCGGGCTTCACCGACGAAGAGTTGAAATGGCTCGACAAGTTCGTTCGCGACAACACGGTGGGTCGCTTCGGCCCGGTGCGCGAAGTCGAAAAGACGCTCGTGCTCGAAGTCGCGTTCGATTCGATCCACACATCGAAGCGCCACAAGTCGGGCCTCGCGATGCGCTTTCCGCGCATTTCGCGCATCCGCCGCGACAAGCCCGCCGAGGAGGCCGACCGGATCGAAACCTTGCGAGGGATGGTGACGTGAAATTTCGCTCTCGCCTGAAGGCGAGGGTCTTGAAAGACCGAAAATTTCCCAGTCACGGGGTTGCAACTCGAGGGGAAGATACCGAGTTAGTCCCCCGAACACCAAAAAGGAGACTGCCATGACGATCGCCCATCCTCCCCTGCCGTACGCTCAGGACGCACTCGCGCCGCATATCTCGGCCGACACGCTGGCGACGCACCATGGCAAGCATCACAAAACCTATGTCGACAAGGTCAATGCCGCGATCGAGGGCACCGACCTTGCGAACAAATCGCTTGAGGAAATTGTCCACCACGCCGAAGGGGCGGGCAACAAGGGCCTGTTCAACAATGCCGCCCAGTCGTGGAACCACGCCTTTTACTGGGAAAGCCTGAGCCCGACGAAGACCGAACCCGCGGGTGACCTCGCCGCCGCGATCGACCGCGATTTCGGATCGCTCGATGATCTGAAGAAAAAGCTCAAGGAAACCGCCGTCAACCATTTCGCGTCGGGCTGGGCGTGGCTGGTTGCCAAGGACGGCAAGCTGTCGGTCACCGACACGCACGACGCGGGCACCGAACTCACCGCGGGGATCAAGCCCTTGCTTGTCATCGACGTGTGGGAACATGCTTATTATATCGACCGCAAGAATCTGCGCCCGGCCTATGTCGACGCGGTGGTCGACGAGCTGCTCAACTGGGATTTCGCCGCCGAAAATCTGGCGCGCGACGGCGCCTGGACCTATCCGGCCTGATCGAACGATCCTCCCTGTGGCGAAGCCATGGGGAGGGGGACCGTTCGCGAAGCGAGTGGTGGAGGGGCCTTGCGACCGATGTGTCGCGGCCCCTCTGTCAGCCCTTCGGGGCTGCCACCTCCCCATCGCTTCGCGACAGGGAGGATATTGTACCCCGTAACGAAAATTGGTCGGTACGGGCCTATCCCGCTGATCGTGCGTCTTATATAGCGCCGCCATGACGATCAGCCTTTTCGAACTTTTCAAAATCGGGGTGGGCCCCTCAAGCTCGCATACCGTCGGGCCGATGGTGGCCGGGCGCCGTTTCGGCCTGTGGCTGGACGAGCATGATCTGCTCGCCCGCACCGCGCATGTCGGGGCCGACCTGTACGGTTCGCTCGCGCTGACCGGAAAGGGGCACGCCTCCGACACCGCGCTCGTCGCCGGGCTGGCGGGCGAAATCCCCGCCGAAACCAGCCTTGCCGCGATCGAGGCGCATTGGGCGCGCGCGACAGGCGAAGGCTTTCTCTATCTGCTCGGCCGCCAGCGCGTCCGCTTCGAACCGGGGCGCGACCTGCATTTCCAGATGCGCCAGCGCCAGCCCTTTCACACCAATGCACTGTCCTTCACCGCGCGCGATAGCGTGGGCGAAATCCTCGCCAAGCGCATGTATTTCTCGATCGGCGGCGGCTTCGTCGTCGACGAGGATGAGGCGGGGCGCAACAGCCGCGGGGCGGAGGATGAGGTGGAACTCCCTTACCCCTTCACCTCGGGCGCCGACCTCATGGAAATGGGCGCCGCGTCGGGCAAAAGCTTTGCCGAAATGATGCTCGAAAACGAGCTTGCGCACCGCGACCTTGCGGCGGTCGAGGCGGGGATCGACGCGATCGCCGAGGCGATGGACGCGTCGATCGATGCGGGTTGTTCAAGCAAGGGGATTTTGCCCGGCGGGCTCAAGATCAAGCGCCGCGCGCCGCAGATCGCCGCCGACATCCGCGAACGGCACGAGGCGAATCTGTCCGAACCGCTCGCGATGATGGACTGGATCAACCTGTGGGCGATGGCGGTGAACGAGGAAAATGCCGCGGGCGG
>JBGTUD010000393.1:0-2288 GCA_041939405.1 Sphingopyxis sp. | reverse complement strand
CCGGCATCGCGTTTTAACCCCTTAGCGCGAAACCTTACTAAAGCGGGCGCCCTCCATGAAGGCGAACACCATTTCGAGCCGTTTCGACGGCGCATCCTCGACCAGCAACGCCTGCTTGTCGGCGACCTTGATGTTGAGATTGCCCGCGACCGAATCGGCAAGGCGCGATGCGTCGTCGATCTGCGACAGCTGCACCGCGGTTTCGGCGGGCATTTTTTTATTGAGCTTTGCGTAATTTTCGAACTGGTCGACGACCGAGCGCATCAACGCGGCGGTATCGACGCTGTCGTCGATGGTGTCGGCGATCGGCTTGACGCTCGCCATCACGGCCTTGTCGGCGTCGGTGAGCTCCAGGAGTTTCGCGCGCTCCTTGCCCTCGACCAGCACGCGCACGGTGCCGTCGGGCAGCTTCAACAGCTGCAAAACCGTGGCAATCACGCCGACATCATAAAGGTCGTCGCGCTGCGGATCGTCCTCGCCCGGATCGAGCTGCGCCACGAGGAAAATTTCCTTGCCCGCCTCCATCGCGACTTCGAGCGCGGCGACCGAACGGTCGCGCCCGACGAACAGCGGCACGATCATGTGCGGAAAAACGACGATGTCGCGCAGCGGGAGAAGAGGATAAGATTGCGTCATTATGGCTCCTGAACGCGCGCCGCGAGCGGGCGCTGCGTCCTTCTTATAGGGTGGTCAACGCTAATATGGCGTAACTTGCGCCGCGTTCAATGTAGGAGCGCTGAATGGCGAAGGGATCGCACCTCGTACAACATGTCATCCGGGCGAAGGGTGTTCAGAGGTACGCGACTCTGAAACACGATCTCGCCATGGTGAGATCCCGGCCTTCGCCGGGATGACCATGAGGTCAAAACGGCAGTTTGAACCCCGGCGGCAGCGGCAGGCCGCTCGTCATCTTGCCCATTTCCTCGTTGCTCGCGGCATCGGCCTTTTCGCGCGCATCGTTGAACGCGGCGGCGAGCAAGTCTTCAAGCATCTGCTTGTCGGCCGGGACGATCAGGCTGTCGTCGATATGGATCGCCTTGATCCGTCCCTTGGCGGTCGCCTTGATCTTGACAAGGCCGCCGCCCGAGACGCCTTCGACCTCGACGCTGTCGAGCTTCGCCTGCGCTTCCTGCATCTGCGCCTGCACGGTGGCGGCAGCTTCCTGCGCCGCCTTCATCATTTCTTCGATCGATTTCATGGATTGGCCCTATGCTGAACATTATCGTCTTCGACAAGCCTGGCGTCGGGAAAAGCCGCCAAGGCGGCCTTTACAACCGGCAGTTCGCGAATGCGCGCGTCATTGTCGGCGAGCTGCGCCGCTTTCATCTGGCCAAGGCTCGGTCGCCCTTCGCCTTCGCCCGCGCGTACCTGCCAGCGGCTGCCCGTCTGGTTGAACAGCGCCTCGCCCAGCCGCCGCGCGAAATCGCCATCGAGCGCCGGCACGGGCGCATAAATGAGGCGACCCGGTTCGAGTTCCAGCAGCCGAAGATCGTCGTAAACCTGGCGCGCAAGCTGATGATTTCCCGTACTTTCGAGGAGCTGGTGAATCTGGGCAATGGTAAGCGCATTTGCCGCGGCCTCGGCGGGTGGCGCTGCCTCTGCCGCCGCGCCCTCCGGCCCGGCCGGGGGGCTCGGCGCAGCCGGGGCGGCGACGGGCATGGCCGGGACACCGCCCGATTCGAGCAATTTCGCGAGCTCACCCGGATCGGGGAGCGAGGCGGCGTAGATGACGCGCAGCAGCAGCATTTCGAGATGTTCGAGCGGATTGTTCGCGCGCAGCACCTCGTCATGGCCCTTGAGCAAGAGCTGCCACAGCCGGTTCAAGGGCGCGAAACCCAGCTTCTGCGCCCAGTCGGTGATGCGCTCGCGGTCGGCTTCCGCCAGCGCGGGGTCGTCGTGCCGCGACACTTTCGCGAGCGTCACGGCGTGGGTCAGATCCATCAGCCCGCGCACCATCGCGACGGGTTCGATCCCCAGCGCATATTGCGCGCGCGCCAGATCGATCGCACCGCCGCTATTGCCTTCGAGGATCGCCGCCATCAGCTGGGCGATCGACGAACGGTCGGACAGCCCCAGCATCGTGCGCACCTGTTCGGCGCTGACCTTGCCGCCGCCATCCAAATCGGCGTGCGCGATCGCCTGATCGAGAATCGAGAGCCCGTCGCGCACCGATCCTTCGGCGGCGCTTGCGATCAGCCAGATCGCGGGCGCCTCAGCCTCCACGCCCTCTTTCTGCAAAATCGCGCTGAAATGCGCGAAGAGCATGTCGGGCGTGATGCGGCGCAGGT
>JBGTUD010000392.1:0-2313 GCA_041939405.1 Sphingopyxis sp. | reverse complement strand
AGCGCGTCTATGGCGGCAAGGGGCGGATGCCCTCGACGCGCATGGGCAATTTCGCGGTCAATCGCCAAACGTGGGCGAAGGCCGCCGCGTACAAGAAGAAGATGGACGACGGCAAGGCGGTCGACCGCGATCTTGCGATGGAAACGCTTGCCGGGGTTCTGGCGGGCGAGATCCTGATCCACAACCATTGCTATCGCGCCGACGAAATGGCGCTCGTCATCGATATGTCGAAAGAGTTCGGTTACAAGGTGTCGACCTTTCACCACGCGGTCGAAAGCTACAAGATCGCCGACATGCTCGCGAAAGAGGGCATTTGTTCGGCGATGTGGGCCGACTGGTGGGGTTTCAAGATGGAAGCCTATGACAGCGTGAACGAGAATGTTCCGCTGGTCCATCGCGCCGGAGCCTGCGCGATCGTCCATTCGGACGATGCGAACCAGATTCAGCGGCTCAATCAGGAAGCGGCGAAGGCGCGCGCCGCCGGACGCCGCATGGGGATCGACGTCAGCGACGCGGTGGCATGGACCTGGCTGTCGTACAATCCGGCAAAAGCGCTGGGTATCGCCGAGCAGACGGGCAGTTTGAAGGCGGGGAAGATGGCCGACGTCGTGCTGTGGACCGGCAATCCGTTCAGCGCTTATACGCGGCCCGAGAAAGTCTGGATCGACGGCGCGCTGATGTTCGACGCGATGGACCCGCGGCGACGCCCGGTGAGCGACTTCGAGCTGGGCCAGCCGGGCGAAGGAGATGTGAAATGATGCGCGCACTCCTCCTTTCCGCAGCGGCGCTGATCGGGCTTCCCGCGGCAGCGCAGGACATCGCCATCACCAACGCGAAACTCGTCATCGGCGACGGCAGCGCGCCGATCGAAGGCGGCACCGTCGTCGTGCGCGGCGGCAAGGTCGTCGCGGCGGGCGCCGGGGTCGCGGTGCCCGCGGGCATCGAGCGCGTCGATGCCCAGGGCCGCTATGTCACGCCGGGCATCGTCGCGGCGTTCAGCCGCGTCGGACTGACCGAGGTGGACGCGGTGAGCGGTTCGAACGACCGGTCGGCGGCGCGCTCGCGCTTTTCGGCGGGGCTCGACATTGCGCCTGCGCTCAACCCGATGGGATCGCCCGTCGCGGTCAATCGCGCGTCGGGCGTGACGCGTGCGATCGTCGCGCCGTCGACGAGCAGCAATTTGTTCGCCGGGCAGGGCGCCGTCGTCGACCTGGCCGACGACATGGACATGGTGACAAAAGCGCGCGCGTTGCAGTTCGTCGCGTTCGGCGAGGCCGGGGCGAGCAAGGCGGGCGGAAGCCGCGCCGCGACTTTCCTTCTGTTCCGCGAACAGTTGCTCGCCGCGCGAAGCTATGCTCGCAACCCCGCGGCGCTTGCTGAGTGGGGCAATGACGCGATGCTCCAGCGCGCCGACGCCGAGGCGCTGGTGCGCGTGATCGACGGCACGACACCGCTCTTCGTCCGCGTTGACCGCGCGGCCGACATCGTCAATGTGCTGAAACTGAAGGGTGAATTTCCGGCGTTGAAGCTGGTGCTCGTCGGCATCACCGATGGATGGATCGTCGCGCGCGAGATCGCCGCGGCCAAGGTGCCGGTGATCCTGTCGCCGCTGAGCGACCTGCCCGACAGTTTCGAACGGCTGGCGGCGACGCAATCGAACGCGGGGCGGCTAAAGGCTGCGGGGGTCGATGTGTCGGTCGGCGTCTTCGACGACGATGACGCGCACAAGATGGGCTATGCGACGCAATATGCGGGCAATCTGGTGGGTCTCGCGCGCCTGCCGGGTGCCAGCGGCCTGACGTGGGACCAGGCGTTCGCCTCGATCAGCAGCGCCCCCGCGCGCGCAGTCGGCATGGAGAGCAGCATCGGATCGCTGCGTCCCGGCCGCGCTGGCGACGTCGTGATCTGGGACAATGATCCGCTCGAACTCGGGAGCCGCCCGGCCGCGATCTGGATCGACGGCAAGGCGCAGTCGCTGACAACGCGGCAGGATCGCCTGCGCGAGCGTTATGCAACGCCGCAGGAGGGCGCATTGCCAAAGGCGTATGACAGGTAGGACGCGATCATTTCGCCGGGATGACGTGTTTACGGGTATGGGGCAGGGATTATTCGGCACCATGTTGACGATGTTATCTTTGCTGTCCATGATGTTGTCACTGCAAACATCGCGACTCGTCTGATGGCGTATCGGGCGGGGATGCGAGGGGGTATTTGACCAGCCAGGGTGTCCGCCATGCAACCGATGTCGCTGTTGATTACGACCTGCGTTCTGTTTGTCGGCACCCATCTTTTGCTGTCGCACCCGCTGCGCGC
>JBGTUD010000391.1:0-2344 GCA_041939405.1 Sphingopyxis sp. | reverse complement strand
CTGGCCGAGATCGAGAATGTCGGCCAACTGGTCGCTGCGGTGGAAAAGCTTCAGGGCTGATAGCTTTGTGCTCCCCGGCGAAAGCCGGGGTCCATGCGATGTCGCGCCACCCATCTGGACCCCGGCTTTCGCCGGGGAACACGGAAGACCAAAGAATGACCGACCTCTTCAGCAAATTCGACCCGCTGATCCAGCAGCGCGAAGCGCTGCTCGCCACCGGCGTCACCGATCCGTTCAGCCTGGTGATGGAAAAGGTGCTGTCGCCCACCGTTGCGATCTGCAACGGGCGCGAGACGATCCTGCTCGGCACCTATAATTATATGGGCATGACCTTCGACGCCGATGTCATCGAGGCAGGCGAGGAGGCGCTGCGGAAATTCGGCAGCGGCACCACGGGCAGCCGCGTGCTCAATGGCACCTATCAGGGGCACAGGGAGTGCGAGGACGCTCTCAAGGAATTCTACGCCATGGATCATGCCATGGTGTTTTCGACCGGATACCAAGCGAACCTCGGCATGATCAGCACCATCGCCGGCAAGGGCGATTATGTCATCCTCGACATCGACAGCCATGCGTCGATCTATGACGGGTGCAAGATGGGCGACGCCGAAATCGTCGCTTTCCGCCACAATGACGTCGAGGCGCTGGAAAAAAGGCTGAAGCGCCTGCCCGCCGACGCGGGCAAGCTCGTCGTACTCGAGGGCGTCTAGTCGATGCTCGGCGACGTCGCGCCGCTCAAGGACATGGTCCGCATTTCCAAGGAAAATGGCGCGATGGTGCTCGTCGACGAGGCGCATTCGATGGGCTTCATCGGCGAGAACGGCCGCGGCGTCGCCGAGGCGCAGGGCGTCATCGACGATGTCGACTTCATCATCGGCACTTTTTCCAAAAGCGTCGGCACGGTCGGCGGCTTCTGCGTTTCGAACCATCCGAAGTTCGAGATCATGCGGCTCGTCTGCCGCCCCTATGTCTTCACCGCCTCGCTCCCTCCCAGCGTCGTCGCGACCGCGGCGACGAGCATCCGCAAGCTGATGCACGGGGGCAACAAGCGCGCGCATCTGTGGGAAAATTCAAAGACGCTGCACAAGGGTCTCCGCGACCTCGGCTTCACGCTCGGCACCGACGAGCCGCAGTCGGCTATCATTGCGGTCATCATGCCCGATCTGGAAAAGGGCGCGATGATGTGGGAGGCGCTGCTCGAAGAAGGACTCTACGTCAACCTCGCGCGCCCGCCCGCGACCCCGGCGGGAATGACGCTGCTGCGCTGTTCGCTGTGCGCCGAACATTCGAGCGAACAGGTCGGCGAAATCCTCGGCCGCTTCGAACGCGCGGGCAAGCGCGTCGGGATCATCGGCTGAAGCGCGTGCACCGGCCGACCAGCGGATTCCTTTTCGCGCCGAACCGAGCGCGCGCCGCGGCGGCCATGGCTTCGCCGCTTTGCGGCCGGGCGCTTGTCCGGTAAGACAAGCCCGTGTTCGAGCGGGATAATGACAGCGAAACCGACGGGCGGCGCGAGCGGCTACGTTTTTGGCTGACGATCGGCGTGGCCACCGTGCTGGCGGGCGTCGTCGCGGCGCTCGTACTGCTGCTCACGCGCGCCAACGACGATTATGACCGTTCGCTTGGCTGGCAGGCGCAAAGTCTGGAGGTCATCGCGCAGACGCGCTCGGTCGATGCCGCGCTGGCGCGCGCCGAAGCCGCGCTGGGCCGTTTTGCCGTCGGGCTGCAAAAGAAGGACGGGCGGATCTACGAACAGCAATGGGGCCGGGCGCGCCAGTTCGTGACCCAACTCGAACGCAATGTCCGTGACAATCCGGCGCAAGCCGCGCTCGTCGAGCAGTTGACGAAGGAAATGGACAGCCGCGGGTCGCAGCTCGGCGACGCAGCGCTCAGTGCCAATTACAACCAGACCGTTGCCGCCATTTCCAAATTCTATGCCGCGGGCCAGGGCGATGGCCTTGTCAAGATCGACCGGCTGCTGACGCAGATCATCACCAACGAACGCGCGCTGCTGCGCCAACGCAACCGCATCGCGGCCGCCGACCGTGCGAATCTCGATCAGGCCATCCTGCTCTTTTCGCTCCTCGGCGGGCTCGCCGCGGTGCTCGCGATCGGCGCGACCTTTTCGCTGATCCGCGCCGAAAGCGAACGCCGGCTGGCGCGGCGCGAGCAGGCGGCCGAAAGCGATCGCGCGATGCAGCTGGAGGCAGCGGTCGAAGCGCGAACCGCCGAGCTCGAGCAGGCGAACGTCGCGCTGCGCAGCGAGATGACCGAACGCGAAGCCGCCCAGGAGCAACTTCGCCAGGCGCAAAAAATGGAAGCGGTGGGCCAGCTCACCGGCGGC
>JBGTUD010000390.1:0-2345 GCA_041939405.1 Sphingopyxis sp. | reverse complement strand
TGCCGTTCGTCGCCAAGGCGGTTGGGTCGCCGATCGCCAAGATCGCGGCACGCGTGATGGCAGGCGAAAAGCTCGCCGACCTGCCACGGATCAACCGCGACATCGACCATGTCGCGGTGAAGGAAGCGGTCTTCCCCTTCGCGCGCTTCCCCGGCACCGATCCGGTCTTGTCGCCGGAGATGAAATCTACGGGCGAAGTCATGGGAATCGATCGCGATTTCAACCTTGCCTTTGCCAAGGCACAGCTCGGCGCGGGCGACCGCTTGCCGACCGGCGGCCGCCTTTTCGTATCGGTGAAGGACAGCGACAAGCCGCGCGTCGTCGGTGCGGTCCGGCAGCTCGCGGCCTGGGGGTGGCAGGTAATCGCGACCGGCGGCACCGCCGATTATCTCGCGGGCGAGGGGATCGAGGTCGAGCGCGTCAACAAGGTCGCCGAAGGGCGTCCGCATATCGTCGACCGGATCAAGGACGGCGACGTCCAGCTGATCTTCAACACGACCGAAGGCTGGCAAAGCTTGCAGGATTCGCAGTCGATCCGCGCGTCGGCGCTGGCGGCCGATATCGCCTATTACACCACCGCGGCGGCAAGCGACGCGGCGACGCAGGCGATCGGGGCGCTCCGCGCGCACTCCCTTGAAGTGAAGCCGCTTCAGGACTATTATTGAAGAACCGCTCCCCCCCCCGACATTGACGGAACAGCGGCGCAGCCGCCCGGCGAAACTTCGCTGGCGCTGGATTATTGACGAAGGACAAGATGATAATGGCAAGCGTTGAAAAGGTTCCGATGCTGGCAGAAGGCTATGAGAAGCTGAGCGCGCAGCTCGCCGCTCTCAAAGCCGAGCGACCCCTGATCGTCGATGCGATCGAGGAAGCGCGCGCGCACGGCGACCTTTCGGAAAATGCCGAATATCACGCGGCCAAGGAACGCCAGGGCCAGGTCGAAGCGACGATCGGCGACCTCGAAGACAAATTGTCGCGCGCGCAGGTGATCGACCCGACCACGCTGTCGGGCGACCGCATCGTGTTCGGCGCGACCGTCACGCTGGCCGACGAGGATGACAAGCCGGTTCGCTATCAGATCGTCGGCCAGGCCGAGGCCGATGCGAAGGCTGGCAAGATCAGCTACAACTCGCCGCTCGGTCGGGCGCTGATCGGGCGCCGCGTCGATGACGAGGTCGAAGTGACGGTGCCTTCGGGCGACAAATATTATCTCGTCACCAAGATCGAGTTCATCTGACCGGCGGACGGACGCGATGAAACCGCAGGATGCGCCGCTGGTCACGGGCTATGCGCTCGCCTGCGCGGTGATTTTCGTACTCCTCTGGATCACCGGCTTTCAGATCGAGGCGATTGTGCGCGCGGGGTTCATTCCTGCGCGTTTCGGCGCCGAATTGATCCTGCCCCCGGGGACGATGGTGCCGGCGCTGCTGACGCCGCTGTCGTCGGCCTTCCTGCACGGCGGGGTGCTGCACATCGCGTTCAATCTGATCGTGCTGCTCTTCATCGGCCGCCAGCTCGAAGCGCCGCTGGGCGCCAAGGCGATGGCCGCGCTGCTGCTCGCCGGCGCCTATGGCGGCGCACTGGCGCAATATCTCGCCGATCCTGCCTCGCCGGTGCCGATGATCGGCGCCAGCGGTGCGATCTCCGCGTTGATCGCGGTGTTCGCGCTCATCTTCAGCCGCAGCCAGGCGCCTGCGATCGGCCCGATCCCCGGCCATTGGGTGCGCGCGCTGTGGCTCGCCGCGGCGTGGATCGGCGTGCAGCTGCTGCTCGGTTTCGCGGGCGGCGCCGGGTTCGGCGCGATCGCGATCTGGGCGCATGTCGGGGGATTCCTGGCGGGCCTGCTGCTGGCGCGGCCGTTGCTCCGCTGGCGTTTCGGGGCGCGGTAGAGGCGGCGAAGCGAAGGGTGGTTTTGGGTGGTGAGCGGGCATCTTCAGGTCCGTCATCCCGGCGAGGGGCGGGATCTCACCCTGGCGGTTTTACAGCACCGGCGAGATCCCGCCCTTCGCCGGGATGACGATAGAGTTGAGGGCTGCTTCCGGCCGAAATCCGCCGTCAGCCCAGCAACCCGCCTGCCAGCAACATCGCGACGCGCACGTCGATGCCGCAGCCTTCGGCGCGCTTCGCCGCGACGAAAGCCTCGATGCCGCTGAGCGGGACGCGGTGGACGATGATCTCTTCGCCATCGACGCCGCCGCCGTCGCCAACCTTGGACAACCCGGTCGCAACCAGCAGCGTGAAGCTTTCGCTGACCATGCCGGGCGAGCTGTAAAATTCGCCCACGGTGCGCCAGGTCGCGGCGCGATAGCCCGTTTCTTCCTCCAACTCGCGCGCGGCCGCGACCT
>JBGTUD010000389.1:0-2356 GCA_041939405.1 Sphingopyxis sp. | reverse complement strand
GGTGACGAAATCGTCGGCGTTCACCTTGATGCACATCTTGATGCGAATATCGTCCTTGTTGTCGATGTCCCAGGCGGAGGCGTGGCAGACGACTTCGCGGTCGGCGGGCTTGGTGAACATGCTCCGCTTCCAGAAGGTGTCGGGCAGCGGCGCCATGCCCAGCGAGGAATAGAAATTCTCGCCGATCTTGACCATGTCGAGCGGCGTCTTGCCCTGCGCCGTCAGCAGCTCGCCGATGTCATATCCCAGGTCGCCCGTTCCCGGCGGCGCGACGAGCGGATAGATATTGCCCCATTCCTGCGCCCACATGTTGCCGAGCAGGTCGGCGCGGATCGGCCCCGTCCTGGGCTGCACCGCATCGCCATATTTCTCGTTGAGCTTCCAGCGGACATAGGTGTGGAGCGCGACATAAAGCGGCTTCATGTCCTGCCAGATTTTCTCGGTCAGCTTGGCGAACTCCTCGGGCGGCATGTCATATCCCGACCGCCACATCGCACCGGTGTCGGCAAAGCCCAGCTCCTTCGCGCCCTCGTTCGCGATGGCGACCATGCGGACATAATCCTGCTTCATCGGCGCGCCGACATTGTCGTGCCAGCTGGTCCACATTTCGGCGAGTTCGGCGGGGGTGCGCTCGACATTGCCCATCTCGGCCTCGATATCCGAACCCGAAATTTCCTTGCCGTTCAGCGTCCCGCGGCCCTTGCCATATTGCGATTGCAGGTCGGTGGCGATCTGGTTGAGCTCGGTCGCGGCGCCCGGCGTCGTCGGCGCGGGCAGCACAAGGCCCGTGCGCAGGATGTTGAGCTTGCGCTTCGTTTCGGCGCTTAGCCCCGGAACGTCGCTATATTTGGCCGCCTCGAGCGCATATTTCACCGCCTTTTCGGTGCCGACCGCGTTGATCCGCGCCGCCATCGCGTCGGTATCTTCGGTCAGATAGGTCGAATTGACCCAATTTACCTGGCTCGCCTCGACCGTATAGTCGAACAGGTCTTTCTCCGCCGCGGCAATAAAGGCTTCGGCGTCGGCGACCGTGGGCGCGGCCGTGGGGGCAGCAGCAGGGGCGGCCTGCGCAAAGGCGGGGGTCGCCACCGCGAGCGACAGGGCAAGCGACAGCGTCGAAATCATGGCTTTCATGGGGTGCGTCCTCTGACATTATGGGCGTTCCGGGCCGCGAGCTTCGCCGAACGAAAAAGCCCCGCGCTCCCGCGAAGGCGGGAGCCCATCACCGGCCGCCGCAAGACCGGACCGGCGGACGACGGGTCCCCGCCTTCGCGGGGACGCACATGACTTTTTGCGGCCAGCCGAAAGGATCGAAATCTGGAACGCGATGACGCCAGCTTGACGCCCCCCGCGCGCCGGGTCAAGCGGTCAGGAACGCCGCGATCGCCTCGCCCAGCGCGGCCTCGGTCACGCTCGACATATGCGTCCCCGGAATCGTCGCAAGCTCGGCATCCGCCAAGGCGGCGACCAGTTCCTCGGCCGATCCATTGTCCTGGTCCTGCTCGCCGCATACGACCAAAGTGGGCATGGTGATCGCCGCCAGCGCATCGGGCGGCGTGTCGGTAAAGCTCTCCAGCAAATGCCCCGCGGCGATGCGGTCGACCTTCATCGTCTTCATGAACTGGATCGACATCCATGTGTCGTCGCCGCGCTTCGCGGTCTCATATTCGGCGATCGCGCGCTGGAAAAAGGCGCCGCGCCGCTGCCAGCCCGCGAGCCCCGCCAGCCCCATGCCGCCCAGGATCAGCCGGCGCGGCGTCATCCCCGCGACGACCCCGCGCACGCTGGTGCGCGCGCCGAGCGAAAAACCGCCGAGGTCGAAATCGGTGAGGTCCAGATGCGCGACCAGATCCTCCAGGTCGCGCACCAGCACGTCGGGCGGGTAGAACTCCGCCTCGTGCGGCGCGTCGCTCGACCCGTGGACGCGCAGGTCGGGCATGATGACGCGGTAGCCTTCGGCCGCGACGCGCGCCGCGGTGCCGAACTTGATCCAATTGACCTCGCCGCTCGAAAACAGGCCGTGGAGCAGCACCACCGGCCGGCCCTCACCCATCTCGCGCCACGCCAGCCGCACGCTGTCGCGCGCCTCGAAAAATTGCGGTTCGATGCTCATGGCGCCGCCTTACGCGCTCGGCGCGGGCTCGCGCAACCGTAACAGGGGGCGGGAGAGCCAGTCAAAGCGCCGCCCGGCGCCGCTCGCCATCGGCGAAAAACGACGATGGCCGCTGACGACCGAAAGCGGACATTGAGGTATATGCTCTCTCCCCTTCAGGGGAGAGATACGAGGCTTGCCGGTTTTACCGGCTAGCCGCAGTTGAGAGGGGCCTGAACCGCGTCAGCCCCCTCTCCCAACCCT
>JBGTUD010000388.1:0-2394 GCA_041939405.1 Sphingopyxis sp. | reverse complement strand
ATGATGATGATCACCGCGACGATCTTGGCGACAGGACCCTGGACCGATTCGAGGACCTGCTGAAGCGGTTCCTCCCACGGCATGCCCGAGCCGGCGGCCTGCGCGGTGGCGGCGAGCGCAAGCCCGAGGCCGATGGCGGCGCCGGTGAGGAAGATGCTCCGACGATCGGGAATACGGGCAGGAATACGGGACAAGCGCATGGTCATTCTCCTTGGGGTTCGAGGGCGTGGTCGGGAGTAAGGTCGAGGACGGCGTAGCCGCCGTCGGGATCGAGGCCGGCGACGCGCGCGATCGTGTCGACGCGGCGCGCGAGGCCGCGCCCGGCGATGAACACGATCATGTCGATGGCGTCGGCGATCAGCCGGCGCGGAACGGTGACGACGCTTTCCTGCACGAGCTGCTCGAGCCGGTAGAGCGCCGACACTGCCGAATTGGCGTGGACGGTTGCGATGCCGCCCGGATGCCCGGTGTTCCAGGCTTTGAGCATGTCGAGCGCTTCGCGCCCGCGCACCTCGCCAACGACGATGCGATCGGGGCGGAGCCGCAATGTCGAGCGGACAAGATCAGCCATCGTGACGCCGCCGGCTCCGGCAGTGCCAATCGTACGCGTGCGCAGCCCCACCACGTCGGGCGCGGCGCATTGCAACTCACGCGTGTCTTCAATGATGATGACGCGTTCGTCGAGGTGCGCCATCTCGGCGAGCAGCGCGTTGGCAAGCGTCGTCTTGCCCGAACTGGTGCCACCCGCGACCAGGATGTTCTTGCGCTCGACCACGGCCATCGACAGCAGTCGCGCCGTGTCGGCGGGCATGATGCCGTCCCGCACATAGTCGAGCAAAGTGTAGATGCGCGCCGCGGGCTTGCGGATCGAGAAGCACGGCGCGAGGCTGACCGGCGGCAGGATACCCTCGAACCGCTCGCCCGCGCCTTCGCCGTGCGGTGGCAGCTCGGCTGACACGATCGGCGCATTGCCATGAACCTCTGTCCGTGCGTGGCTGGCAACCAGGCGGATGATCCGCTCGACCTGCGCGGGCTCATATTTGGTGCCGGTATCGATCCGGCCTTCGCCGAGTCGATCAAGGCGCAACACGCCGTCCGGGTTCACCATGATCTCGATGACCACCGGATCGGCCAGCGCTGCGGCGATGGTCGGCCCCATCGCGGTGCGCAGCATCGCGCGCCGACGCCCTGCGGAATTATCGGAGCCGAAAAGCGTGTCGCTCATCGCCCACCTCCATTGTCTTTCGCGGAGGCAGCAAGCGTGCGCTGGCCGCTGGCGAGCGCTTCGCCGACGCGGGCAATGAACGCCTCGAAGCGGTCTCGGCCGATCGCACGCGCCGCTTCGTCGGCTTCGGCCAAAGGGGCCTGCACCATCAGTTCATAGCGGATGAACAGCGCCAGGCTCTCGAGCAGCACATGCCCGTCACGCTCGACACGCCCCAGCGCGAGCGACATGCGATCGAGCCGCTGGCTGAACTTGTTCTCCAGCTCGCTCGCCGCCTGCCGGTTGAGCCAGGCGGTGAGCGCGTCGGTGAGGATCGCCGATTTGGACGCGCCGGGCTGGCTCGCCAGCGCCTCGAAGCGGTGGCTCAGATCTTCGGGCAGGAAGAGCTGGTAGCGGACGCGGTTGGGTTTGATCGCGGCCATTGTCAGAAGTCCGGCAGCATGTCGGCGCTGCGACCCTGATTGATCGCGTGAGCGCGGATCAGCGTGCCGGTGGCGCCGGCGCGGTCCATCGCGTGCTTGTCGGCGATCGTGTCGGTGTCGTCGCTGTCCAGGCCGAGCAGGTCGAGCTGCTTTGGCGGCTCGGGTTTTTTGGCGGGTTCTTCGCCGAGGCCGGGGTGGCGCTGCTGTTGCAAGCCGCCGTCCTCATCCGCCTTCGCATCGTCATCGGGCTTGCCGAGCCGGGTATCGGGCGCGCGGACCAGTCCGCTCCAGTCGTTGGGGCGTGCCTGCGGCCGGTCGGGATAGTCTCCGGGCGCGGGCTGCGGCGGCGGTGCGATCCGCTCGCGGAAATTGCGGTCCTCGTAATAGCGCAGCTTCCTCGCGCGGATCGGGGCCATGCCGGAGACAAGGACAAGCTCATCCTTGGGCGGGAGCTGCATCACCTCGCCGGTGGTCAGGAGTGGCCGGGCGGTCTCCTGCCGGCTGACCATGACGTGCGCCAGCCAGGGCGCGAGCCGGTGGCCGGCATAGTTGCGCATCGCGCGCTGTTCGGTGGCGATGCCGAGCGCGTCCGAAATCCGCCGCGCCGTGCGCTCGTCGTTGGTCGCAAACGCGACGCGGACATGGCAGTTGTTTTCGCCAGTTGCGATATTTACGGTGAATTGTCCGTCGGATCTTCCGTTAACGAATGCCGAATAACGTTTTCTGCGATCTTTATTTTGAGATTTA
>JBGTUD010000387.1:0-2420 GCA_041939405.1 Sphingopyxis sp. | reverse complement strand
ATTCGCCATTTTATATCGTTCGAAACATTGACCCAGTTGCCGGTGGCGTTCTGCGCCGGGAGGACCGAAAATTCGCTGCCCGTTCCCGCGCCGATCGTCAGCACATGGCCGCGGACTTTCAGCCCCGGATAGGCGTCGAAGCGTATCTCGGCGCGCTGGCCGACGCGCATGTCGGCAAGGTCGGTTTCCTTGAAATTGGCCTCGACCCACGGGTGCGCGGTGTCGACGAGGGTGAGCGCGGGCAGCCCCGCGACCATCGCCTGCCCGACCTGCAGCCGGTCGGCCTGCGCGACGCGCCCCGCGCTCGGCGCGCGAACGCTGGTGCGCGCGAGGTTGACCTCCGCCTGCGCGCGCTGGACGCGCGCCGCCTCGACCTGCGGGTTGATGCCGCTCGCGGGGCCGGCGGCGAGCTTGGTGCGCGCTTCCACCGCGGCGGCTTCGGCCTGCCGCACGCGTTCGCGCGCCTGCGCGAGCGCGTGGCGCGCGGCGTCATAGGCGGCGCGCGTCGTAAAGCCCTTTTCCATCAGCGCCGCCTGGCGGTCGAAATTGACCCCGGCGAACTTCACCTCCTCGCGCGCCGCGGCGATGTCGACATTGGACGTGTTCGCACTGGCGGCGAGATTGCCGACCTCGACGCGCGCGGCGTCGATCGCCGCGCTCGCCTGGGCGACGCTCAGCGCATAGGGTTCGCTGTCGATGCGGAAGAGCAATTGCCCCTTGGCGACCTGCTCGCCGTCGCGGACGGCGACTTCGGTGATCCGCCCGCCGACCTCGGCCGCGATCGACACCTTGTCCATCTGGACATAGGCATTGTCGGTCGACACCGAGGCGCCGCTCAAAAGCCACCAGCCCGCGCCGCCCGCGACGAGCAAGGCGGGCAGGCCGAACATGATGAGGCGCGTGCGCCAGCCGGTCGCCGGCGCGGCGTCGGGAGTGGCGGGCGGCAGCGGGTCGGCCCTGGGCGCGCGCGCTGGCGGCGTGGCGGCTTCGGCATCGGGGCGCGAGGGGGCGAGCTGGTCCATCAGGCGGCCTCCGGCTCTTTATGGCCGACGCGGCGCGAGAGGTTGGTGCGCACGCGCTCGACGAGATGGCCGAGCTGGTCGCGCTCGGCCGCGCTCAGCCCTTCGAGCGCCTCGTCATTGAGCGCCGCGATCTCCAGCCGGATGCCGGCGAGCAATGTGCCCGCGCGCGGGGTCAGGTACAGCCGCCATGCGCGGCGATCGGCGGGGTCGGCGCGGCGTTCGACCAGCTGCGCCTCGGCCAGCCGGTCGACCATGCGCGACAGGGTGATGGGTTCGACCTCGATCAAGTCGGCGAGCGGCCCCTGCCGGATCCCCTCATGGCGTTTGAGATAGGTGATGAGCCGCCACTGGAGCGCGGTGATGCCGCTGTCCTTGACGCGGGCGTTGAAGGCGCGGCGATAGAGGCGCGCGGTGTCATTCAGGATGAAGCCGATCGTTTCCGTCATGGCATAGCATATAATAGCAATTGCTAGTAAATTCAACCGACGGCGGGATTGGCAACCACCTCGAATATGGTGTAAATTTTCTTTACACTGGTTGCGCGTTCCATTTTTTTGGGCAGGATGTGGGGATGACTCTGACCGCCGACCTTTTCTGGTCCTTTCGCTCGCCGTACAGCTATCTGGCGGTGGGGCGCTATCGCGCGCTCGCCGCGAGTCACGATGTGACGATCAAGCTGCGTCCCGTTTATCCGCTCGCGATTCGCCAGCCCGATTTTTTCGAGCGCAACCACCCCAATTGGCTGAGCTATACGATGCGTGACATGATCCGCGTCGCGCAGTTCCACGGCATTCCGTTCGGCCCGCCGCGCCCCGATCCGATCGTCCAGAATGTCGCGACGCGCGCGATCGCCGCCGAACAGCCCCATATCTATCGCCTCACCCGGCTGGGGCAGGCGGCGGCGCGGCGCGGCAAGGGGCTGGGCTTTGCGCATGAGGTCGGTCAGCTGATCTGGGGCGGCGCGGTCGACTGGCACCTCGGCGACCATCTGGCGGGCGCGGCGCGCCGCGCGGGGCTGGACCTCGCCGAGCTCGACGTCGAAGCGGTCGACGACGCCGCGGCGCTCGACAACGAGATTGCGGGCAACCAGGTCGCGCTGGAAATCGCGGGCCATTGGGGCGTGCCGACTCTGGTGTTCGAAGGCGAACCCTTTTTCGGGCAGGACCGGATCGAGATGGCGAGGTGGCGGATGGAGCAGAAGGGGCTGAAGCCGCGGTAGGGGGGGGGTGTTGTTTGCGGGGCGTCGGTTTTTTGGGGTGGGGAGCGGAGATAGCCCTCTCCCCTTCAGGGGAGAGGGTTGGGAGAGGGGGCTGACGCGGTTCAGGCCCCTCTCAACTGCGGCTAGCCGGTAAAACCGGCAAGCCTCGTATCTCTCCCCTGAAGGGGAGAGAGCATATA
>JBGTUD010000386.1:0-2422 GCA_041939405.1 Sphingopyxis sp. | reverse complement strand
TTGCCGTGGTCGATGTGCGCGATGATCGAAAAATTGCGGATATGCGAAAGGGGAGTCGTCATCGGGCGCCGTTAGCAGGGGTTTGCGGCGCTGTCAGCATCCCGTGACGGCGCGGTGCGGGCGGCGCGCGGAAGTTGTCAAACTTGTCACTCTATCGACCCCGGAAACACGGGGTTGGTGGCGGGGGTGAGCAGCGGGGGCGGCGGCGCCCGAACGGCCAAAGATGGCCAAGCTCAGCCACGCGGGCGCGGGCGCGAAACGTCGCAAAGGTCGCGCGCGCCCGCGATATTCGGCGCGCACGGGAAAGGCAGCGGATCGGACGAGTCAAAGAGCCGGAACAGGAGGCTGGCACAGGAAAAATGGGTAGGAAAGCGGTTTTTCGCGGGGAGCCGCGGAGGCGCGGAGGGTCAGGCCGCCAACAGTTTTTCCAGCCGCTCGACTTCCTCAGCAAATTCGAAGCGAAGCTGATCGCGTTCGTCTTCGGGAAGCCAGTTCGCCATCTGCGGAAAAACCGTCTTGTGATATTGAAAGGTTCGCCGATCCCAAGGGCAATGGTCGGTCGCGCGCCTTGCGGTGGCGAGCACGTCATGAAGTTCGCGCCGCACCTCGTCACGGTCGGGCTCAAAGGAACGGGGCTGCGGCGCATCGCCCAGATCGAGTCCCATCTGGCGCGGCGCGCCGGGGAAAAGATCGACGATTTCTTCTGCCATTTCCGAACCTTTCGCAGCTTGCCCGCGCCCCTGCGTCTGTGCCAATAGCATCTTACCAAGGGGGGTAAATGACGCAAGCCGATCGCATCAAAAAAGCTGTGGGCGAATTCGGTGCGGCGGCCAAGGTGAAGCTGGCGAACCCCGCGGCGAGCGGTCAGCCCGAGGATCAGTTGCGTGCCCCGCTGGAAACGCTGTTCGCCGCGCTTGCCGCCGAAGCCGCACCCGCCGTCACCATGCATATGGTCGGCGAAGCATCGCTCGCCGACCTGAAAACCCGGCCCGATTATGCGGTCACGGTGAACAATGCACTGATGGGATTTATCGAGGTCAAGGCGCCGGGCAAAGGCGCTGACCCCCGCAAGTTCAAGGACAAGCATGACAAGGCGCAGTGGGACCGGCTGAAGGCGCTGCCCAACCTGATCTATACCGACGGCAATGGCTTTTCGCTGTGGCGCGATGGCGAATTGCAGGGCGGCATCGTCCGGTTGACCGGCGATATCGAAAGCGACGGCGGCGCGGTCGAGGCGCCCGCCAGCCTGTTGCCGCTGATCCACGATTTCCTGACGTGGGAACCGGTCGCGCCGCGCAATGCGCGCCAGCTGGCCGAGGTTGCCGCGCGCCTCAGCCGTTTTCTGCGCGACGAGGTGATCGAGCAGATGGAGCGCGGCAGCCAGCCGCTGATCGAACTGCGCGACGACTGGCGCGGGCTGTTGTTTCCCGAAGCCAATGACGAGCAATTCGCCGACGGTTATGCGCAGGCGGTGACGTTCGGGCTGTTGATGGCGAAGTCGCGCAGGCTGCCATTGTCCGAAGGCTTTGCCGACGTGGCGCGCGAACTGGGCGAAACGAATACGCTGATCGGCGTCGCGCTGCGCCTGCTGACCGACCAGCAGGGGCCGGTGCTCGTCACCTCGCTCGACACGATGCTGCGCGTGCTCGACGTCGTCGACTGGTCGAAGGTGTCGAAGGGCGATCCCGAAGCCTGGCTCTATTTCTACGAGCATTTTCTGGAGGTTTACGACAACAGCCTGCGCAAGAAGACGGGGAGTTATTATACCCCGCCGGAGGTCGTACAGACGATGGTGCGGCTGTGCGACGAGGCGCTGAAATCGTCGGAACGCTTTGCGGTGCCGCAGGGGCTGGCCGGACCCGAAGTGCATGTCGCCGACCCGGCGATGGGATCGGGCACCTTTCTGCTGGGCGTGATGCGCCAGATCGCGGCGACGATCGAGGGTGATCAGGGCGCGGGCGCGGTCGGCCCGGCGATGACGGCGATCGCGCAAAGGCTGATCGGGTTCGAGCTGCAATTCGGCGCCTTTGCCGTCGCGCAGCTGCGGATGCTGGCCGAGATGATCGAGCTGGGCGCCAGCGGCAGCCCGCGGCTGTTCGTCACCGACACCCTGGGCGATCCGCACGCCGAGTTTGAAAGCGGCACCGGCATCTATCGCGAATTGTCGCGGTCGCGCCGCGAGGCGAACGAGATCAAGCGGTCGCAACCGATCACGGTGGTGATCGGCAATCCGCCGTACAAGAATGAAGCCAAAGGCAAGGGCAGCTGGATTGAGGAAGGAACGGGCAACCATCCGGCACCATTTAACGACTGGCAGCCGCCCGCCGCGTGGGGCGTCGGCGCGCACGCCAAGCATGCCCCATCATCGGAACTTGCGACATGGATTCCGCACCGCCCGCAATGACGGTGTCACCCGCGCCGA
>JBGTUD010000385.1:0-2432 GCA_041939405.1 Sphingopyxis sp. | reverse complement strand
CGTGCCGCTCCATTCGCCGGCGATCATCTTCGGTACATAGGTCGCCTTCTGCTCGTCCGATCCTTTCACCAGGATCGCGGCGGTCGCGCCCTGCGTCAGTCCCGGATACATGGCGAACGCCTGATTGGCGGCGTTGCGATATTCCTCGACGGGGAAACCGATGACATGCGGCAGACCCTGTCCGCCGAACGCCTCGGGCGCGGTAAGCAGCCCCCAGCCCGCGTCCGAATAGGCCTTATAGGCCTCCTTGAAGCCCTGGGGCGTCGTGACGCTGCCGTCGTCGTGGCGCGTGCACCCCTCAAGGTCGCCCGACTGGTTGATCGGGAAAAGCACCTCCTCGCAGAATTTGCCCGCCTCGGTCAGCACCGCCTCGATCATGTCGGGGGTCGCATTGGCAAAGCCCGGCAGGTTCGAATAGCGCTCGATTCCAAGCACATCGTTGAGGAGGAACAACGTGTCCTGCACAGGGGCGCGATAGACGGGCATGGGGTATCCTTCTGAAAAGCAGTTGATCGTTTCAAACTTGCCCGGGGAGAGGCAGAGGGTCAGGAGCCGACCGGTCTATTGACCGGCATCGACTTTCTTCACCGTTTCGATGAAGCGTGACAGCTCATCTACAGCGCTGTCAATATCGTCGCGCTGGCGACGCAGCAATGCGATGCGTTCCTCGCATTTTTCGATCGTCACCTGGCGTTGCAGCTTGCGCCCGTCGCCGACGTCGTAAAGGTCGATCATTTCGCGAATGTCGGCCAGGCTGAACCCGGTGCGCTTGGCGCGCAAAATCCAGGCGAGCCGGGCACGGTCGCGTTTGGAATAGATGCGCGACAAGCCCTTGCGCGACGGGCTGATCAGCCCTTCATCCTCATAGAAGCGCAGCGCGCGGGCGGTCACACCGAACTCGGTCGACAGATCGGTGATGCTGAACTGTTCGCGCCCCAGATGATCGGGCGTATCGATATGGGCGTGGCCGTAGGGTTCGGTCATCCCGCGAAACTAGTTTCCGTTGACGTGAACGTCAAGAGCGCCGAAACGCGCTTTGCCGGACCGTTCAGTCCGCGCAGGGTCGCCCTATATTGCCGCGCCGGTCGGCGATCTGCAAGCCCCTCGCATCGTCCGCCGACCAGCTCGCGCGCGGCAGTCGCAACCCCGCCAGCGACGCGCGGCTGGGACACAGCTTTGCGCATTGCGAGGGCAACCGCCCCGGCAGGCGCAGCTCGTCGTCCTCTTCGTGGACATCGGCCTCGCAACCCTCGGCGGCGGCAAAGCGCATCCGCCATCCCTTACCGGCGCGCACCATCGTCCCCTGCGCCGCGCAAGAGAGCGTCGAACCGAAAGCGGCCGTTATCGCAAAGCGCCACTGCCCGGTCCCGTCGGGAACGACGCACATCGCGTCGCGGCCCAGATCGTGCCGCCGTTCGAACACGCCGACGGGCGAATCCGCTTCGGGACGGACGATTCCGCGTTCGCGCGCCGCGATCTCCAGCGGATTGCTGGCATCGACGCCCCTCGCGCCGGGTTCGCGCCGCTCACATCCCGCAAGCAGCAGCGCCGCCAGCGCCCAGAACGCTTCAACCTTGCGCATCGTCCGCCAGAAAGGTCAGCGAACCATCGGCCTCGACGCGGCGATAGAAGCACGAGCGGCGCCCGGTGTGGCAGGCAGGCCCCGCGGGCCGGACACACAGCAGCAGCGCGTCCTGGTCGCAATCGACGCGCATCTCAACGAGCGTCAGGCCGTTGCCCGACGTTTCGCCCTTGCGCCACAGCCTGCCGCGCGACCGCGACCAGAAATGCGCCTGCCCGGTCGCCCGCGTGCGCTCGATCGCCGCGTCATTCATATGCGCGACCATCAACAGCGCGCGGCTGTCGGCATCGACCACAATCGCAGTCACCAGCCCGGCGGCGTCGAAACGCGGGAAAAATCGGTCGGTCGTGTCGCGCTGTTCGTCCATGACCGCGCTTTAGAGCAGGATGGAAGCCGCTGTCACCCCGCCCCTTGCCGCCGATGTGACAATATCGTGATTAGGGGGCGACAATCGGCTTTCGCCTCCCTATATGCGCGCCAGTCACTGCCCCTGCCCCTGGAACGACATGCTGACGACCCATCCTTTCGACGACGACAAACTCCGCGAGGAGTGCGGCGTCTTTGGCATTCACGGCGCCGACAGCGCTTCGGCGGTTGTCGCGCTGGGCCTCCACGCGCTGCAGCACCGCGGACAGGAAGCCGCCGGCATCACGGCCTTTGACGGCAAGGATTTCCATACGCACCGTGCGATGGGCCATGTCGCGGGCAATTTCGATCGCGACGATATTATCCGCCAGCTGGACGGGGCATCGGCGATCGGTCATGTGCGCTATTCGACGACGGGCGAGACCGCGCTACGCAACGTCCAGCCGCTGTTCGCCGACCTGTCGACGGGTGGCTTCGCCGTCGC
>JBGTUD010000384.1:0-2434 GCA_041939405.1 Sphingopyxis sp. | reverse complement strand
TGATCGACCAGTCGCACAATGTTACCGATCCGATCGAGAGCATGATGTCGTCGGCCGAAGCGATCGCCGCGGCGTTTGCAAAGGCTTCGCTGGTCGATCGTGCGCAGCTCCATGCCGCGCAGGACGCCAACGACACGATGCTCGCGTTCCGCACGCTGCGGGCCGCCTATGATATGGACGTGACTCCGATCCTGGCGATGGCCCGCGCGGAGGAAGGCGGCGCGATCGATATGATCCAGGTGTATCGCGACAGCCAATATCGTGCCCGCAAGGCGCAGGAACGGCGGCCGGTCGGTCTCGGCGCCGGGATCGTCTGAGCCCGCCAACCCCCTGAACAGGTCGAAATGCGGTTGGCCTCAAAAGGCGAGGCCGGAAAGGGAGATGGATATGCGAAAGGCAGGGCTTGCTGCCGCGGGCGGCGGGACGGATTGGCAGGCGGTGCAACTTGGTCGCCGATCGCTTCTGTCGATGGGTGCGCTGGCCGCGCTCGGCGCCTGTGCACCGCGCGGGCCTTCGCTCGCGCCGGCGCCCATGTTCGATTGGAGCGTTCGTCCTGCTGCGGAAGCGGGAATGAGCGAAGCTGGGCTCGCGGCGGTGCGCGCGGCGGTTCAGCATCAGATCGATGCCGGCATAATCAACGGTGCGGTGGGCGCGATCGCCCGGCGCGGCAAGCTCGTCTGGCACGAAGCGCTCGGCTTTTCCGACCCGGTCGCCAAAACCGCCTATCGCAAGGACGCGATCTTCCGCGTGATGTCGTCGACCAAGCCGGTGACGGCCTTTGCGGTGCTGACGCTGGTTGACGAAGGAAAATTGTCGCTCGACGACAAGGTGAGCAAATATATCCCGTCCTTCGCCAATCCGCGCGTGGCTGTTGCGCCCGAAGGAAACAAGGATCCCGCCAAGGTGAAGATCGTCCCGGCCGATCGCGAGCTTGTCATACGCGACCTGCTCACGCACACTTCGGGCATCACCAATTCGGGCTTCGACCCCTCGGCCGGCACCGCGGGGCTCATCAATTCGATTGAGCGCAAGGCGGATGACACGCTCGAAACCTATGTGCCGCGCATGGGCGAGGCGGTGCTGCAATTCCAGCCGGGAACGCGTTTCTCCTATTCGCCGACCGATGCCTTTGATGCCGCGCTCTATATCGTCCAGCTCGTCTCGGGCCGTCCTGCGGACGTCTATATGCGGGAACGCATCTTCGCGCCGCTCGACATGGTCGATACCTATTTTCATGTGCCCGCCGCCAAGCGCGACCGGTTGGTCGACATCTACTCGGTCAAGGACGGCCAATGGTCGAAGTCGCCCGACATCCTCGACATGCTGCCGCCTCGCTATCTTTCTGGCGGGGGCGGTATCCGTTCGACCGTGCATGATTTCATGAATTTCGAGATGATGCTACTCGGGCAGGGGAGCTTCAACGGGCGGCGGATCGTTCGTCCTGAAACGGTTGCACTCATGCACCAGAATGTCGTCGGACGCCTCTTCGCCGACTGGATCCCGATGTGGACGAGAAACAATGGCTTTGGTCTCGGTGTCCGGATCGCGGAGGAAGGCAATGTGAACGGCCGGACCCCCGGCGCCTATGGCTGGGGCGGCGCCTATGGGACCGAAAGCTGGGTCGAACCGAGCCTCGATCTCGCCGGCGTCTTCTTCATCCAGATGAATCCGCCGCCCTTCGGCGCATCGGGGAATTTCGAGAAGGCGGCGCGCGCAGCGATTGTCGGCTGAGCAAGACAGGTTGCGCTCACGGCGCGGCCAGCCGGCAACGCGGGCCGCAGGCAGCACGAAGCGAGAGGATGATCGACGATGAAATTTGGCACCCTTGTCGGCGCCGCGCTGCTCACGGCGACGATGCTCCAGACCAGTGCCCTCGCGCAAGCCGTCCGGGCGGATGAGTTTGCCAACCCGCCCGCAGCCTACCGGCCGACGGTGACGACCGAAGAGGGGGCAGGCTATGCGGCACCGCTCGACGTAGCCGCGAAGCGCGCGATCGACGAACTCGATGCCGGGTCGATCATGATTGCGCCGCAGCGCACGCGGCCGCAAAAGCCGCTTGATCTGGCAGGCCTCGCTGCCGTCGCGCTCGGCCTGCAGGATGAGTATCCCGCGACGGCCACGCCCTGGCTGCCGAAGGCGCTGCCGGGCGAGGCCAAGTTCGGAACCTATCTCGCCGATGGACGCGCGGGTCCCGGTGCCGAGCCGAGCCTCGGCTATATGACGCCCGAATGGTTCGCCAAGATACGCGAGCTTCTCGACCTCGCAAAGGCAAAGGGCCTTGGCGCGGTATATTATGACGAGGCGGGGTTTCCGAGCGGGAGCGCCGACGGGACGATTCCCGAACGATATTACCGGCAGATATTGCAGCGCGAGGAGACGAGCATTTCGTCCGGCCAGCTCTATACGCTGGCCCCCGGGGCCGAGACGGTCGCGT
>JBGTUD010000383.1:0-2450 GCA_041939405.1 Sphingopyxis sp. | reverse complement strand
TGTCGGTAATAAGGCCGATATCCTGCCGAAATCCGTAAAACGGGAACGCCTCGTTCAATGGATGAAACGCGAAGCGACGGCGGCATCCGCTGTGAAAAATCGACCGCCTTCCTGCGCCGCGAAGGCGTCGAGGACGTCGTTCATCTGAAAGGCGGCATCCTCGCCTATCTCGAACAGGTGCCTGTCGCCGACAGCCGTTGGCACGGTAGCTGCTTCGTCTTCGACGAACGCGTCAGCGTCGGGCACGGGCTGATCGAGGTGGGCGAGAAGGATTAGACCGGGCTCGCCACCCGCGCCGCGCCATATTCGACCCAGCCAAAGGGGCGCGGCGTCTTGGGCATATAGGTGGCGCCCTGCCGCTCGACCGCAAAGCCCGCAGCGGTATAGGCGTCGCCGATCGGGCGCGTCAGGTGGCAATTGCCGCCGACGCGCTTCCACAACGGCTCGATCCGCCGCTGCCATTTCGCAACCCCGCGGTCGGGTGCCCCGCCATGTTCGAGAAACAGCGCGGTGCCGCCGGGTTTCAGCACGCGGCGGATTTCGGCGAGCACCGCTGCCTGATCGGCGACCGAGCACAGAGTGAAGGTGGTGACGACCGTATCGAAACGCGCATCGTCGAACGGCATCGCCTCCCCCGCGCCGCCGCGAATATCGGCCGCGATGCCGCATCGCTCCGCGGCCGCGCGGCTCATCGCCAGCAGTTCGGGCGAGGGGTCGAGCCCCGTGAAGCTCGCGATCTGATCGGGCCGGTAAAATTCCATATTGATCCCGCCACCGCAGCCGAGTTCGAGCACATGCCCGCGCGCATGCGGCACGACCCGATTCCTCAGCTTCATGATCTGTCCCTGCGAACAGGCGCATTTGATCAGGCGCGGGACACCGTGCCGTTCCCACCAGCTGCTCATCGCGCGTTCCCCTCCATCGCATCCTGTGTGCGCCCGGCGACGATCGCGAGCACATTGTCCTGAATGTCGCCCAAAATGCGCTCGCCCCACCAGGCGGCATAGGCGTTGAACGGCGTCGCGACATGATAGCGCGTCCACAGCCGGATCCTGGTTCGCCCGTCGGCAAGCGCGATCAGCCGATAGCCGCCGCGGGCGACCCACAGATGGCGGCCGTGCGGTTCGATATGCCGGTCGGTGCGCTCGTGGATCGACGGGTCGGGAAAGGCAAAGCGCCATTCCAGCGCCTTACCCGGCCGCCAGTCGGTGACGATCTCCTGAAAGCGGATGCCGTCCTGCCAATAGGCATCGCGCACGGCGCCGGGGCCTGCGCCCGTCAGATGCGCCGCGATAGGGCGCGGCAGGCGCAGCAGGTTCTGGCTGATCGTCCAGCGCCCCTCGCCGGGCGCGATAGCGGGGATGGCGAGCAGCCGCGGCCACACCGCCGCAGCAGGCGCGTCGACGATGATTTCGCGCACGACCATCCGCGTCTCGCGCGGCGGCGTCATCTGATGATCGAGGGCGAGCGCAAGGAAAGGAAGCAACAGCAGTGCATGGGAGCGAAAGGTCGCGGGATCGACCATCCACCGGCTGCGGCGATACAGATAGACCGGCCAGATGCCGAGATAGCCAAAGCCGATCCAGAAGGGCAGCACCATGATCAGGCAGACGATGCCTTCGCGGAGGAAAATCGCGCCGATCGCGGTGGCGACGAGCGCCAGGCACAACGGCACCGAGAGAAAGGCGCCGCGCGACCAGTTACGCCCGACGCTCCCGGCCCAGGCGACAAAGGCCGAAAGCGACGCGGGCAGCACGACCATCAACGCATAGCCGATCGCGCCGCCAGTCCCCGCCTCGGCCACCGCATAAACCGCCAGCGCCGCGGCCAGCGCGACGATGATTATCGCCACAAATCGCCAATTGTCGCGGCGGCGCATTGTCGGCGCCGTTGCCTTCGGCCGATCGGTCGGTTTCACGCACTCCCCCTTGGCGCACAGCCTGTCCCTTGCTAGCGCGCTTGGCAACACCCATTTGTGCCTGCCCGCACTCTGTTGAAAGACCGTCATGCCCAGCACCCATCACACAAAAATGCTCATCCTCGGTTCCGGCCCTGCCGGTCTGTCGGCCGCCATCTATGCCGCGCGCGCGGGGATGCAGCCGATCGTCGTGCAGGGGCTGCAACCCGGCGGACAGCTGACGATCACCACCGATGTCGAAAACTATCCCGGTTTCGCCGAAGTGATCCAGGGCCCGTGGCTGATGGAACAGATGACCGCACAGGCGACGCACGTGGGCACATCGATGATCTGGGACACCATCATCGACGTCGACCTGACGCAGCGCCCGTTCCGCCTGACCGGCGACGGCGGCGACGTCTATCTCGCCGAAACGCTTGTCATCGCGACCGGCGCGCAGGCGAAATGGCTCGGCGTCCCCGGCGAGCAGGAACTGGGTGGCAAGGGCGTGTTTTAATTGTACGAGTATTTGATTTTACGATTTACACATTTG
>JBGTUD010000382.1:0-2455 GCA_041939405.1 Sphingopyxis sp. | reverse complement strand
AATAGCCATAGCCGCCGAACAATTGCAGCGCGTCGTTGACGATCTTGCTGCCGCTGTCGGTCGCGAGCCGCTTTGCCATCGCCGAAAAGCGCGACTTGTCGGGGGCGTTCGCGGTGACTTTGGCCGCCGCCATGTAAAGCAGCGCGCGCGCGGCTTCGAGATCGGTCGCCATGTCGGCGAGCATGAACTGGGTGTTCTGGAAATCGGCGATCGGTTGCCCGAACTGCTGGCGGTCCTTGGTATAGGCGATCGCTTCGTCGAGGCAGCGCTGCGCCCCGCCCAGCGAACAGGCCCCGATGTTGAGCCGTCCGCCGTCGAGCCCCGCCATCGCGAAGCGGAACCCATCGCCCTCGGCGCCGACGAGATTTTCAGCGGGAACGCGGCAATCCTCGAAAATCACCTGCGCGGTGGGCGAGGCATTCCAGCCGAGCTTCTTCTCCGGCGCGCCAAAGCTGAGGCCCGGCGTATCCTTTTCGACGACAAGGCAGCTGATGCCTTTGGACTTTTCCTCGCCGGTGCGCACCATGCAGACATAAATATCGTTGACCCCGGCGCCCGAGATGAACTGCTTGGTGCCATTGAGCACATAATGGTCGCCGTCCTTCCGCGCGGTCGTCTTGAGCGCCGCGGCGTCGGACCCCGATCCGGGTTCGGTGAGGCAATAGCTTGCGATTTTTTCCATGCTCACAAGCTGGGGCAGGAAACGCTCCTTGATCGCGGCGCCGCCAAAGCGGTCGATCATCCAGGTCGCCATATTGTGAATCGACACATAGGCGGATGTGGCGGGACAGCCATAGGCCATCGCCTCCATGATCAGCGCCGCTTCCAATCGGCCAAGCCCGATACCGCCCGATTCCTCGGCCACGTAAATCGCGCCGAAGCCAAGCTCGCCCGCGGCTTTCCATACATCGACGGGATAATGGTGCGTCTCGTCCCATTCGGCGGCGAAGGGCGTGATGCGGTCGGCGGTGAATTTGCGCGCCATATCCTGGATGGCGAGCTGGTCGTCGGTAAGCTGGAACTGGTCGGTCATGGTCATTTCTCTAGAATCGCCTCGGCTTCGATTTCGACTTTCCACTCGGGGCGGATCAGCGCCGGAATGACGAGCATCGTCGATGCCGGGCGAATGTCGCCGAACACCGCGCCGTGCGCCCGTCCCACGAGATCAGAATCAGCAGGGTCGGTGATGTACATGCGGGTGCGCACGACGTCGGCAAAGCTGCCGCCTAGGGCTTCGAGCGCTTCGCCGATGATCCTCAGGCAGCGCGCCGCCTGCACCCCCGCGTCGCCGACGGTCGAACTGCCATCGGGCTCGATCGGCGCGCAGCCCGCGACGTCGATGCGGCTCCCCACCCGAACCGCGCGGCTGTAGCCGTAAACGGGTTCGAACGGGGAGGCCGAGCTATGCTTGCGTCTGGTGGCGTCAGCCACAAGTGACCTGCGTGATCTTGTAGGCGTCGTCGTACATGACGTTCACGCGGTCAGCGCGGTAATCCATCGTCATCGCGCTGCGCGGCGGGCCCCAGCGCAGCGTGCGCGCGCCCGATTCCTTCAGGATCGCCGCGCCCATTTCCGGGCTCGCGCGGTGGCCGACATGGCTTTGTACCGCATCGGCGTTGCACGTCATTTCGGCGGGCGGCGGCGGGGTCGATTCGGCGGGAGCCTCGCTGCCCATGCAGGCGGCAAGCGGCAGGGCGGCGGCGGCAATGGCAAACAGGCGAACATCCATCGTGAATCTCCCTTTCAAAACGCCGTCATCCGGCACAGCGCGTATAGCGCATCGGGTCCGGCGCGGCACCCTCGCCCATGTCGCGGCGGACCAGCGCCTTTCCGCCATCCGCAAGATCGAGCCGCATCCGGCGGTCCCATTCCTCGCCTTCGCCGCTGAACCGGTAATCGGCGACGATATGACGCGCATCGCTTTCGTGCACGCGCTTCAGCTCGCCGTGCGATTCGTGGAACCGCAGGTTGGCCGCGTCGATCGTCAGCACGGTGAGATCGGTTCCCGGACGCTTTGCGCAATCGGCCGCGTCGAGCGCCCAGCGACCGCGGATCGCCCGCGGGATCGCCCGGCCGTCCCCATCGGTATCCGCATCGGTATCCGCGCGCCCCGGCGCAGCTGTTTCGTCAGCCTTGGGCGTTTCGGCCGCCGCCGGACGTTCGGCCTTTTGCAACGGGCCGATGTTCGAGCGGGCTTCGGGGCCCGATTCCTCTTCCTGCCCGCCGCTGCACGCGGCGAGCATCAACAGGGCGGCCGGCATCGTCCATCGCATCATCGTCCTTCTCCTTCGCGGGGAGAAATGTTCGACGCCGCCCACAGGTTTCATCGGCCGCCTGTCCGTCAGCCCATCGTCGGGATGACAAAGGCGTTGCCGCCGTCCGGCGACCCGTCGGGCCAGCGCGCGGTGACGGTTTTCACCTTGGTCCAGAATTTGACGCCTTCCATGCCATGCTG
>JBGTUD010000381.1:0-2516 GCA_041939405.1 Sphingopyxis sp. | reverse complement strand
ACGTCGGCGGGGTCGCGCTGCGCGCGCCGCGCTGCTGCCGCGATATTCGCCTGTACCTCATCCAGCCGCTCTGCCGCTTTGCTCATCGTCCATTCCCATTCCCGCGCGTTGCTTGCGCTCGCGACGCGCCTATAGGAAGGGCGATGACCGCGCGCCACCCCCTGCCGATGCAATGGCTGTTCAGTGACGAGCGGTCGGCGACGGCGGTGAGCGAACTCGCCGCCCTGCTGCCGCCCGGCAGCGGCATCGTGTTGCGCCACGACGGCCTGCCGCCTGGCGAGCGCTGGCGGCTGCTGCGACGGTTGATGCGCCTCAGCCGGACGCGCGGCCTGACCGTGCTGCTCGCCGGAGATCCTGCGACGGCGCGGCGCTGGGGCGCCAACGGCGTGCACCTGCGCCAGCGCGACGCGCATCGGGCGCACCAGGCGCACGCGCTGGGGTTGATCCTGACCCTGCCCGTCCATGATGAACGCGAAGCGCGCCGCGCGCGGCGCGCGCGCGCGCGCGGCGTCTTTGTGTCGCCGCTCCACCCGACGCGCTCGCACCCGGGTGTCCCCGCACTGGGGCGAGCGGATTGGCTGCGCATCGCCCGGCTCGCGGGCGGCCAGCCCATCGCGCTCGGCGGCATGACCGCAGCGCGCGCGCGGAAGCTCAATCGCGCGGGCGGACTCGGCGCGGGATGGGCTGGAATCGATGCGTGGGATGAAACGCTAGCGAAAAGGTCATCAAGGCTGCGTTGAGATCTGGTTCGAGATGAGTCGAAAATGGCAATTTTTCGAGAGCCGACGCGCAGCGCATTTTTTGCGCGTGAGCATCGGAAGCTCGGGAAAGTGACGTTTGCAGGCCGCCCCGGGCCAAATATCAATGCAGGCTAGAAGCGGAAGGCGGTTCCGACATAGACCGCCTGGCTGTCGCGCCGCGAATCGGTCAGCGGCTCGAAGCGGTCGTCGGCCTTGTACCGCACACCCGCGGTAACGTCGATGTTCTTCGTCAGGCGATAGCTGGTGACGACATCGACGGCGGACGCTTCGCCGGGAGCGGTGACGCGATCGGTCGCACCGCTCGGGTCGCTGGGGCGGTTGACCATGCGCGTGGCGAAGCGCGACTTTTTCTCGGCCTGTTCGGGCGCCTTGGCGACCGGCAGGTTGCGAAGATCGGTGCCGCGCGGCAGCGACGGCGTGACGAATTTTTCAAATCCGACCGACGCGCCGAGATCATATTTCACCGGGGCGATCGCGACCGGCGCGGTGCGCCCCACCGCCAACCCCGCCGTGCGCGCCGCGCTCGACGCCTCGTCCCGCGCGCGGATCACGACGGTGATCGCGCGGTTCTTGCGTCCCTCATCGGTCAGCGCGGGCGTGAAGCTGAAATTGCGGCGCTGTTCGGCCGACATCTTGTTATAGCGCGCGATCAGCCGTTCGTCGCCCGACGCCGGCGTAAACTGGCCGAGCAGGGTTTCCGACAGCGCGGTGTCGCGCAGCCGGTCGCTGCTCGACATAGCGGCAAGCGCGGGCGGAAGCGCAAGCGAACCCACCGCCAAAGCGGTGAGCCCTGCTTTCCAAAAATGTCGCGGTGTGCGCGCCATTGTTCTGCGACTCCAACCCCAATCGACTCGTCAGATAGGCCCGTTGGCGTAACATTTCCAGTGATTCGGGTCATATTATCGTGGCGCGAGGGCATTTCGCCAAAAATTGTTGCGCATTCGTCACACCATATGCGTCGGCTGACCCCAGGCTGAACGGCGGCGAGGCGCAAATTGCCGTGCTTGCCGGACGGCGGCAAGGGCGATAGAGACGCTGGCAATTCCCTAATGCACGGGCGGCCCTCCGGACCTTCCCCGTGCCCAAGCGACAAGGTGTATTCGGCATGTTCCAGCTTTCCGTCCCCGCCAGCCCCGGCCGCCGCGCGGCTTCGCTTGCGCTGATCGGGCTTGCGGCGCTCGGCCTTGCGGCCTGTGCGAACAAGGACCGGCCGCGCGCCGATCTTGCCGCCAGCCAGGTCACGACGATCGGCGTCAACAGCTATTTGTGGCGCGCCTCGCTCGATGCGCTGTCCTTCATGCCCTTGCTCCAGGCCGATTCGTCGGGCGGCGTCGTGATCACCGACTGGTATGCCAACCCGTCGAACCCCGGCGAACGAATGAAGGTCACGGTGTCGATTCTCGACCAGGATCTGCGCGCCGATGCGCTGCGCGTCGCAGCGTCGCGCCAGGTTGCGCAGGGCGGCACCTGGGTCGATGCGCCGGTGCAGGCGGCGACGGTACAGAAGCTCGAGGAAATCATCCTCACCCGCGCGCGCGACCTGCGCCGTTCGGCCATCCGGGATTAATCCGCGGCGCGCCCCGCGCGCTCGCCCAGACAGACTAACGGGGTAATCGACTCATGACCCGCGAAACGCGCTTCGGCGCCCTCGCCGCCGACGCCCGCTGGCAAAAGGCGTGGGAGGCGGCGAACAGCTTTGCCACGACCGACAGCATCGACAAGCCGAAGGCCTATATCCTCGAGATGTTCCCCTAT
>JBGTUD010000380.1:0-2538 GCA_041939405.1 Sphingopyxis sp. | reverse complement strand
AGGGGCTTTCTCCCGTCAAAATTGTCGTCGGGCTGAACGGCCATGCCGTCGTTCAGGGCTTCGGCGGACGGCTCGACGATTGGCAGGGCGTTCTGAAAGAGGCAAGGGCGACGCCGGGCGTGACGTCGGCGACGCCGCTGATCGAACAGCCGCTGCTTGCGACCTCCAGCGGGCGGGTCGAGGGGGTGCTGGTCCGCGGAATGACGGTTGCCGACATCCGCAGCAACGCGGTGCTCGGCGGCAAGGTGCTGCAAGGCCGCCTCGACACCCTGACGCCGGCTTCCGGCAACGTCGCGATCGGCAGCGAACTCGCCCGTAACCTGGGCGCGACGGTCGGGTCGAACATAACGATTATCAACCCGCAGGGCCGATCGACACCGTTCGGAACCGTGCCGCGCGAGATCGGCTATCGCGTATCGGCGGTGTTCGAGATTGGCGTCTATGATTTCGACAAGGCCTATGTCGTCATGCCGATGGAGGATGCGCAGCTGCTGTTGCTGACCGGCGATCAGATCGGGATGATCGAAGTCAAGACCGAAGACCCCGACCGCGTGGACCAGATTTTGCAGCCGCTTAAGGAAAAGCTGGCGGCGCAGGCGGTGATCAGCGACTGGCGGTCGATGAACGCCAGCCTGTTCGAAGCCCTGTCGATCGAGCGTGTGGCGATGTTCGTCATCCTGTCGCTGATCATCCTTGTCGCGTCGTTCAACATCATTTCGTCGCTGATCATGCTGGTGCACGCCAAGACGCGCGACATGGCGATCCTGCGCACGATGGGGGCGCCGCGCGATGCGGTGATGCGCATCTTCATGGCGATCGGCCTGTCGATCGGCATTGCGGGCACGATCGCGGGGATGATCGCCGGTTTCGGGCTGCTTTATTTCCGGCAGGGCGTGCTGCGCGGGGTCGAATTGCTGACCGGTCAGCCGCTGTGGGACCCCTCGATCCGCTTCCTGACCGAATTGCCGTCGAAACCCGACCCGGTCGAGGTCGTCGGCATCGCGGTGATGGTGATCGTCTTCAGCTTTCTCGCGACGCTTTATCCCGCCTATAAGGCGGCGAACACCGATCCGGTGCAGGTGCTCCGCTATGAATGACGCGGTTCTGGAACTCGTCGGCCTGAAGCGCAGCTTCACCCAGGGCGATGTCACCATCGAGGTGCTGCGCGGGGTCGATGCCTCGCTGCGCCGCGGCGAGATTGTCGCGCTGCTCGGGCCATCGGGATCGGGCAAATCGACGATGCTGCAAGCCGTCGGGCTGCTCGAAGGCGGCTTCGGCGGCACGATCCGCCTCGATGGCGAAGATGTAACGCGTTTTCAGCAGGGTGAGCGGACCAGGGCGCGGCGCGAAAAGATCGGCTTCGTCTATCAATTCCATCACCTGCTTCCCGATTTCAACGCCATCGAAAATGTGGTGCTGCCGCAGATCATTCGCGGCGCAGCGCAGGCGGGGGCGGAGGAACGCGCCGCCGACCTCCTCAGCCGGCTGGGACTGGGTGAGCGGTTGCACCACAAGCCGAGCAAGCTGTCGGGCGGCGAGCAGCAGCGCGTTGCCGTGGCGCGCGCACTCGCGAACCGGCCGTTGCTCGTGCTGGCCGACGAACCTACGGGCAATCTCGACGAGGCAACGTCCGACCGGGTGTTCGAGCAGTTCGTCGGACTCGTCCGCGACCATGGATCGGCGGCGCTGGTCGCGACGCATAACGAGCGGCTTGCCGCGCGTATGGACCGGGTGTTGCGCTTGCACGAGGGGCATATCGAGGCTTAGGTTGCCGCCGTCCGGGGAAGGGGATCTGCCGATGGCCATCCGTTCGATGATTGCGCTGGTCGCGCTGCCGCTGATGGGATCGGGCGCCGCGTCGGCTCAGTTGCCATCTTCTCTTCCGCCCCCGCTGCCGCCTTTATCCGCGCCGCCACCCCCACCGTCACCGCCCCCACCGCCGCCGGCCGTGCCCGTCCCGCCCACGCCGTCCGCGCCGCCTGCCTGCGCCGACACAGCGCATCGCGCCTTCGATTTCTGGGTCGGCGAGTGGGACGTTTTTCCCAACGGCAGCGCGACGCAGGTTGCGACGAGCAGTATCGAAGTGATGTTCGGCGGCTGTGCGATCCGCGAGACGTGGAAGCCCTTCAAGGGCGCGGGCGGCGGGTCGTTCAGCCATTATGACAGGGAACGCCGCCATTGGCGGCAGGCGTGGGCGGACAGCAGCGGCGCGCGCGTCGACTTTGACGGGGGACCCGTGCAGGGCAAAATGGTGCTCACCGGCCGCTGGGCGAATGTCGCGGGAGCGGGCCGGGACGGGCTGATCCGCATGACCTACAGCCGACAGCCGGGAGGCGCGGTGCGGCAGCACGGCGAACAGTCGCTCGACCATGGGCTGAGCTGGACGACGAGTTTCGATTTCATCTACAAGCCGCGCAAGGCGGGGGAGAATTGACATGGGGTTGTACGATCTTTCGGCGAAGCTGCCCGGTGGCGGCGCGCAATCGCTGGCCGATTACCGGGGCAAGGTGCTGCTCATCGTCAACACCGCCTCCAAAT
>JBGTUD010000379.1:0-2561 GCA_041939405.1 Sphingopyxis sp. | reverse complement strand
CAGGCCAATTATGGCGCGGCGAAACTCGGCCTCGCGGGGCTCACCAAGACGCTCCACCTCGAAGGTGCGAAATATAATATCCGCTGCAACACCATCTCGCCGGTCGCGGGCACGCGGATGACCGAGGACATCTTCCCCGCCGAACTGTTCGAAAAATTCACCCCCGAAAATGTCGTTCCCGCCGCGCTCTATCTCGTCAGCGAGGACGCACCGACGAACATGATCGTCGGCGCGGGCGCGGGCGCGTTCCACGCCGCCTATGTCACCATGACCCCCGGCGTCGCGCTGCCCGAAGGCGAGCGTACGCCCGAAGGCGTCGCCGCGGCGTGGGACAAGATCATCGACCGCGCGGGCGAAACCGTCCCGCAATCGGGCAGCGAGCAGTCGATGAACGTGATGAAGGCGCTGATGGCGCTGGGGTGAGGCAATCCAGATCGTCATCCCGGCGAAGGCCGGGATCTCGCCGCCGCGTGGGAATGCGAGGTTGAGATCCCGGCCTTCGCCGGGATGACCGCGCGAGCGCCATACCGTATTGACACAGCAATACAGTTCTGAAATAATCGTCGCGGGGCAAGGGGATCGGACAGAAGGACGACCCCGATGTATAGTGAAAGCGACCTGCAAGCCGCGGTCGATGCAAAGATATTGACGCCGGAGGCCGTGGCGGCCTTCCGCGGCCATATCGCATCGGTGCGCGCCGCCCCCGGAGCGGATGAGGAATCCTTCCGCCTTATCACCGGCTTCAACGATATTTTCGTCAGCATCGCGGCGGTGATCCTGCTCGTCGCGGTCGGCTGGATCGGCGCGTCGATCCATACGGCGCTCGGCGGCGCCTTCGTCGCCGGCTCGGCATGGTTGCTCGCCGAATATTTCACGCGAAAGCGCCGCATGGCGCTGCCCAGCATCGTCCTCGTCCTTGCCTTTTCGGGTGGCGTCTTTGCGGCGATGGTCGGTTTCCTCGTCCGGCATGGCGAGGATATTTTCGGCAGCAGCCCCAGCGAAACCGTTGGCGCGATCCTCGTCGGCGCCATGGCGCTGATCACCGCAGCGGCGACCTGGGCCCATTGGAAGCGCTTCATGGTGCCGATCACCGTCGCCGCCGGCACCGCTGCGCTCGCCGCGACCGCGGTGGCGCTCGTGCTGGCGATCACCGGAATGCCCAGCCCCGACGGCACATTGCCGATGGTGCTGGTGCTGATCGCCGGGTTCGGCGTTTTCGCGCTGGCGATGTGGTGGGACAAGAGCGACCGCGCGCGCCAGACGCGGCGCAGCGACGTCGCTTTCTGGCTCCACCTGCTCGCCGCACCGATGATCGCGCATCCCATCTTTCACCTGCTCGGCGTGACCGAGGGGGATAATATCGGCAGCGGCGCCGCGGTGATGGTCGTCGCCATTTACGTGCTGTTCGGGCTGATCGCGCTCGCGATCGACCGCCGCGCGCTGCTTGTTTCCGCGCTCGCCTATGTGCTGTTCGCACTGACACAGCTCTTCAACCAGTTCGGCGCGGTCGAGCTCAACGTCGCGCTCACCGCCTTCGTCATCGGTTCGGCGCTGCTGCTGCTTTCGGCTTTCTGGCAGAATGCCCGCGCGACGGTCGTGGGGTTGCTGCCGGCCAACATCGCCGACCAGCTGCCGACGGCGACGCGGGCCGTGCAGGCCTAACAGTGCGTCATCCCGGCGAAGGCCGGGATCTCGCCGTCGTTGCTATGGCGCGAGGTTGAGATCCCGGCCTTCGCCGGGATAACGGCGTGGGGGCGCCGTCAGTCCCCCACCAGCTTCATAAGCTTGCGCTCGACGGGGGCGAGTATGTTCGACAGCTCGTCCCCGCGCTTCAAAATCGCCCCCGCTTCGGACACCAGCGCCCACATGCCCTGGCGGTTCCGCAGCGCGGGGCGTTTTTCGATGCGATATTCGGGGCGCTCGGCGGCGCGACGAAACGCCGAAAAGATCGCGGCGTCACGGTGGAAATCCATCGCATAGTCGCGCCAATGCCCCGCCGCGACCATGCGGCCATAAAGGTCCAGGATGCGCATCAGTTCGGGACGCTCGAAACCGGTCTGAAGCGGCACCGTCCGGCCTGCGAACGGCAGGGGCGTGACCGTGCCCATCAGGCGCTTTTACGCCCTCCCTTGCGCCGCGGCGCCTCGTCGTCGACGGCCTCACGCGCTTCGAGCAACGCTGCGAGCTGCTTCTGCATCTGTTCGAGCTGGCATTGCAGCAGTTCGACCTTTTGCGTCGCGGGGTCGAAATTTTCGCTGCACGGCGTGCCATAGGGCACGAATTCGCGCGCATATTCGGTGGCGTCGAGCAGGGTCGAGCGCGCTGGGATACCGACCATCACCGCGCCCTCGGGCACATCCTTCGTCACCACCGCATTGGCGCCGACACGCGCGCGCGCGCTGACGGTGACGGGGCCCAATATCTGCGCGCCCGATCCGACGATGACATCGTCGGACAGCGTCGGGTGACGTTTGCCGCCGATGCCGTTCGCTGGATCGGTCCCGCCCAGCGTCACGCCCTGATAGATGGAGACATTGTCGCCGATCTCCGCCGTCTCGCCG
>JBGTUD010000378.1:0-2593 GCA_041939405.1 Sphingopyxis sp. | reverse complement strand
GTGGTCGGCCACGACCCTGCCTTCCTTGATCACCAATTCCAGGTTTCGGATGTTTTCGATGTTGTCCAGCGGGTTACCGTCGACCACTATAAGGTCAGCTAGTTTGCCTGCCGCCGCCGGCGACGGTGGCCGACACGAAGTCGAGGGCGCGCGCGAAGAGCGGCACGGTCTGCGACAGGTCGAGGATGTGGATGCCGTTGCGCGCGCCGAAGATATACGGCTTCATGCGCGGGTTCCAACGGTGGGTCTGGTGGCCGAAATGCGCGCCGGCCTCGATAAGATTCTGCATCGTGACGACAGGTGCCGCCATAGTCTTTCTCCTTCCGGTTGGTCCTCTGGAAAGCAAGAACCGAGGCATCCGCGAGGGGATGATCCCGGCACCGGTATGTGCGCCTTCCATGTGGAATGGGCGGCCCGTTAGCGGCCTTCGCTCCGAAAAGCAAGGGGTGAAGACCCGTAGGGCGCCTGGCCCCCGTCTTTGCAACGGCAACGCTTCATCGATAAAATGAAACGTTCTGTCGCAATCAGTTTGAGAACAAAAAAGGAACATGGAACGGACGGCCCAACGCAACTGTTCCACGACGACGGATTTTCGCACAGGAAAACCGGAAGGACAAGATCATGCTTCAGGTCGCCGCCGCTCTTCTTTTCGCTCTCGCCGCCGGATTAGGCGTTCTGGTCATCCTTGCGATGCTCAGGAATAACAGTAGCGCTGTCGTCTCGGCGCTGCTCGGCGAAGGCGCCTTCCCAATCGGTGCGCTCCCGCAGTCCGATCCCCTGCCACAAAAAATCAAGCTCCGCCGATCGCCAGCGCACCGCGGCGGCCCGCGCGCCCTGCCGTCCGCCGTTCGCGCTCAGCAGCGGCTCAGCTGCGCCGCTTGACCTTCGCATAGCTTGCGATGCCGAACGGCAACAGGATAACATAGATTGCCGAGACGACGAGCAGCGTCAGCCACGGTACGGTGACGAGAGCCGCGCCCAGCAGGCCGACGCCAGCCAGCGCGAACAGTCTCCACGATCGACGCAAACGGATCGACGACCAGCTATAGGTCGGAATTGCCGAAATCATCAGCATCGCAACACCGAGTGCCCATGGCATGACGACATACCATTCGCGGAACAGGTCGTTGCCCGATACCAGCCACAGATAGACGGGAACAAAGGACAGGCCCGCACCCGCGGGTGCCGGTATGCCGGTCATAAACCCCGCCGACTTGTGCGGCTGGAAATCGGCGTCCATCCGCGAATTGAAGCGCGCGAGACGCAGCGCGCAGCAGACGGCGAGGGCCAGCGCGGCGGTCCAGCCGAATTTCGGCGCATCGGCAAGCGACCACAGGAAAAGAATCATCGCCGGCGCGACGCCGAAAGCGATCACGTCCGACAGCGAATCGAGCTCGGCGCCGAATTTGCTTTGCGCGCGGAGCAGCCGCGCGATGCGCCCGTCCATCCCGTCGAGGACGCCGGCGAAGACAACCGCCGCCAGCGCCTTTTCCCATTCGCCGCCGATCGCAAAGCGCACGCCCGTGAGGCCGAAGCAAAGCGCAAGCGCCGTGATCGCATTGGGCGCAAAGGCGCGCAGGCTGATCCCGCCGAGGCGGCGACCCGCGACGTCGGGCGAGGGCTGCTCCCCTTCCGCCACCTTATTGCCCGATGCCGTCGAGGGTCTCGGCGATGCCGATCCGTGCCACGACGGTTTCACCGGCCAGCGTCCGTTGGCCGAGCAGGACCTGCGGCGTCGTGCCGGCGGGCAGATAGACGTCGACACGGCTGCCGAACCGGATGAGGCCGACGCGCTGACCCGTTGCGAGTTCATTGCCCATCGTCACGAAGGGCATGATGCGCCGCGCGACGAGCCCCGCAATCTGCGTAAAGCCGATCCGGACCCCGTCGGCGCGTTCCACGACGAAATGCTGCCGCTCATTCTCCTCGCTCGCCTTGTCGAGGTCGGCGTTGACGAATTTGCCGGGGATATAGACCAGTTTGCGCAGCGTGCCCGCGACCGGTGTGCGGTTGATATGCACGTCGAAGACGCTCATGAAAATCGACACACGCAGCATCGGCGCATTGCCCAGCCCATCGGGACCGGCGATTTCGGGCGGCGGGGCGACTTCGGCGATCTGGGTGATCAATCCGTCGGCGGGCGCGATGATCAGGTCGCTGCTTGCAGGCGTAACCCGCACCGGATCGCGGAAAAAGGCCCCGATCCACAGCGTCACGCCCAGCATCAGCCAACCGACGATGCCCCACCCCAGCAACCAGAAGCAAAGCGTCACAATGCCCGCGATCAACAGGAATTTGCGGCCTTCGGGGTGGATCGACGGCCATTGCCATTTGATGCCGCCGCCGGGCCGGTTCGAGGATATGATGTTCGACATGGCCGTTCTTCTAGGGGGCAGCATCCATAGTGACAATGGATAAGGCGCGGCGATGGTTGCGCCGCGGCGCGCGACACCGGTTGCGTCGGGGCGGTTGATCAATCGCCCCGCTTTGCCTAAGGCCCGCTGCAACTCCGACTCCCCAAGGATAAAGGCAGAACGCATGGGCAAGATCAAGGTAGCCAACCCGGTCGTCGAACTCGACGGCGACGAAATGA
>JBGTUD010000377.1:0-2604 GCA_041939405.1 Sphingopyxis sp. | reverse complement strand
ACGCCGCATCCTGATGGCGATCTCCGACGGCGCGCCGGTCGACGACAGCACGCTGTCGGTGAACCACGGCGCCTATCTCGACCAGCATCTGCGCCAGGTGATCGATTGGATCGAAAACCGCTCGCCGGTCGAACTCTGCGCGATCGGCATCGGGCACGACGTGACGCGATACTACAGCCGCGCGGTGACGATCATGGACGCCGAGCAGCTGGGCGGCACGATGGTCGAACAGCTGGCGGGATTGTTCGATATCGATTGAGCCGATCGTCGCGAGCGGAGCGAAACAGGGACGATTGTTCGGCCAGCTCCGCGCACAGGTGACAACCCCCTCCCCCCTCGTTACAAATCTTGCGCGATGCAGCCGGGACTCGCAGCCTGACAACAGGCGCCGCTGCAACGATAGGATGCCGAGGGTCGCCGGCATGATCTGGGGCCGCACCATTTGGTGCGTGGCTGAGGGGGCGACTGTCATATGAAAAAAGCATCCGATCTGTTCATCGAGTGCCTGGAAGAAGAAGGCGTCGAATATATTTTCGGCGTTCCGGGCGAGGAGAATCTCGATTTTCTCGACAGCCTGTCGCGGTCGAAAAAGATCAAGCTGATCCTGACGCGCCACGAACAGGGCGCGGGCTTCATGGCGGCGACCTATGGCCGCCACACGGGCAAGACCGGCGTGTGCCTCGCGACGCTCGGCCCCGGCGCCACCAATTTCGTGACCGCGGCCGCCTATGCGCAGCTGGGCGGGATGCCGATGATGATGATCACGGGGCAGAAACCGATCAAGAAGTCGAAGCAGGGGCGGTTCCAGATTCTGGACGTGGTCGCGATGATGTCGCCGATCACCAAATTCACGCACCAGATGGCATCGTCGGACAATATCCCGAGCCGCGTGCGCGAAGCCATCCGCCTCGCCGAAGAGGAAAAGCCAGGCGCGGTCCATATCGAGCTGCCCGAGGATATTGCCGACGAACATACCGACAGCCTGCCGCTGAAACGCAGCCATGCGCGCCGCCCCAACGCCGACAGCAAGTCGATCCGCGAAGCGGTGAAGGCGCTGGAAAAGGCGAAGTCGCCCGTGCTCGTCATCGGCGCCGGCGCCAACCGCACGATGACCAGCCGGATGCTGCTGCAATTCATCGAAAAGACCGGCATTCCCTTTCTGACGACACAGCTCGGCAAAGGGGTGATCGACGAGCGCCATCCGAAGTTTCTGGGCTGTGCGGCGCTGTCGGCGGGCGATTTCGTCCACCGCGCGGTCGAGGCGTCGGACTGCATCGTCAACCTCGGCCACGATGTGATCGAAAAGCCGCCCTTCTTCATGCAGCGCGGCGGACCGACCGTCATCCACGTCTCGACCAAGACCGCCGAGGTCGATCCTGTCTATTTCCCCGATATCGAGGTGATCGGCGACATCGCCAATGCGGTGTGGCAGATGAAGGAGGACATCGTCGTGAGCGGTGGCTGGAAATTCGACCATCTGCTCGCTTATCGCAAGGCCGAGATCGACCATACAGCGCCGCTGGCGAAGGATGAGCGTTTCCCGATCTTTCCGCCCCACCTGGTGCAGCAGATTCGCGATGCGATGCCCGACGACGGGATCATCTGTCTCGACAATGGCGTCTACAAGATCTGGTTTGCGCGCGGCTATACCGCGTACAAGCCGAACACCGTGCTGCTCGACAACGCTCTGGCCACGATGGGCGCCGGCCTGCCGAGCGCGATGATGTCGGCGATGCTGTATCCCGACCGCAAGGTGATGGCGGTATGCGGCGACGGCGGCTTCATGATGAACAGCCAGGAAATGGAGACGGCGGTGCGGCTCGGCCTCAACCTCACCGTGCTCATCCTCAACGACAACAGCTATGGCATGATCCGCTGGAAACAGGCGAATATGGGCTTCAAGGATTGGGGGCTGACCTATGGCAATCCCGATTTCGTCAAATATGCCGAAAGCTATGGCGCGCACGGCCACCGCGTCGAAAGCGCCGCGCATCTGAAGGCCGTACTCCAGCATTGCACCGACACGCCGGGCGTCCACCTGATCGATTGTCCCGTGGACTATTCGGAGAATGATCAGATTTTGAACATCGACATCAAGAAGTTGTCGAAGGAACTCTAAAAATCCCGTTCGCCCTGAGCTTGTCGAAGGGCCGTTTTTGTCTTCAAGAAAGGACAGGGCTTCGACAGGCTCAGCCCGAACGGAGTAGGAAATGAAACTCAAGGACGTCTACCCGCTCTATCTCAACAACAAGGCGGTGCAGCCGAACAGCGACCTTGCCGTCACCGACAAATTTACGGGCGAGATCGCCTTCCGCACCGCGCTCGCCACCCCCGATGTCATTGATGCGGCGATTGCGGGCGCGGTGCGCGCCGCCGAGCCGATGGCGCGGCTTGCGAGCTATGAGAAGCGCGATGTGCTCGCGCACTGCGTGGGCCGCTTTCAGGAACGCTTCGACGAGCTCGCCTACGCGCTTTGTGTCGAGGCGGGCAAGCCGATTGCCGACAGCGAGGGCGAAGTCACGCGGCTGATCGACACCTTTCGCATCGCGGCCGAAGAAGCGACCCGCAATTATGGCGAGGTCCAGCCGCTCGACATTTCGCCCC
>JBGTUD010000376.1:0-2619 GCA_041939405.1 Sphingopyxis sp. | reverse complement strand
TCATCCCGGCGAAGGCCGGGATCTCGACGTTGAAGATGGACGCACCGTTGAGATCCCGGCCTTCGCCGGGATGACGAGTGTAATTACCGTGCGAAGGTCGCCTGCGCCGACACCGGTTCGGTCGTCGCATCTGCCGCCGATTTCGGCGCGTCGGCGACGATCCTGCCCGCCTTGGTCTCGGCCTTGGTGCCCGGACGGGCGAACTGGTATCCGGTGATCACGACACGGTCGGTCGCTGTCAGACCCGATCGAATGACGCGAAGACCGTCGATTTCGGGACCGATCTCCACCGGCTTTGCTGCAACCATGCCGTCCTTCCCGACGACATAGACGATCTTGCGCGCCTGGTCGGTCTGCACCGCGGCGGCGGGGACGAGCAACGCGCGCGCCGTCCGGCCCGTCGACAGCCGCATGTTGCCGAACATGCCGGGGGTCAGGAACATGTCGGGATTGGCAAAGCGGCCGCGCGCACGGATCGTCCCCGACCGCGGATCGAGCCCATTGTCGGTGAAGTCGAGCCGGCCCTTCCAGCGATAGTCATTCTCGTCCTGCAACCGGACTTCGACGTGGGCGCCCTTGTCGCTGCCCTCGCGCTTCGTTTTGAGAAACAGCGCCTCCGAACCCTGGAAGGTGAAATAAATGGGGTCGAGCGCGTTGATCGTCGTCAGCAATGTGCCGCCGGCATCGCCGGCCGAGACGAGGTTGCCGGCGTCGATCTGGCGATCCGAGATGCGCCCGGAAAGCGGCGCGCGGACGGTGGTTAACTCGACGTCGAGCGCGCGCTGGGCGATACGCGCCTCCGCACCCGCAAGCGCCGCCGTCGCGGCGCTGACCCGCGCGCGGAGCCGGTCGATCTCGCTCTGCGACACCGCCTCGACATCGACGAGCCGGCTCGCGCGTTCGAGTTCCAGCCTCGCCAGAGCGAGGTCGCTGCGCGCGCTCGCCGCCGCCGCGCGCGCTTCGGCGAGCGCGGCGCGATAGGGGCGCGGATCGATGGTGAAGAGCGGCTGGCCCGCGCGGACGATCTGACCATCGGTAAAATGGATCGCAGTGATCGCGCCCGATACGCGCGGCCGCACCTCGACCGCCTTCGACGCTTCGAAGCGGCCGATATATTCGTCCCACAATGTCACCTCGCGCGCGAGCGGTGCCGCGACGGTCAGGACCGGAGCGGGGGCGGCGGCGGCCGGCGGCGCGCCATCGCGGAGCAGCCACCAGGCGCCAGCGACCAGCACCAGCAGCGCGCCGATCCACGCGGCGCGCCGGCTGCGCGCGGGGCGGAGCAACGTCTTGAGTTCGCGGCGGACCCGCGCGTCGGCGGGGTCGAGCTTTTCGATCGGGGTGTGAACGGTCATCGCTATGCCCTCTTCTCTTCGTTCGGATCGGTCGCCGCGCGCAGGCACGCAGCAACCCGTCGCCGGAAGCGTCGCTTCCGCCGCGTCTTGATGTCGGTCCTCCTGTGCAGACGACCCTCTCGAAAGAGGATGGCCGCCCCATCCCGCGCTGCGCATTCATCCTGCACGCGCCGGGCCCTGTTTTCTTGCGGGCGAGCGCCATCGGCGCCCGGCCGGGTCGAGCCCGCTCCCGGGTCAATTTCATGTTGTCGGTGGATCCGGCCGCCGCATGATCCTGTCACGCGGAGACCGCTCCGGGGGGAGAGCCCTATTGTTGTATACTGAGTGGTATATAAATCATGTCGCGATGCGTCAAGCGCATTCTGTACCGGGCAGTAAAAATAATTCTTTCAGCGCCTTTAGCGAAGCAGGGCCGCCGGTTTATCGGGCGAATGGCCGGCGGGTCAGCGCCCCGGCCACAATTTGAGGCTGGTTTCGACCAGCCGTTCGAGTTCGGCGCGCGTCGCGCCCGCACCCGCCTGCACCGACATGCCCTGATTCACCGCCATCAGAAAGGCTGCCAGACCTTCGGGATCCGCATCCTCCGGAAAATCGCCTTCCTGCTTGGCGCGCTTCAGCCGTTCCAGCATCGCGCGCTTCGCCGCGGCCCCGCGTTCGAGCACGGCCTCGCGGATACATTCGGCCTCGGCACCGCAGGCGACCGAACTGATCACCCCCAGGCACCCGTTCGGATTTTCGGGGCAGCAATACATGTCGAGAGCGCCGTACATCAGCCGTTCGGCGACGCCGCGCGCGGTCGGCGCGGCGAGCGCGGCCTGCATATAGTCGAGCTTTTCGCGCTCGTAGAGATCGAGCGCCTTGTTGAAAAGCGCCTCCTTGTTGCCGAAAGCCGCGTAGAGGCTGGGCTTGGTTATTCCCATGGCTTCGGTCAGGTCCGCCATCGACGCACCTTCATAGCCTTTCGACCAGAAAACGCGCAGCGCCGCCGCGAGCGCCGCATCGACACAAAATTCGCGTGGGCGCCCCTTATGAGACCCGGCGTGCGAACCAGCGCTGGAGGCAGTTTCAACTTCCATAACGACTGGTATATAATTTAGCGCAGGAAAAATGTCCAGCAATGTCGGGTGGCGCCCCAACCGAGCGCGCCGACCAGCGGCATCGGCCGGCGGGGCGCTGGCAGAGCGGCCACCGCATAGCTTGATTCCGAGCTTGAGTCTGGAAAAGAGGTTGGAGGCCCGAGCCGGAATCGAACCGGCGTACACGG
>JBGTUD010000375.1:0-2633 GCA_041939405.1 Sphingopyxis sp. | reverse complement strand
TTTCATCCCGCGCAACCTGCACACCGACCTGCTCGACGGGGTGATCAAGGTCGACGCCGCCGCTGCCAAGGATTTTGCGCGCCGCGCCGCGACCGAAGAAGGAATGCTCGTCGGCATCTCGTCGGGCGCCACCCTCGCCGCCATCGCGCAAAAGCTTGCCGAACTGCCGCCGGGCAGCCGCGTGCTCGGCTTCAACTATGACACCGGCGAGCGTTATCTGTCGGTGCCCGACTTCCTGCCGGAAATCTGATCCCGCGCCATGGACGCGACAAGCGATCGGCCGGCGTCGTGGCGACGCGACTGGACGGGCTGGCTGTTCGTCCTGCTCGCCGCGCTCGCGATCGGCGCCGTGCTTCATGCAAGCGGTGATCGCGTCGGGCGTATCGCGCAACCGCGCCCGGTCGCGCCGCCCGCCGACGTCGTGCCCGAAGCGCCGCCGATGGTGCTCGCGCCCGTCACCGAAGCCGACGCGCGGGCACAGAATGCCGCGATCGCGCTCGTCACCCGCGGCTTTGCCGCGCCGCGTCCGTTCGTCTACGCGGGCAACGGGGACGCACGGGCGCGGGCGCGCGACTGCCTCGCCGCGGCGATGCTCTACGAAGCCGGCGACGATGCGCGCGGACAGCAAGCGGTGGGCCAGGTCGTGATCAATCGCGCGCGCCACCCCGCCTTTCCCAAATCGATCTGCGGCGTCGTGTTCCAGGGCTCGGAACGCGCGACCGGGTGTCAGTTCACCTTCACCTGCGACGGCGCACTCGCGCGGCGCTATTCGGACGCGGCGTGGCAGCGCGCGCGCAATAACGCCGACCTGATGCTGTCGGGGGGCACCTATCCGCGCGTCGGGCTCGCAACGCATTATCACACCGACTGGGTGCGCCCCTATTGGAGCGACAGCCTGGAAAAGATCGCGATCGAGGGTACGCACCTCTTTTTCCGCTGGTCCGGCTTTTGGGGCACGCCGGGCGCGTTTCGCGGCGCGGTGTCGGGCGGCGACGGTCCGGTCGTCAAGCTCGCCGCGATTTCGCCGCTCCACGCGCTTGCGCTCGGCCTGCCCGCGGGTTCGGCCCCCGCCGACGCCAATGCCGCGGTGGGCGAAGCGCGCGTCGTTGCCGGGCTCGGCGATGCGGCGGGCCGCGACACCATCTATATCCAGCTCGACCGCCGCGCCGCGCCCGAAAGCTTCGTCACCACCGCGCTGCGTCTCTGCGGCGAGCAACCCTATTGCAAGTTCATGGGCTGGACCAACCCGATGCTCAAACCCGACAGCGACGCGATGAGCGACACGCAGCGCGCGGCGATGAGCTTTTCCTATCTCCGCGACGACAAGGCGGGGTTCGAAAAGGCGCTGTGGAATTGCAGCGAATATAAGCGCGACGACCCGCGCCAGTGCATGAAACGCTAGGGCCGAACCGGGCTTAAAAATTGACGTGTGCTCCCGCGAAGGCGGGAGCCCATCTCCCGGCGGCGCCACCTTGGGGCCGAACGGTGATGGATCCCCGCCTTCGCGGGGATACACGGCCTATTAGCGCCAGTTGCTGCTACCCACCTTCGCGCCCCAATCCCCTTTGCTCTTCCACCCGCGCGCCGCGCACCCTATAGCGCGCCATGCTCCTTTCCGACCGCGTCCTCTTCCTCGACGGCGAAGCGCTCGTCATCGACAAGCCCGCCGGACTTCCCGTCGACGCGCCGCGCGACGGCAGCCTCAGCCTCGAAAACCATCTCGATTCGCTGCGCTTCGGCTTCAAACGCTGGTCGCTCGCCGTCCACCGGCTCGACCGCGACACCTCGGGCTGCCTGCTCCTCGCCCGCAATCCCAAGGCGCACGGCCGCTTCACTCGCGCCTTTGAAAACCGCGAGGTCGAAAAACAATATCTCGCGATCGTCGATGGCGTTCCCGCCGAAGATGGCGGCACGATCGACCTGCCGCTCGCCAAGATCTCGACCGCCGAGGCGGGCTGGCGCATGATCGTCGACCCGGCGGGCAAGCCCTCGGTCTCGCACTGGGAAAAGCTCGCGGTCGCGGGCGGCCGCGCGCTGCTCCGCTTCCGCCCCGAAACCGGCCGCACGCATCAATTGCGCGTCCACGCGCTCGAGGGGCTGGGCTTCGCGCTGGTCGGCGATCCCGTCTACGGCCGCGGCGGCGCCCGCGATCGCACCTTGCTTCACGCCGAGCGGCTGGTTGTGAAACGTGACGTCAAGCCGCCAGTAACCGCCGAAGCGCCCTTCCCCGACGTCTTTGCCACGCTGGGGTTCGCGGCGCCCGAGGGTGCGGCGCCGACCCGTGGCTGACATCCCCGAACAGGCGATCCGCGAAAAGTTTCTCGCGGGGTCGGGGCCGGGGGGCCAGAATGTCAACAAGGTCGCGACCGCATGCCAGCTTCGCGTCGACGTCTACGCGCTCGGCCTCGCCCCCGACGCCTTTCGTCGGCTGAAAGCGCTCGCGGGCAGTCGGCTCACCGGCGACGGCGAGTTGGTCATCCTCGCGCGACGTTTCCGCACGCAAGAGGCGAACCGCGCCGACGCGCGCGCGCGCCTGTCCGAATTGATCGACGCCGCGCTCGTCCGCCCCGAACGCCGGATCAAGACCAAGCCGAGCAAGGCGGCCAAGGCGCGCCGCGTCGACAGCAAGAAGG
>JBGTUD010000374.1:0-2638 GCA_041939405.1 Sphingopyxis sp. | reverse complement strand
CATCGCTTCCAGATTGCGCAGATATTTGTCGGTGCGCCAATCCTTCGCCAGTTCGACCGCCGCGCGGAGCAATTGGCCGTTGTGGCGCTCGAGCTTGGCCTCGAGCCGCTCGAACAGGGTGAAGGCATCGGCGGTTGCGCCCGCAAAGCCGCCGATCACGCCGCCGTCGTGGAGGCGGCGGACCTTGCGGGCATTGGGTTTCATCACCGTCTGCCCCATCGACACCTGCCCGTCGCCAATGACGACGACCTTGTCCGCACTGCGGGCCGAAAGAATGGTGGTTCCGTGCCAGGGCGCGGCACTATGCGCATGGGGATTGGTCATGCCGCGCGATATGGGCGATGGCTCACCGAGCCGCAAGAGGCGGGCGGGAGCGCGTTCAGCCTAGCGGGCGTTTTGCGAGCTGTTCGACGATCGCCTTCACCTCCTGCGCGCGTTCGCGCGGGACGATCAGCAGATCATCGCCATGCGCCACGACGACGAGGTCGGACACGCCGACGACGGCGATCCGCTTGCCAGGGGCGGCATGAAGATAGTTGCCGCTCGCGTCGAGCGCGATGACGTCGCCGATGCGGACATTGCCGGACGCATCCTTCACGCCAAGTTCGTGGAGCGCGGCCCATCCGCCAACATCGGACCAGCCGGGATCGACCGGTGCGACGACGACATCCTGCGCACCCTCCATGACCGCATAATCGATGGAGTCCGATGGGCTGGCGAGAAAGGCGTCCGCATCGGGATGCAGCCGGGCTCCATCGCTGCTCGCATCCGCCATTGCTGCGTTGCAGGCGCTTGCCATTGCGGGCTGTTGCCGCTCCAGCTCGAGCAGAAAACGGTCGGCGCGCATCAGGAAAATCCCGGCATTCCAATAATGCCCGCCCTCGGCAAGCATCGCTTCGGCGCGGTCGCGCGGCGGTTTTTCCACGAAGCGGCGTACCGCGCACACCGGTGAACCATCGGCGACGGGATCGCCCGCCGCGATATAGCCATATCCGGTTTCGGGGTGCGACGGCGCAATGCCAAAGGTCGCGAGCGCGCCGGCCGCGACCGCCGGACGCGCGGCTTCGATCGCGTGGAGGAAAGCGTCTACCTTCGTCATCACATGGTCGGCGGGCATCACCAGGATCGTCGCGGCGGGATCGGCAGTACGGGCAAGCTCAGCGGCGAGCGCGATCGCCGGGGCTGTGTTGCGCGCCGCCGGTTCGACGACGATGCGCGCGTCATCAATGCCGGCGGCTGCCAGGTCGGCCTCGACATGCGCGACATGCGCCGGACCGCAAACGATCAGCGGCGCGGCAAAGCGGGCGCGGTCGCTCGCGCGTTCGACGGTTTGCCGGAACATGCTGGTATCGCCGGTCAGCGGCTGGAACTGTTTGGGCGCCGCGCCGGTCGAAACGGGCCAGAGGCGCGTGCCGGAGCCGCCGGAGAGGATGACGGGGACGATGATGCTCATGTCGAACCTTATATGAGGAAAAGTCAGGCAGGCCAGCTCAGCAGCGCACGCGCGCCCGGTGCAAGCGCAATACCGGCGGCACGGTCGGATGCGACGCATTCGCCAAGCGCCACCGCCTCCCCGTCGATGGAACAGCCGTGTGACAAGGGTGTGAAGATATAATCGGCTGTGCCCACCGGTAGCAGCGCGGTGGCTTCCGGCCCGGCGAGATGCAAAAGCCGAAAATGCGGACCATCGACGAGCAGGCGGTTTTCGGCCGGTTCGACCTTGCTGTCGCGAGCATCGGGCCGCGGCGCGGTTTCGGCGACTGCCAGCCCGGCGTCCAGATGCAATTCGCGCGGCCGGCCGTAATCATAGAGCCGGTAAGTGCAATCGACATTTTGCTGCACTTCAACAACGGTGAGCCCTGCGCCGATCGCGTGAATCGTGCCCGCACGGTTGTAAACGAAATCACCGGTTTGCGCGGAACGCCAATCGACCATGTCGACAATGGAGCCGTCGAGGGCGGCGGCGTGCAACGCTTCGCGCGTCGCCGCGGCGTTGAGGCCGACGCCAAGCTCGGCGTCGGGTTCGGCATCGAGAACGAGCCAGCATTCTTCCTTGCCGCGCGCATAACCCGCCGCCGTTGCGGCCTCATCGCCGGGATGGACCTGGATCGACAGACGTTCGGAGGTGAACAGGAATTTGACCATGATGGGCGCATCGTCGCCATCGGGATGCGCAAACCAGATTTCGCCGACACGCCGACCGCCGAACTCGCCGAACTCGTTGGGGATGTCGGTGCGCCCCCAGGGCTTGTCGACGATGATGGTTTCGAGACGAGTCAGCATGGCGCCACCATGTTGAGCCGGTCGTTAGGCGTCAAGAGAATTGGTCAGGCAGCGCGGTTGAAACGATTGCCGTTTCCGATACTTGGCTGATCGAGCCAGAGCCCGCGCGTATCATATACGATCTTGTCGCCGCGTTCTTCGAGCGGGATCGACTTGAACAGGTCGTGATCGACGAGAACGACGAGCAGGTCGCAGGTTGCAAGCGCATTGTCGAGGTCGATCAACTCGGCGCCGGTTCCGGCAAACTCCGTCGGCAGCGCGCGGGCATAGGGTTCGACGATCCGGATCTGCTCGCCGAAGCGGCGCGCAAGCGCAGCAGCAACTTCGACCGCGGGGCTTTCGCGGAAATCGTCGA
>JBGTUD010000373.1:0-2651 GCA_041939405.1 Sphingopyxis sp. | reverse complement strand
GCTCCGGCCGCGCGAAACATGGATCGGGGGCGCGCCGGTTTCGGCAAGGGAATGATCCGCCGCGCGCGGACGATACGCGGATAATAACAGATAAGATCATATTGGGGAAAAGCGGATGAGCCTGATTGTGACCTCCCCCCTGCGGGGCTGGGTTTCGGCACTGGAGGACGTTCCCGATCCGGTGTTCGCCCAGCGAATGATGGGCGACGGCGTCGCGATCCATCCGCTCGGCGATACCGTCGTCGCGCCGTGCGACGGCGAGGTGACGACGCTCCACGAAGCCGGACATGCGGTCGCGCTGCGCAGTACCGAGGGCGCCGAGATATTGATCCACATCGGGCTCGACACGGTGATGCTGAAAGGCGCGGGCTTCACTCCGCTCGTGAGCGTGGGAACAAGCGTCGCCCGCGGTGATCCGCTGATCCGCTTCGACCTCGACGCCGTGGCGCTTGCTGCGACCAGCCTGATGACCCCGGTGATCGTCACCAATGCCGAGGCTTTTACGGTCGTCAAGCGGACGCGCGACGTCACGGTCGGCGCGTGCGAGTCGCTGATGACGATCGAGCCCGCAAAGCTCTCCGCGCGCCGCCGGTCCGACGACGGCGTGCTGATCGAACAGGCCGTCACCCTGTCGCTGCCGCACGGGATCCATGCGCGCCCCGCGGCGCGCATCGGCGAATGCGCGCGGGGTTTTGAGGCCGACGTCCACCTGATCCACGATGGCAAGCGCGGCGATGCGCGCAGCACCGTTGCGCTTCTCGCGCTGGGTACCGGCTTTGGCAGCGAGGTCGTCGTGCAGGCGCGCGGCGACGATGCCGAAGCCGCGCTGGCGGCGATCGTTGCGCTGTTGGGAAGCGACATGGGCGAGGGGGATAGCGCGCCCGCGCCTGCCGCTCCCCCGGCCCCCGCGCGGCCGCTCGCGGCGGGACAGATCGGCGGCGTGATCGCGGCGCCGGGGCTTGCGATCGGCCCGGCCGCGCGGCTGGACCGCGCCGAGATTGCGGTCGCGCGCGAAGGCGCGGGCGCCGCCGGGGAGCGCGACGCGTTGCTCGCTGCGCGCGCCGAAGTCCACAGCCGCATTGCGGCGCGTGGTGATACGGCGAGCGGCAGCGTCGCGGCGGTGATGCGCGCGCATCTGGCGTTGCTCGACGATCCCGAATTGCTCGCCGCGGCCGAGCGCCGCATGGCCGAGGGGGCCAGCGCGGGCTTTGCCTGGCGCGGTGCGGTGCACGACCAGATCGACGCGCTGCGCGCGACGGGCAGTGCGCATCTGATCGAACGCGTCGACGACCTCATCGACATCGAACGGCAAATGCTTGCCGCGCTGACGGGGATGCCCGTCGAGGCGGACAGGATTCCCGCCGGGGCGATCCTCGTCGCCGACGATCTGTTGCCGTCGCAGCTCGTGGCCCTCGCGGGCGGTGGTCTCGCGGGGGTGGCGCTGTCGCGCGGCGGGCCGACCTCGCACGTTGCGATCCTGTGCGCGGGGCTGGGCGTCCCCGCGCTCGTCGCGATCGGCGACGCGCTTGACGCCGTCGCCGACGGGGCAGCGCTGCTGCTCGACGCCGAGGCGGGGCATATCACCGTTGATCCCGACCCCGCCACGCAGGCGGCCTTTGCCGCGCGGCTCGACAAGCGCGATGCCCGCCGCGCCGCCGCGCGCGCCGCCGCGAGCGAGGCGTGCCACACGCGCGATGGCACGCGCATCGAGCTGTTCGCGAATATCGGAACCGTCGACGACGCCGCGCTCGCCGCGGCACAGGGCGCCGAGGGGGCCGGGCTGGTGCGCAGCGAATTTCTGTTCCTTGGCCGCGATTCCGCGCCGTCGGAGGACGAACAGCACGCGGCCTATCAGGCGATCGCCGACGCGCTGGCCGAAAAGCCGGTGATCGTGCGCCTGCTCGACATCGGCGGCGACAAACCCGCGCCCTATATCCCCATCGACGCCGAAGAAAATCCGGCGCTCGGTCTGCGCGGCATCCGCGTCGCGCTGGCGCATCCCGGCCTTCTCGAAACGCAGCTTCGGGCGATCCTGCGCACGCGGCCCGCTGGCCAGTGCCGGATCATGGTCCCGATGATCGCAAGCGTCGACGAGCTTCGGGAGGTGCGCAGCACCGTCGACCGGTTGCGGCGGGACATGGGGATCGACACGCCGGTCGAGGTCGGCGTGATGGTCGAAACCCCCGCGGCGGCGATCACCGCCGACCTGCTCGCCGCCGAAGCCGATTTTCTGTCGATCGGCACCAACGACCTCACCCAATATGTGCTCGCGATGGACCGCGGCAATCCGGCGGTCGCCGCGGGGGTCGACGCGATGCACCCCGCGGTGCTGCGCCTGATCGGCGAGACGTGTCGTCTTGCCGCCGTCCACGGCCGCTGGGTCGGCGTGTGCGGCGGCCTCGCGTCCGATCCCGCCGCGCTTCCGATCCTGATCGGGCTGGGCGTCACCGAATTGTCGGCGGTGCCGGGCTTCGTCGCCGAGGCGAAAGCGATCGTGCGCGGCCTGACGCTGCCCGAAGCGCAGGCGCATGCCGCGCTGGCGCTCCGGTGCAAGTCGGCGGCGGAGGTTCGCGCCCTCGCCCGCGCGTTCGAGGAGACACGGTGATGCGAAAGATGCTCGAAACGCTCCAGCCGCTCGGCCGCGCGCTGAT
>JBGTUD010000372.1:0-2655 GCA_041939405.1 Sphingopyxis sp. | reverse complement strand
GATCTTCATCGCCGCATCGGCGGCGCGCAGCGTCTGCACGCACGCGAGCCCCGATGCACCGCCAAGCTTTAGGTCGACGACGGCATAGCCGGGCCGGAAGGCAGCGAGCAGCGCCTCCATCGCCTCCGGATCGTGCGCAACCTCGACCCTATAGCCGCGCCGTTCGAACGAACGCTTGAGCGTGCGCGCAAACGGCTCGTCATCCTCGACGATCAGCAGGCGTCGCGGCTCGGTCATGGCCTGTCTCCTCCAGGGGGCGCGAGGGCCGAAATAGGCAGGACAATCCGCACCAGCGCGCCGCCCGCATCGCGGTTCGCAACGCTGGCGCTGCCGCCGAGCTTGCGCAGCACATTGACGAGCAGGAACAACCCCAGGCCGCCGCCGGGCCGCCCCTTGGTCGAACGATAAGGCTGGCCGAAATTCTCCAGCATCTCCGGGCTGAACCCCGGCCCGCGATCGGCGATCTCGATCACCAGCATGTCGCCATCGCGCGAGGCGGTGAAGCTGGTCCAGTCGGGCGACACCTCCGCCGCATTATCGAGGACATTGCCGATCACCTGGCGCAGCGCCGGGTCCGATACAATTGCGACGTCAGCGCCGAAGCGATCGTTGAACTCGACGGTGCCCGGGCGGCGAACGGCACGGGTGTGTGCGACAATCTCGTTGAACGAGGCGCGCATCGTCGTGAGCTGCGGCGCTTCGCCGCGCGCCTCGCCCGCCGACATCAGGATGCCGCTGACGATGGCCTTGCAACGCTGGACGGCGGTGTCCATGTCGGCCAGATCCTCCTGAAGCTCACGGTCATCCTTGAGACGCGGTGCCGCCTTCCAGTCGCCGATCAACACCGACAAGGTGGAGAGCGGCGTCCCGAGTTCGTGCGCCGCGCCCGACGCGAGCAGTCCCATACGCACGATATGGTCCTCCTCGGCCGCGCGCTGGCGGCTGGCCGCGAGCGCGGCGTCGCTGTCGCGCAGATTGCGGCTGATCCGCGTGACGAAGGCGACGAGCAGGACGGCGATAAGCAGGAAGCAGACGAAACTGCCCTGCAGATAGAGTTTCATCGGGTCGGCGGCGTAGGGCGGCGGCAGTAGCAGCGGCGTCGGATCGATACGGAGCGCCGCGAGCGCCGCCAACGCCGCCGCGACGATCGCCCACGACGAGCGCGGAGTCAGCAGGATCGCGCCGATCACCACTTGCAGCAGGAAAAGCGAAGCAAAGGGATTGGCGAGCCCGCCGCTGTGATGAAGCTGCCAGCCGAGCGCCGCGACATCGAAGAGCAGCGCCGCCGTCAGTTCGGCGTTGGTCACGGCGCGGCCGCGGCGGAGCACGGCGGTACTGGCAAGGTTGATCGCGATCAGCACGAGAATCGCGCCGAGCAGCGGCGCGCGCTCCAGCGATATGCCCATCGGACCACTGACGATCCCGATCGTCGCGAGCTGGCCGCCGACGGCAAGCCAGCGCAGCTGGATGAGCAACGTCATGTTGCGGCGGCCCGCAGGGGCGCGGGCAGGCAAGGTCGCGGGATCGGTCATCATTCGCGGATACGCCACAACCGCCAGGCAAAAAAGACGCTGAGCGCCGCAAGCGCAAACCAGGTCAGTGCATAAACCAAATGATTATCGGGAAAGCGCACGACGGTCAGGCCGCCGACGGGGTAGCCACCCGGGTTCGGCGAGGCGTCGGCGTCGACGAAATAGGGTGCGGTCGAGCCAAGCCCGCGCGCGCGCGCGATCGCCGCCACATCGCGTGAGAACCAGCGGTCCGCCGCGGGGTCGTTCGCGCGGAGAAACGCGCCACCGGGTTCGGTGACGCGCAGCAGGCCGGTGACGGTAGCGCTTCCTGCCACATTGCCTTCCGCGCGCGACCGCGCGCTACGCCGGCCCTTGGGCACAAAACCGCGGTTGACCAGCAGGGTGAAGTCCGGCGTCTCGAGCGGCGTGATCACCCAAAATCCCGCGCCGCGCTCGGTGACGGCCTGCACCAGCGTTTCCCGGTCATGGCGAAACGCGCCCGTCGCGGTCACGCGGCGATAGGCGTCGTCCCTTGCGTTGATCCGCGGCCACGCACCGGGTCCCGGTGCCTGCACCGGGGCGGCATGGATGCGCGCATCGACCGCGGCGACCAGTTCATGCTTCCAGGCGCGCCGTTCGACCTGCCACGCGCCGAGGCCCGCGAGAAGCATCGCCGCGATCAGCGCCGCCGCGGCGAAACCCGCGCGGCGGGCACGCGTCACGGCGCTTGGCTCTGAAGCTGGCTCGTCGGTTCGTGCGGCATCGGCATCATATTGGTGTTGAGATGATGCATCACCCAAAGCGATCCCGCGAGCATGATCACGACGACGATCACCGTGAACACCAGCGAGGTGAGCGACCAGCCACCCTCTGCCTTGGGTGTCATATGGAGGAAAAATACCATGTGAACGACGATCTGCACGACCGCAAAGCCCATGATGATCGCTCCGGTCGCCCCGGCGCTGAGCGGCATCGTCATCACCAGCCAAAAGGGTATGGCAGTCAGGATTACCGACAGGACGAAACCGATGACATAGTCGCGCATCGTTGCGTGCGGCATCTCGATTTCGTGGTGCCCGCCATGCGCGTGGGCGGCGGCGTGGGGATCGGCACTCATCGCAGCACTCCCATCAGATAGACAAAG
>JBGTUD010000371.1:0-2662 GCA_041939405.1 Sphingopyxis sp. | reverse complement strand
GGCTCTTCGACCGGATCCCACGCGGCCTTCTGGATCGACTGGCGCGTCTCACGGATCGCGGCCTGGCTCGCAATCATTTCGGTGACGTTGAGCCCCGATCCATAATAGCGGACGAGCTTGCGGAACGGCAGGTCGGTAACGCCCGTCATCGGCGCGAGGATCACGGGATCCGCGATGGTGATGTTACCGATCTGGATGGGCCGCAGCGGCGCCATGGGCGGGGAGCTTTCGTTGCATTGCCTAAAATTTAAGCAGCGCCCCTACACGCTATGCGCCTTTCCCGCAAGCCGCGGCTGCGCTAACCGGCGCGGATCATGTCCGAGTCCTCCGCCCCCACCCTTCCCCTCGTCGCCGCGATTCTGCTCGCCGGCGGGCAGGGTACGCGCGCGGGCTTCGCACGGCCGAAGCAATTGGCGCCGCTTGGCGGCAAGCCGGTGCTTCGCTGGAGCCTGGACGCGCTGGCGGCCCATCGCCGCGTGTCGGCCAGCGTGCTGGTGGCCAGCCATGACGTCGCCGCCGCTGCCGGCCCCTTGCCCAAAGGCTGGATTGCGGCCGCCCCTGGCGCGGAGCGGCAGCAGTCGGTGGCCAATGCGCTGGCCGCGCTGTCCGATTGGCCCGACGACGCGCTCATTCTTGTCCACGACGCCGCGCGCCCCGGCCTCGGCGCCGCGGTGCTCGACCGCCTGCTAGCCGCGCTCGACAGCGCTGACGCGGCTATCCCCGTGCTCCCGGTGCCCGACACGCTGGTCGAAGCGGCGGATGGCCAGGCGGGCGATATCGTCGCGCGCGACCGGCTGGCGCGCGTCCAGACGCCGCAGGCCTTTCGCCTGGGCGTGTTGCGCCGCGCGCATGCGGAAGCCGCGGGTTCGGCGGCGACCGACGACGCGCAGCTCGTCCGCAGCCTTGGCGTCATGGTTACGACGGTGGAGGGCGACGCGCGGCTCCACAAACTGACATATGCCGAGGATATGGCGATTCTGTCGGGGTTGCTGGGGGTAAGGGATATGATGCGAGCCGCCGTTGGCATGGGCTATGACGTCCACCGCCTCGTCGAAGGCAAGCCACTGTGGATCGGCGGCATAAAAATCGAACATAGTCATGGACTTGAAGGGCATAGTGATGCCGATGTCGGGCTTCATGCGCTGACCGATGCAATTCTTGGCGCGCTGGGCGACGGCGACATCGGCGACCATTTCCCGCCGAGCGACCCGCAATGGCGCGGGGCGGCGTCGCACCGCTTTCTCGCCTTTGCCGGCGAGCGCGTAGCGGCGAGCGGCGGCCGCATCGGCCACCTCGATCTCACCATCGTCGCGGAAGCGCCGCGAATCGGGCCCCACCGCGTCGCGATTCGCAATCGTATCGCGGAAATCCTTGCGATTCCGGCGGGACGAGTTAGTGTGAAAGCGACAACGACAGAGCGGCTCGGTTTCACCGGCCGCCGCGAGGGGATCGCGGCCCAGGCCGTTGCGACCATCCAACTTCCGGAGATTTGAACCCGTGCTGTCCGACGCTGAATCGCGCCTCGCTGCGCGTGAAAAACTGGCTGCCAGCGTGCTCGCTGAAAATCGCGCCGCGGGGCGCAAGATCGCCGTCGCCGAAAGCTGCACTGGCGGCATGGTGGCGGCGGCGCTGACCGACATCCCCGGCAGTTCGGACGTCTTTACCGCGGGCTTCGTCACCTATTCGGGAGAGGCCAAGAAGGCGCAGCTCGATGTCAGCGGCGAGATTCTGGAAACCTTTGGCGAGGTGTCGCTGGCGACGGCTTGGGCGATGGCGGCGGGGGCGCTGGCGAACAGCGACGCCGATGTTGCGGTCGCGATTACCGGGATCGCGGGGCCTTCAGGGGGCAGCGAAAAGAAGCCGGTGGGTCTTGTCGTTTTTGCGCGTGCCCTGCGCGGGCAGGATCCCGACGATTATTTCACCCAGCGCATCCAGTTCGAGTCGACCGATCGTGCCGCGATCCGCCAGGCGGCAACGATGTTTGCGCTCGCGCTGCTTCAGCCCGAAAAGGACGCGCTGCGGCCTTCGGAGGACGTCGCGCTCCCCGCACCGTAAAGCTGGTCCGCGCGCGCTTCGAACGCCGCGATCATCTTGCGCAGCGCCTTGTCGAACATCTGTCCGGCAAGCGCCTCGAACATGCGGTTGCGGAACGAAAAATCGACCATGAAATCGACGCGGCAGCCGCCGCCCTCGGCGGCCTGGAAATGCCATTCGTTGCTGAGATGCTTCATCGGGCCGTCGATATAGCTGACGATAACCTCGTGCGGTCGTTGCTTGTGGACGCGGCACGAGAAGCTTTCGCGCAGCCCCTTGAAGCCGACGATCATGTCCGCGACGCTCTCATGCTCGCTGTCGCTGCGGACGCGCAGTGCGACGACCCATGGGAGGAACTCGGGATAATGCGCAATGTCCGTCACCAGCGCGAACATTTGTTCGGCGCTGTACGGCAGATCGCGCGTTTCGTGATGTCTCGGCAATGCCCGTTCAGCCGTTGCCCGCGCGCGCCAGTTGCGCCTCGCGCGCCGCGCGCATCCGCTCGAAATCGTCGCCGGCATGATAGCTGGAGCGCGTGAGCGGGCTCGACGCGACCTGCAGGAAGCCCTTGGCGCGCGCGATCGCGGCATAGGCGTCGAACGCCTTGGGCGTCACGAAATCGATCACC
>JBGTUD010000370.1:0-2665 GCA_041939405.1 Sphingopyxis sp. | reverse complement strand
ACGGACAATCCGCATGGCGTAACGAAATCGCAAATCGGTTTGGGGAACGTTGAGAATGTGAAGCAGGAGACGCCAGACGGTGCTCAGGCAAAAGCCGACACTCTCGGCCTCGGTCAAATCGAACGGCGCGCGCGCCGTTTCGGCGAGCGCCGAGATCAGGAACATCACCGCGAGCGGGAAGAGGAGCAGGTTGAAGCCGAAGGCGTTGACGAAGCCGAGCCCATGGCCCTGCTGCGCTTTCACGATCTCGTTCATGTTGAAGCTGTCGGCGAACAGCACGACGCCGACCAGGATGAAGCCGATCGACACTTCGTAGGAGATCATCTGCGCCGACGCGCGAAGCGCGGAGAAGAAAGGATATTTGGAGTTCGAAGACCAGCCCGACAGGATCACGCCGTAAACGCCGAGCGACGAGATCGCGAGGATGTAGAGCAGCCCCACGTTGATGTCGGCGAGCACCGCGCCCGAATTGAACGGGATCACCGCCCAGGCGAGCAAAGCGACGGTAAAGGTGATGATCGGCGCGATCAGGAACAGTCCGCGGTTGGCCGAACTCGGAATGATCGTTTCCTGCAGGAAGACCTTCAAACCGTCAGCGAATGATTGCAGCAGGCCAAAGGGACCGACGACGTTCGGCCCGCGGCGGAGCGCAATCGCCGCCCAGATCTTGCGGTCGGCATAGATGATCATCGCAACGGCGAGCATCAGCGGAAGCGCAATAAGCAAAATTCCGCAAATCGTCGCGAGCCCCCAGGCCCATTCGTAAGACATGCCAAGCGATTGAAAAAACTCGGTCACAGCGACCACCCCCTGTCGTCACCCCGGACTTGATCCGGGGTCCATGGATGCCGGATCACGTCCGGCATGACGATGATTTTCAGAACGCAGCTCATTTCCCCGCCCCGTCCTGGTTGCGCCAGCCGTTGTGCGGGCCGGGCTTTTCGGATTTGCCCCTGGGGTTGAAGCCGCGCCACACGGCGTAGCCCATGCTGACGAACAGCACAGACGCGATGGCATGTACCGGGGTCATTCCGCGGCCTCCGCAAAATCTGCGCCATGAATCAGCTCTTCCGAGCAACGCTGCATCGTCGGCGACGCGCGGCAGATGGCGTTGGTGAGGTAGAAATCCTTGATCGGCGACGGGATCGCGCGCGCCTCGGGTTTCGCCGGCAGTTTGGGCACCGACCAGCCATAATCGGCGAGCCCCTCGACGCCGAGCGCGGGAACCGCCGCGATCATCGCCGCGCGGCATTCGTCGAAGCTGTCGAAGCCGACGCTGACACCGAGCGCATCGGCAAGCGCGCGAAAAATGCTCCAGTCCTCGCGCGCGTCGCCGGGCGCGAACACCGCCTTTTCGCTGCGCTGGACGCGGCCCTCGGTGTTGACCGTGGTGAAGTCCTTTTCGGTCCACGCCGCGGCGGGCAGGATGACGTCGGCGGCATGCGCGCCCTTGTCGCCATGATGGCCGACATAGACTTTGAACGTATCGGGCAGCGCCGCAAAATCGACCTCGTCGGCGCCGAGGAAGAAGGCGAGCTTGGGCTTGGCGGCGATCACGTCCTTGATCCCGCCGGGCAGGCCGTAGCCGAGCATCAGCGATCCCATGCGCGCGGCCGAGAAGTGGACGACATTATAGCCGTTCCAGCCCTCTTTCACGGCATTCACCGCCTTGGCGAGCGCGAGGCCCGCGCCGTGAACGCCCGGCACCGACAGCGCGCCGCCGCCGAATACCAGCATCGGCCGCTCGGCGCCCTTCAGCGCGTCGGTCACATGCTTCGGCAACTTCGCGACGAGCGAGGCGTCATCGCCGAGCCACTCGGTCTTGTAGGTAAGGTCGGTTTCTGGGCCGATCGCAAAGACCTTCGCGCCCTTCTTCCACACGGCCTTGCGGATGCGCGTGTTGATCAGCGGCGCTTCCCAGCGAAGGTTCGTGCCGACGAGCAGGATGACATCGGCATTTTCGGCCTCGGCGATCGTCGTGTTGAAATTGACCGCCGACAGGCTCGTCACATCATAGTCGAGCCCGGTCTGGCGCCCTTCGAGCAGGGTACCGCCGAGCGCGTTCACCAGCGCCTTCGCCGCGAACATCGTCTCGCAATCGGCAAGGTCGCCCGCGATCGCCGCGACCGACGATCCGGCGTTCACCGCCTTGATCGCCTCAAACGCCTCGGCCCAGCTTGCCTCGACGAGCGCGCCGCCCTTGCGCACATAGGGACGGTCGAGACGGCGGCGAACCAGCCCGTCGACATGGTGGCGTGTCTTGTCGCTCGCCCATTCCTCGTTCACATCGTCGTTGACGCGCGGCAGCACGCGCAGCACCTGCCGCCCGCGGCTGTCGATGCGGACGTTGGTGCCGACCGCGTCCATCATGTCGATGCCAAGCGTCTTGGTGAGCTCCCACGGCCGCGCTTCGAACGCATAGGGCTTCGACGTCAACGCACCGACCGGGCACAGGTCGACGACATTGCCGCTGAGTTCGCTCTGGATCGCATGTTCCAGATAGGACGTGATCTGCATATTCTCGCCGCGATAAATGGCGCCGATATCCTCGACGCCCGCGACTTCCTCGGCAAAGCGGACGCAGCGTGTGCACTGGATGCAGCGGTGTCGGCGTGCAAAAAAGGCTGCAAATGAACAACTACGCATAATGAAAAAAAAGAACGAG
>JBGTUD010000369.1:0-2687 GCA_041939405.1 Sphingopyxis sp. | reverse complement strand
CGCAATCAGACAAAACGCTGGCGGATAAAATCCGCGTCATCACAGACAGCGCTTATTCAAGCCAGCTGGGCGGAGATACTTTGACAATCGGACATGATCTTCCTGATTGGCGCTAGTCGGGATCGAATCGACGCTTGCCGGATAGGCGCGCTGCTTGTTCTCGCTGACCAGCGCAGCCGCCGTCACCTGCGGGATCATAAAGCCCGAGTTGAGGCCGGGGCGCGGCGTTAGGAAGGCGGGAAGGCCCGACAGCGCGGGATCGACGAGCATCGCAATGCGGCGCTCGGCAATCGACCCGATCTCGCAGAGCGCCATCGCAATCATATCGGCGGCGAAAGCGACGGGTTCGGCGTGAAAATTGCCGCCCGACAGCGCCTCGTCGCTATCGGCGAATATCAGCGGATTGTCCGAGACCCCGTTGGCCTCGATCGCCAGCGTCGTCTCCGCCTGGCGGAGCAGGTCGAGCGCGGCGCCCATCACCTGCGGCTGGCAGCGGAGGCAATAGGGGTCCTGAACGCGCGGGTCGTCCTCTGCGTGCGACGCGCGGATCGCCGATCCTGCCATCAGGCTGCTCAGCGTCTCGCCGACTTCGCGCTGTCCGGCATGGCCGCGCAGCGCGTGGATCCGGGCATCGAACGGCGCATCCGAACCCTTTGCAGCCTCGGTCGAGAGCGCGCCGGTGATGAGGGCCGACCGAAAGACGGTTTCGGCGCGGAAGAGACCGGCGAGCGCGAGGCTGCAAGAAAATTGGGTCCCGTTGAGCAGCGCGAGCCCCTCCTTCGGGCCCAGCTCGAGCGGGACGAGACCAGCCTGCGCCAGCGCCTCCGCGGCGGGCAGCGCCTTGCCGCCGACGTCGATTTCGCCGACCCCGATCATCGCTGCGGCCATGTGCGACAAGGGCGCAAGGTCGCCGCTCGCGCCCACGGAACCTTGGCACGGGATGACGGGTGTGAGGCCTTTTTCCAGCATCGCTTCGATCATCGCGACCGTCCGGCGCTGTACCCCCGAGGCGCCCATGCCGAAACTCGCGAGTTTGAGCGCCATCATCAGCCGAACGACGGGGGTGGGCGAGGGGGCGCCGGTGCCCGCCGCGTGGCTCAGCACGATGGTGCGCTGGAGCGTCGCGAGGTCTTCGCTCGCGATCCGCACGCTCGCCAGCTTGCCGAAGCCGGTGTTGATCCCATAAACCGGATCGCCCTTCGCAACGATCCGCGCCACCGCGGCGGCGCTGGCGTCGATGGCGTCCCACGCATCGTCGCTCAGTTCCGCGCTCGCGCCCTCATAAATGTCGCGCCAGTCGGCGAGCGTCATGGCGCCGGGGGTGATAATCATTGGCCGTCCTTGATGCGTTGGTGAAGCGGGTTGAAGCCGATGCGATAGACAAGTTCGGCGGGGTCGCTGACGTTCCAGATCGCAAGATCGCAGGCTTTGCCGGCGTCGAGCGTGCCGACCTCGGCGCCGAGTCCAAGGGCGGCGGCGGCATTGACCGTCACGCCGCGCAGTGCTTCGATGACGGTCAGCCCGAACAGGGTTGCGCCCATGTTGAGCATCAGCAGCAGCGAGGTCGTCGGCGACGTGCCCGGATTATTGTCGGTTGCGAGCGCGATACGCGTTCCATGGCGGCGCATCGCATCGACCCGCGGCAGTTTCGTTTCGCGCATGAAATAATAGGCGCCGGGAAGCAGCACGGCGACCGTGCCTGCCGCCGCCATCGCGCGGACGTCGTCGTCGGTCGCATGTTCGAGATGGTCTGCCGACAGCGCACCATGCTGCGCCGCAAGCGCGCTGCCATGAAGCGCCGACAATTGTTCGGCGTGCAGCTTGACCGAAAGGCCGTGCGCTTTCGCCGCTTCGATCACGCGCGCGCATTGCGCGGGAGAAAATCCGATGCCCTCGCAAAAGGCATCGACCGCGTTTGCGAGCGGCGCGGCGGCGGGAATCATCTCGCCGCAGACCAGGTCGATATAGGCGTCGCTGTCGCCCCGATATTCCGGGGGCAGCGCGTGTGCGCCGAGAAAAGTCGGTTCGACGCGAATTGCGCGACGATCGGCGAGCGCGCGCGCGGCGCGCAGCATCTTGAGTTCGTCCTCGGTGGAAAGGCCGTACCCTGATTTGATCTCGATCGTCGTCACCCCCTCGGCGATCAGCGCGTCGAGGCGGGGAAGGGCGCTGGCGACCAGGTCTGCCTCGCTTGCCTCGCGCGTTGCGCGCATCGTCGACACGATGCCGCCGCCCGCGCGCGCAATCTCTTCGTACGTCGCGCCTTCGAGCCGCATCGCCCATTCGTTCGCGCGGTTACCGCCGTGGACGAGATGGGTGTGGCAATCGATCAGGCCGGGCGTCACGAGCCGGCCCTGGCAATCGGTGATCGTCGCGGCGGCGGCAGGGGCGTTTTCGGCGGGTCCCGCATAAACGATGCGGCCAGCTTTCGCCGCCACCGCGCCATTTTCGATCAGGCCCAAACCATCGTCGGCCATCGTTGCGAGTCGGGCGTTCGTCCAGAGCTGCTCCATCTGGACAGCATCCTTCTTATCCGCCATTATGTCTAGACATAATATTCGAGGACGGATGATGGCTTCGCTCTGGTTCGAACGCGCGTGGATCGACAATCGCTGGGAAAAGGGCGTGCGGCTCGGTATCGCCGGCGGGCGGATCGCCTCGGTTCAAACGGGCGTCGCAGCGGACAG
>JBGTUD010000368.1:0-2786 GCA_041939405.1 Sphingopyxis sp. | reverse complement strand
CTGAAGACGCTCCGCAAGAAGAATGCGAGCGTGGTCTTCGCGACGCAGAGCCTTGCCGACATCGAAACCTCTAGCATCGCACCCGCGATCATCGAAAGCTGCCCGACCCGCATATTCCTGCCGAACGAGCGCGCGCTCGAGCCGCAGATTGCCCGCATCTACGAGCGCTTCGGTCTCAATGACCGGCAAATAGAGATACTGAGCCGGGCGACCCCGAAGCGCGACTATTATTGCCAGTCGCGGCGCGGCAATCGCCTCTTCGACCTGGGGCTGGGCGAGGTTGCGCTCGCCTTCACCGCCGCATCCTCGAAGACCGACCAGACGCGCATCGCCGAGCTGTTCGCAGCGCACGGCCCCGAAGGGTTCGCGGCCGCCTGGCTTTCCCACCGCAAGCTCGAATGGGCGGCCGAGCTGCTCCCCACCATCGCCGCCCCCAATGAGGAGACCCCCCGATGAAGAATTATATCGTCCGCGCCGTCGCTGCCGCGGCCCTTGTGTCGCTCCCCGTGTCGGGCGCGATGCTGGCCGTCCCGGCGAGCGCGCAGCTCGGCGGCATCGTCCACGATCCGCGCAACTATTCGCAGAATATCCTGACCGCGGCGCGCACGCTCGAGCAGATCAACAACCAGATCAAGCAGCTGCAGAATCAGGCGACCTCGCTGATGAACGAGGCGAAGAACCTCAACAGCCTGCCGACATCGACGCTGGGCACGCTCGAGGCGCAGGTCGACCAGACGCGCCAGCTCCTCGCGCAGGCCGAGGGCATCGCGTTCAACGTGTCGGACATCCAGAAGGGGTTCGAGGCGCGCTACAAGGGCGGAGCGCTGACGGGCTCTGCCGCCGAGATGGTCGCCAATGCCGAGGCGCGCTGGAAGGACAGCGTCGGCGCCTTCGAGGATGCGATGAAGGTGCAGGCCGGCATCGTCACGAATATGGGCGGAACGCGCACGTCGATCTCGACGATCGTCGGCGCCAGCCAGTCGGCAACCGGCGCGCTGCAGGCCGCGCAGGCGGGCAACCAGCTGCTCGCCATCCAGTCGCAGCAGATCGCCGATCTCGCCGCCGTCATGAGTGCGCAGGGCCGCGCCGAGATGCTCGATGCCGCGCGCGCGGCGGCCGCCGAGGCCGAAGGCCGCGAGCGCTTCCGCCGCTTCCGCAAGGGCAATTGAGATGGGCCGGGCGGGCGGGCTGGTTATGGGGGCAATCGTCCTGGGTCTTGCGCTGACCCTCGCCCTTGTCGCCGCGCTCGATCCGCCCGCGCCCCGTGCGTTCGCTCCTGCGATCTCCGGGGCGGACGCACCCCCTGATTATGGTGACACGCTTCGTCGCTGCCGAACCGCCACCGAGGCCGATCCCGAATGCGAGGCGGCCTGGGAAGCGAAGCGGCGCCATTTCTTCCGGACCGAAAAGAGCAAGCCATGAACGACACCGGCGTTATCGATAATTTCCTGTCGGTCTTCTCGACCTATATCGACAGCGGGTTCGGATTGCTCGGCGGCGAGGTCGGGTTCCTGTCCTCGACGCTGATCGTGATCGATATAACGATCGCGGCGCTCTTCTGGGCATGGGGCACCGACGAGGACGTGCTGCAGCGGCTTGTGAAGAAGACGCTCTATATTGGCGTCTTCGCCTTCATCATCGGCAATTTCCAGGCGCTGGCCACGATATTGCTCGAGAGCTTCGCCGGGCTGGGCCTGAAAGCGGCGGGAAGCACGATGGCGATCGGCGATTTCATGCGCCCCGGCATGATCGCGTCCACCGGCCTCGATGCCGCCGAGCCCTTGCTCGACGCGACCGCCGATCTTGTCGGCCCGGTGGGGCTCTTCACCAACTTCGTCCAGATCCTGATCCTGCTGATCGCCTGGGTGATCGTCGTGATCGCCTTCTTCATTCTCGCGGTGCAGGTCTTCGTCACGATCCTGGAGTTCAAATTGGTGACGCTCGCGGGCTTCGTCCTGCTGCCCTTCGCCTTCTTTGGGCGCACCGCTTTCATGGCCGAGCGCGTCCTCGGCCATATCATCTCCTCGGGCATCAAGCTCCTCGTGCTCGCGGTCATCACCGGCATCGGCACGACCCTCTTCCAGCGCTTCATGGACGCGGGGCTCGGGACCGAACCCGACATCCGCGAGGTGATGGCGATCGCACTCGGCGCCTTGACCCTGCTGGGTCTCGGCATCTTCGGTCCGAGCGTCGCCAACGGCATCGTGGCGGGCGGCCCGCAGCTCGGGGCAGGCGCCGCTGCCGGCACCACCCTCGCGGCCGGCGCGACGATCGCTGCCGGGGCCGCCGGCGCGACGCTGGCGGCGGGCGCGGCGAGCAGTGCCGTCGGTCGCACCGCGCTCGGAGCCTCGCGCGCGTCCGGCAGCGCTTCGGCATCCTATGCCCGGGGTGCGGCCGGGAAGAGCGGGATGCGGGCGTTCGGTGCGGGGCTCGCCAATGTGGCGCGTGACACGGCGCGCGGCGCGGGTTCGCCTCTCCGCGCCGCGGCTGAACGCCTGCGTCAAAGCTATGCCGCGGGGCAGGCGGGCAAGTCCGCGGCCGGCGCTGCCACCGCCAGCGACGGCGCGGCGTCGCCCCCGACCTGGGCGGCCGCCATGAAGCGGCGGCAGGCCGTCACCTCGGGCGCCACCATCGCCTCGCAGACCCTCAAGGCCGGCGACAGCCATGGCGCCGGCTCCGCCCCCGACATCAGCCAGAAGGATTGAACCCATGTTTCGACGCCCGTCCCAACATTATGGCAAGTCGCCGGTCCCGGTTACGCCCTACCAGCGCGCCGCGCAGGTCTG
>JBGTUD010000367.1:0-2805 GCA_041939405.1 Sphingopyxis sp. | reverse complement strand
TATTTTTCGGCGACGGCTTTCAGCCATTCTTCGGGAATGTCGACCGGGTTCTGGCCATAGTCGGTGAGCAGGCCCTTGAAGACTTTGTTGAACACCTGATCGAAACGGTCGAGCAGGCCTTCGTCTTTCACATAGATGGCGCGGCTGAGATAATAGAATTGTTCGGGGCTGCGGTCGATCACCTCGCGGTCGAGCGCCTCCAGCAACATCAGATGCTCTTTGAGGCTGGCGGGAATGCCCGCCGCGCGAAGCTCGTCGAGAAAGCCGAAAAACATGGAAAGAGGCGTATCGCGTTCGGCGATGCCGCGCAATCACTTTACGTAAACGGAAAGTGGTTGCGCTGGTTTCGACCGATTATGGTCATAGCGACCCATTAAAATCGGTTCGACACGAACGGGAATAGGAAGGTCTGGAAACCACCCCAAAACGGCCTCTAGCCTGTCTCCAGGCATTGACGCCCCGTTAACCAATCTCCGCCATAGCATCGCGATCACATGAGTGGGTGGCGCAATGAAGCATGAATCGATCTCGCCGGTCCAGCCGGTGCTTGACCAGTCGGTCGCGAGCGATTGTGGCGAACTGGCCGTCGGGTGCAGCGATGCGGCGGGGCGGATCAAGCGCGCGACCGACCAGATGGACCGGCAGATTGCCGAGCTTGGCCGGCTCGAGGACTATGTTGTCAGCCTGGAAGCCGACCAGCGCCAGATTGCCGATTCGACCGATGAAGCGAAACTGCTTTCGGCGCGCGCGTGCGAACAACTCGACGCGGGGGCCGAGCGGGTCAATACGGCGGTCAGCGAATTTCGTTCGGTCATCGACCTCGTCGCGCGGCTGGGAACCCACGTCACCAATTTCGCGGCCGTGATGGAGCAGGTGCAGCAGGTCAGCCAGTCGATCGAGGCGATCGCCAAGACCACGAATATGCTGGCGCTCAATGCCGCCATCGAGGCCGAACGGGCCGGGGACGCCGGGCGCACCTTTGCCGTCGTCGCCGCCGAGGTGAAGAAGCTTGCGCAGAACACGCGCGGCGCGACCGACGAAATCCGCCGCTCGATCGGCAGCCTCGCCGCCGAAGCGAGCGGGCTCGTCGCCGAAATTCAGGGCGGGGTCGAACAGTCGAGCCGCGCCGAGGCGCAGTTCGAAACGATCACCGATGCGCTCCACGATGCGACGCATCTTGTCGCATTGCTCGACGATCAGAGCGACCGGATCGCGCAGTCGAGCGCGATGGTACATGCCAATGGCGCCAAGGTGCGCGAGGCGCTTGACCGCGTCGTCGCCTCCGTGCGCGACAATAGCGCGACGTTGGAGGGTACGCGCGCGTCGATCCTGACGATGGAGCATGTGTCGAACCGCATGTTCAACGCCGTGATCTCCGCGGGGGTCAGCCCCCAGGATTCGGCGATTGTCGAGCTGGCGGCGAAGGTTCGCGACGAGTTCGTCGGCCTGGCCGAAAGGGCGATCGCGCGCGGCGAGCTGACGATGGAGCAGCTTTTCGACACCAATTATGTGCGTGTGCCAAACTCAAACCCCGAACGATTCCGCACCAGCCTGTGCGACTGGGCCGACGCCAACTGGCGCCCGCTGTTCGACCGCGTCGTCGCCGAGCATCCCGAAGTGAAGATGTCGTCGGCGGGCGACATGAACGGCTTTCTGCCTACGCACATCACCGATTGTTCGCGCGCGCCGACGGGCGACCTCGAGCATGACACAGCGCATTGCCGCAACGGCCGCATCCTTTACGACGAGACCGACGCCGCGGCGAAGCGCAGCACGGCGCCCTTCTTCATGGCGGTTTATCGCCAGGAAGGCGACGGCACCAACTATGTGACGGTCCGCAACGTCTATATGCCGGTAACGATCAACGGCTGCCGCTGGGGCGATGTCGAGGTCGCCTATCAGCTTTGAGGAGCGGGTGGCGCCGGCGGCTGTGCGGGGAAGGCCTGCATGGCCGGGTCGATGATTGCCCAGTCGGGCGCCTCGCTGGTCCAGATGGCCATGGTCGGCTTCAATCCATGCGGCGCGTCGAGGACGCCGAGGCGGACGACGCGCATCTCCGGCCGCGCCGATGAGCCCGCGAGCATCGGTGTAGCGCATTGCGGACAGTGCCACCGCGTCAGCACATTGCCGCTGTCGGCGACATAGCTGTCCGACGCCAAGTCGCCTTCGACGGCGATCTCGCCGGTGCGGAAAATGGCATTATGTGTTGGTCCGCCCGCGGCGATCTTCTGGCAGCGGCGGCACCAGCACTGGCGCACGGCGATTGGGTCGCCGTCGATGCGCACGGCGATGGCGCCGCACGAACAGCGCCCGGTGTAGGGCATCAGGCCCCCTGCCGCCGGGCCATGAAGGCGAGCTTTTCGAACAGCATCACATCCTGCTCATTCTTGAGCAATGCTCCGTGGAGCGGCGGGATGGCTTTTCCGACGTCGCGGTTCTGCAGCACTTCCAATGGCATATCCTCGGCGAGCAGAAGTTTGAGCCAGTCGATGAGCTCGCTCGTCGAGGGCTTTTTCTTGAGCCCGGGTACGTCGCGCACATCATAGAAAATGTCCATGGCGCGGCTCACCAGCGTCTTCTGGATGCCAGGGAAGTGAACCTCGACGATGTCGGCCATCGTGTCGCGGTCGGGGAATTTGATATAGTGGAAGAAACAGCGGCGCAGGAATGCGTCGGGCAGTTCCTTTTCATTGTTCGAGGTGATGACGACGATCGGGCGTTCCTTTGCGCTGATCGTCTCGTCGGTTTCATAGACGTGAAACGCCATGCGATCGAGTTCCTGAAGCAGGTCGTTCGGAAATTCGA
>JBGTUD010000366.1:0-2811 GCA_041939405.1 Sphingopyxis sp. | reverse complement strand
GGGCGGATCAACACCGACTTCATCGATAACAGCGCGGGCGTCGACTGTTCGGATAACGAGGTCAATATCAAGATCGCGCTGAACCGCGAAATGGCCGAAGGGCGTCTGCGTCAGGAGGATCGCGACGCACTGCTCGCGCGCATGACCGACGATGTCGCCGCGCTGGTGCTCGAAGACAACCGGCTACAGGCGCTGGCGCTGTCGATCGCCGAAAAAAGTGGGTCGGCGGGCGTGCCGTCGCTGGTGCGGGTCATGGAGACGTTCGAGGGATCGGGCCGGCTCGACCGCAAGGTCGAAGGGCTTGCCGCGAACGACGAGTTGCTCCGCCGCGCCGCCGAAGGGCGCGGGCTGACGCGTCCCGAACTGGCCGTGCTGCTGTCGACGGCAAAGCTGGCCCTGCAGGACGCGATCGAGGCGAGCGACCTGCCCGATGACCCTGCGCTCGCCAGCGACCTTGCCGCCGCCTTCCCTGCCGAGATGCAGCGCGATTTTGCAGGCGCGATCGCCGATCACCAGCTGCGCCGCGAAATCATCGCGACCAAGGTGGCGAACCGCATCGTCAACCGCATGGGCATCATCCACCCGTTCGAGCTGGTCGAAGAGGAAGGCTGTGCGCTGGGTGACGTTGCGGCGGCGTTCGTCGCGGTCGAACGGCTGCTGGGAATGCCTGCGATCTGGAGCGAACTCGATACCGCGAAGATCGACGAGAGCATCCGCCTGTCGCTCTTTTCGCAAGCCGCCTCGGCGATGGCGTCGCAAATGGCGGACCTGCTTCGCGTGACCCAATCGCTGTCGCACCCCGGTCCGGTGGTCGCGCGGCTCGAACCCGGTGTCGATCGCCTCAACGAAAGCGTTGACGGACTGCTCAGCCCGTCGGTGCGGCGCCAGTGGGAGATGCTGACGCAGCAGTTGCTCGATGCCGGCGCGCCGGAGGCGCTGACCGCCGCGGTCGTGCGCTTGTTCAAGACCGACGGCGCCATCGGCATCGTCGACCTTGCCGAGCGCCGCGGCGACGACGAGGTCGCGGTGACGCACGCCTTCACCCATCTGGGCGAGGCGCTGGGGCTCGACTGGGCGCAGACGCTGGCGGCGCATATGAGCCCCGCCGACCCGTGGGAACGCCTGCTCGTCAACAGCCTGGCGCGCGATTTCCAGCAGATGCGCCTGGGTTTTCTCGGCGGATTGCCCAAGGGTGACCTCGACGCGGCAGTGACCAAATGGCTCGCCGACCATGCACCGCGGGTGGAACAGTTCCGCGCGACGGTCGACCGCGCGCGGATGATCCCCAATCCCAATGGTGCGATGCTGTCGCATATTGCGGGGCAGGCGCGCGGGTTGCTGGCGCGGTAGATGCCGTTCCAGCCCCGCGTCGCGATCCTGGTTCCTGCCGCCGGTTTTGCCGATCGATGGCAGCCCGCCTTTGCCCGCAAGGCGGCGGCGCTGGCCGCGGCGGGGCTGTCGGTCGAACAGCGCGTGTGGACCGATCCGGGCGACCTCGCGGGCCACGACCTGATTCTGCCGCTCTTTGCGTGGGGCTATCAGCGCGATGTCGCGGCCTGGTACGCGCTGCTCGACCGGCTGGAGGCGGAGGCGTTGCCGGTCGTCAACCGGGTGCCCGTGCTGCGCTGGAACAGCGACAAGGCCTATCTCGCCGATCTGGCGGACAAGGGCGTCGCGGTCGTGCCGACGATCGACGTGACGGCGCTCGATGCGGCGGCGTTGGCCGACGCGCGCGCGACATTCGGTACCGAGGAGCTCGTCATAAAGCCCGCCATTTCGGGCGGCGCCGATGGTACGCATCGCATTGCGCCTGGCGGATCGATTCCCGCCGATGCGCTGGGCCAGCGCCGGCTCGTCCAGCCGCTGATGCCCGGCATCCTCACCGACGGCGAATTTTCGCTCTTTTTCTTTGGCGGCCGTTATAGCCATGCGATTGTCAAGCGCCCCGCGACGGGCGATTTTCGCGTTCAGGAACAGTTCGGCGGGCGCGAGATCGCGTGGGAGGCCAATGACGCTGCACGGGCGCTGGCGGCGATGGCGATCGCGGCGGCGCCCGCTCCGCCCGTTTATGCGCGCGTCGATATGGTCGGCGATGGCGCGGGGCGCCTGCATGTGATGGAACTCGAGTTGATCGAGCCGTCGCTTTTTCTTCATCATGCGCCCGACAAGGGGGCGGCATTCGCGCGGGCGGTCTACGCCGCCGTCTGATCGTCGCGGCGCGTCCACAACCATTGGCGGATGGCCGAGGTCAGGTTGGGCGGATTGTCCGCTTCCATCCGTTCGACGTCGATCCGCGCGACCAGCGCGTTGACGGGAAGCGCCTGCCGCGCCGCCTCGGCTTCGAGGGCGTCCCAGAACATCGGCTCTAGGCTGATCGAGGTGGGGTGGCCGGCGATCGTCACCGAGCGTTTGACCGGGGGGTGGAGGGGGTGGGTCATCGGTCGTGGCTCCACTGGCGACGGCAAAGCCGCCGCCTGTCGTCAGACGGGTTCGGCGATCTTTTGGGATCGCCGCCCCGCTGGCCGTGTCGATGGCTGCCGCTTTGCGGCACCGGCGCCTAACCTTGTCGTTCGCTGCGCGAAGGCCTTGGTTACACGCCTGCCATCGTCAGTACATATGCTGCCCGCCGTTGATCGACATCGTCGATCCGGTGACGAATCCCGCGTCCTCGCTGCACAGGAAAGCGACCCCGCGCGCGATTTCGTCGGCCTGGCCCAGACGCCCGACCGGAATCTTCGCGACGATTTTTTCGAGCACCTGGGGCGGCACGGCGGCAACCATGTCGGTGTCGATATAACCGGGCGCGATCGC
>JBGTUD010000365.1:0-2882 GCA_041939405.1 Sphingopyxis sp. | reverse complement strand
CAGGTCGAGGAAGCGATATTTGAGGCGGATGTCCTCGGGATATTCCTGTTCGCCCGCGACGGGGAGCGGCAGCTCGGCCGCCGCCGACTGCACCGCAACGTCGCGCGCGCGGACTTCGATCTCGCCGGTCGGAAGGTTGGCGTTCACCGTCTCGGCCGAACGCGCAACGACCTCGCCGGTGATCGTGACGACACTCTCGGCGCGGAGGCCGTCGAGGGTCGCGAACGCCGCATCGCTCGAATCCGCGACGATCTGCGTCAATCCATAATGATCGCGCAGGTCGACGAAGAGCAGCCCGCCATGGTCGCGCTTGCGATGAACCCAGCCCGAGACACGGACCGTCTGGCCGACGTCCTGGCTGCGAAGCTGGCCGCAATGATGGGTGCGATAGGCGTGCATTTCTTGGTCTTTCGAAGATTGGAGGCATCACATTTAAAGTGATTATGGCCGCGCCTAAGGCAGGGCCGGGCGGGATTTGTCAAGGCTTGTCCCTATGGACAGGTGAGCCCGAGGCCGTCGAGCACCGCGCTGCGGAACAGCGTCCGGTGCGCAGGATCGGGCAGCAGCCGGTCGCGCGCGCGGCACCAGCGGCGGAAATCTTCGCCGTAATCGGCGGCGACGCGCGCGGCGTCGAGGTTGCAGCTTTTCCCCCAGTGGCGCGTGAACGCGACTCCCTCGGCATCGAGCCGGTCGACGACGCGCGCATAGGCTTCGGCCGTGCGGCGGCTGCGCGGCCCGTCGAAGTCGATCACCGCATTGTGCGCAAAACGCGCAGGGGCGAGCAATCCGGCGGCACGGCGCATGAAGCGCAGCGTCACGACCGTCGAGCCGCCGTGGCGCGCGTACACCGCGCAGATCAGTTCGAACGCGTGCGCCAAGTCGGCGCGATCGATCGTGACCGAAGCGTTGAACAGGTCGGCGAGCGGGCGATGCGTGTCGAGCCCCTCCCCCCAGCTGCCATAGACGGGCGGATCGTCGACGTCGGGGCCCGCCGCATAGCCAAGCTTCATCGCATATTGCAGCAGCGCGCCGCGCGCCCAGGGATAATCGTTTAGCAACCGTCCAAGCAGGCTGAGCGCGTCATAGCCGGCGCCGAGCTGTCCCGGCGTCGCGCGCGGATAATCGTCGCGCCACGGCTCGCGATACAGGAAACGCAGCATCGCCGGCCGCTTGAACGGCTTATAGGGGTTGACGATCATCTGAACGAAATCGGGATCGCGATCGAGCGCATAGGCGGCCGAGAAGCGGCGGAAATCGCCCGCCGCGAGCCAGGCGAGCGCAGCGCGATCGACCTTCCTCAGATTCTGGATCGGGCGGACGAGGAAGCGCGGGACACTGTCCACGACCAGCGCGGTGACAATACCGAGCGCGCCGACGGGAAGCTGCGCCGCGGCAAAAAGTTCGTCGCCGCGAAGCGGCGCCGATCCGGTCGCGGCGATGAAAGCATCGCTCATCACGCCCGCAGCGGGCTCGATCCAGAAAATGCCCGCGGGGGTCACGATCTGCACGGCGCGGATATGGTCCTGAATACCACCATGCGCGATCATCGAGCCATGCGTCCCCGTCGCGGCGGCACCGGCAAAGGTCTGTCCATTGCCCGCGCCGCTGGTCCACAGCGAGCGGCCCTGCGCTTCGAGCTTGTCGGACACCTCGTCGACGAGCGCGCCCGCCTCGACCAGCATCAGCGCGGCCGCATCGACGCCGGGCCGCACATCGTCGGCGGCGATGCGGAAGCAGCGGTTGAAACGGCGCGTGTGGAGCAGCCAGCTCTCGGACGCGATATTGATGTTCGACGGCGACCATCCCGCGCCGAGCGGCCGCACGCGGCGTCCTGCGGCCGCCGCCTCGGCCAGCCAGTCCTGCACTGCGCGCGCCGCCGCCGCCAGCTCGTCGCGCCCGCGCGGCGCATCGCCCGCACGCAGCGCAAAGCGCGTCGCGGCCTCGCAGGTGCCGGTGCCGTGATAGTTGCGCCAGCACCCCTCGGCGCCCAATTGCACGATCGGCATCAGGCGTCCCCCAAGGGCTGAACCCCGGCGTGCGCGCGCCACGCGACGGTAACGGGACGCAAAAAGCCAAAGCTGGCAATCGACACGAGCATCTGCCGCCGCGTGGAAAAGACGCGCACGTCGGACAGGCCGTGGTCGGATTCAGGGGCGATGAAGGGCTGTGCCGCATGGCTGGCGAATCCCCAGCCCTTCAACGTCACGACCATCAAATCCTCGTCGAGCGGCCGCGGATTGGCGATCGACACGAAAACGTCCGACTGCCCGGCCATATATTGCCCGAACAGCAGCAGACATGCGAGCGCGGCCAGCGCCCAACCAAGCCACATCATTGCCCCAAACCCCTTCGTTTTCCATTCGGCCGGTGTTCCGGCTCCGCGACCCGAAGAGCGACGATCAGCTATCCCGTAATTTTTCCTGCCCGTTGGTTCCAACTAGCTGTATAGGCGCGCTATGCAAGTCCATCCGTTGATCGATACCAACAGCGCGCTCATCGAATTCTGCGATCTGATCAAGGGCAGCGATTTCATCGCTGTCGATACCGAATTCATGCGCGAAAACACTTTCTGGCCCGAGCTGTGCCTGATCCAGGTCGCCGACAGCGCCCACGCCGCCGCGATTGATCCGATGGCGCCGGGCATCGACCTTAAACCCCTGCTCGACCTGCTTGTCGACAAGGAGGATATGCTGAAGGTCTTTCACGCGGGCGGGCAGGACGTCGAAATCATCTTCAACCTGACGGGCAAGACCCCGCATCCGATTTTCGACACGCAGATCGGCCAGATGGCACTCGGCCAGGCCGAACAGGTCGGATATTCGAACCTTGTCGAAGCATGGCTGGGCGTACAGCTCGACAAGGGCGCGCGCTTCACCGACTGG
>JBGTUD010000364.1:0-2902 GCA_041939405.1 Sphingopyxis sp. | reverse complement strand
CCTTTAACCACTCGGCCACCTGTCCATGGGGCCCGCTTTGGGAAGCGGTCCAATGGCGAAACGAGGCTTGCCTGTCAATGGCGGTCGTGGGAAAGGCGCGCCTTATGAGACAATTTTCCCGACATCGCCGTCCGGGTGGCCAGAACCAGCGCGGTCAGGCCGTTCGGTTCTGGGGCCGCCACGCCGTTCTCGCCGCGCTCGCCAACCCCGAACGCACGGTCAAGCGCATCTGGGGCACGCGCGAAGCCTTGAGTCAGCTCGACCTGCCGCCGGTGATTCCCATCAGCTACGCCGACGTCGCCGACCTCGCGCGCCTCGTCGCGCGCGACGCGCCGCATCAGGGGCTGGTCATCGAAGTCGATCCGCTCGAAGGGGTGCATCTTGGCGACCTGCTTCAGGAAGAGGTCGATGCGGCGAGCAAGCGCCCGCTCGTCATTCTCGACCAAGTTACCGATCCGCACAATATCGGCGCCGTCCTCCGTTCGGCCGCCGCCTTTGACGCGGCTGCGATCATCACGCAGGACCGGCACAGCCCGCCCGAAAGCGGCGTGATCGCCCGCTCGGCGTCGGGCGCGCTCGAAACCGTGCCATGGGTGCGCGTCGTCAACCTGTCGCGCGCGCTCGAGGAAATCGCCGAAGCGCAATATTGGCGCATCGGACTGATGGGCGACACCGAAACAACGCTCGGCTCGACGCTCGACGGCAGCAAGGTCGCGCTCGTGCTTGGCTCCGAAGGCGACGGGATGCGTCACAATGTCATGGAGCATTGCGACGTGCTGGCGAAGCTCCCCATCTCGCCGCGCATGGAGAGCCTCAACATCTCGAACGCCGCGGCGATCGCGCTCTACGCGGTGGCGACCTCGGGCAAGGGCTAGAAACCTGCCAACGCTCGTCATTGCGAGGAGCGAAGCGATGCGGCAATCTAGGGGCGGCCTTGCATCGCTCTGGATTGCTTCGCGTCGCTCGCAATGACGCGGCGAGGAAACTTAATCCTCCGCCGCGATCCGCACCTTCAGCCCGTCGAGCGCGTCGCTGAACGGGATCTGGCACGACAGGCGCGAATTGTCGTCGCGGTCGGTGGTCGAATCGAGCAGGTCGTTCTCATCCTCGCTCATCGCGGGCATCGCATCCTTGTTTCCCGCCTCGACATGTACATGGCAGGTCGCGCACGAGCAGCAACCGCCACACAGCGCGAGCAATTCGTCGAAACCCGCGTCGCGGATATTTTCCATCACGGTCAGGCTGGTGTCGCCTTCGATCTCATGTTCGGTCCCGTCGCGCGTCACGACAATCAGCTTGGCCATGCTCATCCCTCATAGGTTCTTTGTCGCAGGCGCTATGTCGCGCGTTGCGCGCCAAATCAAGCGTTGCTATCAGCAACCTGGGGAACAAAAGGAGAATATGTGATGGGCCTCACCCAGCAGGAGCTGAACGCCGGAATCGACGCGCTGGCGGAGCGCGACGTCAATTTTGCGCGCGCGCTCGGCAACGTCGGCTATCCCGAACCGCGTATTCGCGAACGCGGCTATGCCACGCTTTTGCGCACTATCGTCGGCCAACAGGTCAGCGTCGCCGCCGCCACGTCGATCTGGAACAAGCTCGAAGCCCAGTTCGGCGAAGGGTGCCCCGCCGAGGTCATCGCAGCCGCCGATTTCGACACGCTGCGCGCGTGCGGTCTTTCCGGGCAGAAACAAGGCTATGCCAAAAGCCTCGCGCAGCTGATCCTCGACGGAGAGCTGAGCTTCGACGCCCTCCCCGCCGATGATGAGGATGCGATCGCCTTGCTTACGCGCGTCAAGGGCATCGGCCGCTGGTCGGCCGAAATCTACCTGCTCTTCGCCGAAGGCCGCCCCGACATCTGGCCCGCGGGCGACCTTGCGGTGCAGGAAGCGGTCGGCCGCATTCTGCAACTGGGGGCGCGCCCCAGCGAGAAGGAGGCGCGCACGCTCGCCGAAGCCTGGCGCCCGCACCGCGGCGCGGCCGCGATCTTCAGCTGGCATTGTTATAATATGGACGTCATTTAGGCGGTGTCCGTCGCCCCCGCAAAGGCGGGAGCCGCTACCGGTGTAACGCAAGGTTGCTGGCGCCCCCCACCTTCGCGGGGGCGACGATTCAAACGAAAAAGGCCGGACGGAGCATCCTCCACCCGGCCTTTTTTTATGTCATCAGCCAAAGCTTATTTCTTCGCGGCAGCCTTTTTAGCCGGCGCCTTCTTGGCGGGTTCGGCCTTCTCGGCCGGAGCAGCCTTCTTCGCCGCAGGCTTGTCCTCGGCCTTTGAAGCCGCGGCTTTCTTCACTGGTGCCTTCTTGACGGGAGCGTCCTCGACCTTTTCTTCCTTCACCGCATCCTTCTTGGCAGCCGGCTTCTTCGCGGCGGCTTTCTTGGCGGGCTTCGCGTCATGGTCATGGTCGTGGCCGCAGCCGGGACCGTGGACGTGGCCATCGTCATCGGCCTCGATCGCGGCTTCGATCTCTTCGCGCGTCACTTCGCGGTCGCTGATCTCAGCCTTTTCGAACAGGAAGTCGACAACCTTGTCCTCGTAAAGCGGCGCGCGGAGCTGCGCGGCGGCGAGTGCGTCCTGCTGGACATATTCAACGAAACGCTGACGGTCTTCGGGGCGATATTGCTGAGCCGCCTGCATGATCAGGCGCTGCATTTCCTGGCTCGAAACCTGGACGCCATGCGCTTGACCGATTTCCGACAGGAGCAGGCCCAGGCGAACGCGGCGCACCGCGATGCTGCGATATTCTTCGCGATCCTTCTCGAGTTCGGCCTTCGCCGCTTCGGGATCTTCCTCGTGGCTCGCTTCGTGCTCGAGCTGCTGCCAGATCTGGTTGAATTCGGCCTCCACCATCGTCGGCGGCACCTCGAAGTCGTGGCTCGCCGCGAGCTGGTCGAGCAG
>JBGTUD010000363.1:0-2955 GCA_041939405.1 Sphingopyxis sp. | reverse complement strand
GCGATCATGCGCGGCTTTACGTCCTCATCTGGAAGCGCGCGCTCGCGAGCCAGATGGCGTCGGCGCGGCTTGAGCGCACGAGCGTCGATCTGTCCGACGGCACCGGCAAGACGATGCTGCGCGCGACGGGACAGGTGGTGAAATTCCCCGGCTTCCTTGCGCTTTACGACGAAGGACGCGACGACGCTGAGGATGAGGACGCGCGCCTGCTCCCCGCGATGGCGAAGGGGGACGCGCCTGCAAAAACGGGCGTCGAAGTCGAGCGTCACGAGACGCAGCCGCCGCCGCGCTATTCGGAGGCGAGCCTCGTCAAGAAGATGGAGGAGCTCGGCATCGGGCGGCCGTCGCCCTATGCCTCGATCCTTCAGGTGCTCAAGGACCGCGCCTATGTGCGCGTCGAAAAGAACCGCTTTCTCCCCGAAGAGAGCGGGCGGCTGCTGACGGCGTTCCTCGAGCGTTTTTTCGAACGCTATGTCGAATATGATTTCACCGCGGGGCTAGAGGAAGAGCTCGATGATGTGTCGGGGGGTCGCGCGCAGTGGCAGGCGGTGCTCGACCGTTTCTGGCGCGATTTCAAACCGCGCACGGGCGAGGTGATGGAGCAGAAACCGTCGGAGATTACCGCGGCGCTCGTCGAATTCCTCGGCCCCTATCTCTTCCCCGACTAGGGCGACGGCAGCGACCCGCGCGTCTGCCCCAATTGCGGTACCGGGCGGCTCGCGTTGCGCGGCGGCAAGTTCGGGCCCTTCATCGCTTGCAGCAACTATCCCGAGTGCAAGTTCACGCGCAAATTCGCGCAACCGGGCGGCAATGGCGAGGCCGACAACGGCCCCGAGACGCTGGGCACCGACCCCGAAAGCGGCCTTGAGGTGACGAAACGCAGCGGTCGCTTCGGCCCTTATATTCAGCTCGGCGAGGGCAAGGAAGCGAAGCGCTCGTCGATCCCCAAGGATATTCCCGGCGAAGATTTCGACCTCGACTATGCGCTGCGGCTCTTGAGCCTGCCGCGCGATGTCGGCGTGCATCCCGAAAGCGGTAAGCCGATCGTCGCAGGGTTGGGGCGCTATGGCCCCTATCTGCTCCACGATGGTAAATATGCGAAGCTGACGGGGACGGCCGAGATTTTCGAGATCGGGATGAATGCTGCGGTTGCGCGCATTGCCGACGCCGCGAACGGCGGCGGGCGGGGCCGCGCGAAGGCCGAGCCGCTCAAGACCTTTGGTGCGCATCCGACGAGCGGCGGCGAAATGAAGCTGATGGCGGGGCGCTTTGGCCCCTATGTCACCGACGGCACGACCAATGCGACACTGCCCAAGACGGTCGAGCCCGACGCGCTGACCGAGGAGGAAGCGATCGCGCTGATCGACGCGCGCGCCGCCAAGGGACCCGCGAAAGGCAAGAAGAAAGCTCCGGCGAAGAAGAAGGCGCCTGCCAAAAAGGCCGCAACGAAAAAGGCGCCCGCGAAGAAAAAGGCGGCGGCGGAATAGCCAATCCTGACGTCATCCCGGCGAAAGCCGGGATCTCGCCCTCTCCACCTAATGCATCGCTGGGATCCCAGCCTCCGCTGGGATGACGCTTTGGTTTGAATATGATAGCTTCCCCGCAAAACGGGGAGAATTTGTCCATGCGCTCTTTGCTCGCTGTCTTTGCTGCATCCGTGCTCGCGCTTTCGTCGCCAGCGTCCGCCCAGCAGGTCGGCGCGCTCGTATCCGCCGATCCGGTCGTCGACACGCCCGCCGGAATGCAGGCGTGGCGTATCCGATACTGGACGAGCAATGGCGCCGGCAGCCCGCAGCAGGTGACGGGCATGGTCGTCGCACCGCGCGGGGCAATGCCGCGCCAACCGCGCCGCGTGATCGCATGGGCGCACGGCACGTCGGGGGTGGTCGAAAAATGCGCGCCGTCGAACAGCGCGGGCTTTTACGATGCGACGCCGGGGCTTGCCGAGATGATCGCGCAAAATTACGTCGTCGTGGCGCCCGACTATCCGGGGCTGGGCAGTGCGATGCCGCACCCCTATCTGGTCGGGACCGACACCGCTCATTCGGTGCTCGACGCGGTGCGTGCGGCGCGCGGCATTTCGGGCGCCGCGGCGGGCAGCCGCTTTGCGCTATGGGGCGAATCGCAGGGCGGGCACGCCGCGCTCTGGACCGCCGCCTCCGCGCGCCGCTATGCGCCCGACCTGACGCTCGTGGGGACCGCCGCCGCCGCGCCGCCGACCGACCTTGCCGCGAACATGCGGCAGGCGAGCGACGCCAATGCGCGCGCGCTGCTGCTCGCTTTCACGCTTCACAGCTGGTCGCAGCATTTCGGCTATTCGCTCGATGGCTTCACCAACAAATCGACGCAGGGCGTGATCCGCCGCCTGTCGGAAAACAACTGCATCGAACTCCACAACAAGCCGAAGCTCGGCACGATCCTCGGCATCCTCGCGGTGCGGCAGGCGATGAAGCGCAAGGACGTCACGCGCCTTCAACCCTTTGCCGCGACGATGCGCGCGAACAGCGTCGACGCTGCAAGCGTACCGGGGCCGCTGCTGATCGCGCAGGGGACCAAGGACACGATCGTCGCCCCCGCGGTCACGCGCAGCTTTGCGAAAGCCGTGTGCAAGCGCCGGACGCCACTCCGCTGGCTCGAAGTTCCCGGCGGCGGGCACATCGACAGCGCGCGGGGGAATGCGACGGGCGAGACGCTGGCGTGGATCGCCGCGCGTTTCGACGAACAGGCTCCGCCGGACGATTGTGGGCGGCTCTAAACTCTCAGGCGACGCAGCCGACGAAACGGGTCAATCGACCCAGTCCAGCCCCATATCGCGATAGACGCTGCGGTCCTCGTCCCAGTTTTCTTTGACCTTGACGTGCAGGAACAGGTGGACCTTGCGCCCCATGAGTTCGGCGAGTTCGGCGCGAGCCTTGGCGCCGATTTCCTTGATCCGGCTGCCGCCCTTGCCGAGCA
>JBGTUD010000362.1:0-2961 GCA_041939405.1 Sphingopyxis sp. | reverse complement strand
GGGTGCGGTCGAGACGATCTTCTGCATCCTTGCGATCCGCGATCAGGTCGTGCCCCCGACGCTCAACCTCGACAATCCCGACGAGGGCACCGAGGGTGCCGACCTGGTCCCGAAGGTCGCGAAGAAGCGCAAGGTGCGCGCGGCGCTCAACAACAGCTTCGGGTTTGGCGGGACCAACGCCAGCCTGATCGTCAAGGCGGTCGAGGACTGACACTCCGCCGCCCACCAGCTTCCGTTCGCCCTGAGCTTGTCGAAGGGCCGTCCTTCCTTTGCCGTTGAAAGAGAAGAACAGTGCTTCGACAAGCTCAGCACGAACGGACTTGGGTGACAGCTCCATGACCATCGGTCGCCTCCTGCTCGCCTCCTTCATCGCCCTGCTGCTCGCCGCCTGCTCGCCTGGCGCGCCGAAGGATGCCGAGGTCGTCATCCCCGCGGGCGCGAGTATCGCACGCGCGGGCGAAATTCTCGAGGAAGCGGGGCTCGTCTCGGCGTCGAGCTTTCGCAATCAGGCGCGCTTTTTCGGGGCGGACGAACCGATCAAGCCGGGCGAATATAAGATCGAAAAGGGGATGGGCGCCGGCGACATTCTGAAGCTCTTCCAATCGGGCAAGACGATCCAGCGGCTCGTGATGATCCCCGAAGGCATGCCGTCGATCATGGTCTGGGAACGGCTGATGGCGGAAAAGCGGCTGAAGGGTGAAATTCCCGTGCCGCCCGAAGGCAGCATCCTGCCCGATTCCTACGCCTTCACTACGGGTGAAACGCGAGCGGCAGTCGTAAAACGGATGCAGGCGGCGATGGACAAGGCGTTCGCCGAATTGTGGGCGAAGCGGAAGCCGCGCACCGCGGTCAAGAACCGCAACGAAGCGCTGACGCTTGCCTCGATTGTCGAAAAGGAAACAGCCGTTCCCGCCGAACGGCGCACCGTTGCGGGCGTTTATACCAACCGGCTCGCGGTGGGAATGCGGCTGCAGGCCGACCCGACGATCATCTACCCCGTCACCAAGGGCAAACCGCTCGGCCGCCGGATCTTGCGCTCCGAAATTCAGGCGGTGAATGATTACAACACCTATGCGATGGCGGGACTGCCCAAGGGCCCGATCGCCAATCCGGGCAAGGCGTCGATCGCCGCCGTTTTGGACCCCGAGCCGAACGACTATCTCTTTTTCGTCGCCAAGGGCGACGGCAGCCATATCTTCGCGCGCACGCTGGCCGAGCATAATGCCAACGTCCAGAAATGGTATGCGCTCCGCCGCGAGCGGGGGGAGATGGAGTAAAACACCAAACCGTCGTCATCCCGGCGAAGGCCGGGATCTCGCCGGTGCGTGAAGCTGTGAGGGCGAGATCCCGGCCTTCGCCGGGATGACGAAATGGAGCGATACGGGATGACCGCCAAGCTTTTCCTCCATGGCGTGCCCGACAGCCCGGCGATCTGGCGCCCTTTGCTCGCCGCGCTCGATCTGGGCGATGTGCCGGTCGCCGTTTCGGCATTGCCCGGCTTCACCGCGCCGCTTCCCACCGGTTTCGCCGCAACGAAGGAGGCCTATGCCGACTGGGCGGTGGGGCAGGCCGAAGGCTTGTTCGCCGCGCACGGCCCGATCGACATTATCGGCCACGACTGGGGCGCGCTGATCGCGCAGCGCGTCGCGATGCTGCGGCCCGACCTCATTCGCAGCTGGGCGATCTCGAACGCGGTGATCGAGCCCGAATATCGCGGCCACGGGATCGCGCGCATCTGGAACACGCCCGTGCTAGGCGAGATTTTCATGGCGCTGAGCAAGGCCGACAAGCTCGCCGAAGGGCTGGCGGCGCAGGGGATGCCCGCGAACATCGCGGCGGAAGAGGCCGAACAGTGGAAGAACAAGGACAAGCGCCGCGCGATCCTGAAACTCTATCGTTCGGCAAAGGGGCTCAGCTTCGCGCATGACTGGGCGCTCGATATTCCGAAGCTCCCGGCCGCGGGCACACTCATCTGGGGTGCCGACGATCCCTATGTCGAGCTGGCGGTCGCACGGCGCTATGCCGCTGCGAACGCGACGCCGCTGACGGTGATCGACGGGGCAGGGCATTGGGCGATCGCCGAGCGGCCGGGCGAGGTCGCCGCGGAGCTGCGCCGGTTCTGGAGCGCAATCGAAAGCTGATCGAGTCCGGCGATCAATCTGACATATTTAATCGATTGGATCGCCCGCCGGGGATCGGGCATTGGCGGATGATCGGGAAAGGACGTTCCCCATGGGCGACGGTAGCAGCGATACGACGCGGCCTCTCCCTGCCGGTCCCGACCATGGCGTCCCGGACACCCCCCCTCCCGTCCGGCGCGCTGGACCCGCGCCCATCGTCGTCACTGCCACGATGGGCGCGGCAGACCAGCGGCATTTCGATGCGCTGCGCCGCGCGCATTTTCCGCCCCGCCGCAACCGACTTTCCGCGCATATCACGCTGTTCCATCAGCTGCCGCCCTCTGCGCTGGGCGAGCTTCACCGGTTGATCGGCCGGATCGTCGCCGACACGCCGCCGCCTGCGGCCCTGCTGCGCGAGGTGTATTCCTTGGGGCGGGGCGTCGCCTTCCGCGTCGACAGCCGCGATCTCATCGCTATCCGCGCACGCATTGCCGACCATTTTGCCGGAATGCTCACCGCGCAGGACCGCGGCGTGCCGCGGCTCCACATCACCATACAGAATAAGGTCGCGCCGGCCGAGGCACGCGCGCTGCTCGCCAAGCTCGCGCCCGGCTTTCTTCCCCGTCCGCTCGCGATTGCGGGACTTGCGGCGCATCACTACCGCGGCGGGCCCTGGGAACCGGCGTTCGCCCACAGTTTTCGGGGCGGGCGCAGATGATATTGACCGACGCCGCGAGCGTGCCTATAGGCGCTGCTCGCCCAAGCGGCGACCCCTTGGGGCGGAGTAGCTCAGCAGGTTACCGCAACAGCCTTGCGCTGCTGATGTCTCAGGCGGGTCCGG
>JBGTUD010000361.1:0-2977 GCA_041939405.1 Sphingopyxis sp. | reverse complement strand
GAACAGCGGCGATCCGATGACGGGCAGGCGCAGACGGTCGAAAATCGGGGGAAGGGCCATGAATCAGTCTCCGGTTGCGGTTTGAAGCTGACCTTAACGTAAACGGAAAGCGGCGCAAGAGCGATCGCGCAGCCCTGGCGGTTTAGCTGGTCGGTGTGGCGGGAAGCGTTGCCAGCATGGCGACGAATTGCGCCTGGCTGTTGGCACCGGTCTTGCGGAATATGCCCTTGAGCAAAAAACGCGCGGCGTTCACGCTGACGGCGCGCTGCGCGGCATAATCCTGGATGGTGCCGCCCGCGCCGAGTGCGACGGCGAGCCGGGCCTCGGCCGGGGTCAGCCCAAACCATTGGCCGACACGGTCGATTTCGACCACCGGCGTTTCGCCGGGCGAGCTGCCTAACGTCACGATGAGCGACGCGCCAAGGCGCGTTCCGCCGATCTGCTGCACGGCCTGCCGCGACACGCGCGCGACCAGCACGGGGCATTCGCGGTTGTCCCGGCCGACGGTCTGGAACGCCAGTCCCGCGGGATCGGGGCTTTTGACAAGGGCGAGCAGCCGTTTCTGGCTGGGCGGGTGGGTAAAGGCGAAGCGTTCGCCCGCGGTGCGGACAAACCCTGCCTTTTCATATCGGGCGGCGCGGCTGTTCGCGGCAAGAATGCCGAGTTGGTCGTCGAGGCTGAATATGGCGAAGGGCGAGACATCGGCGGCGGCGCGCGCCGCCCCCGCGGCAAGGTCGAGGGTCGCGATCCGGTCGCTGATCCGCATGGCCCGCTGCATATGCGGCGCAAGGACGCGCAGCCCGCGCTTCAATCGGTCGATGTCGCGATCGCCGGGGCCGGGGAGCATCAGCCCCAGCCGCTCTCCGCCGCGCCGGTCGAGCAGCACCGCGACCAGCCGGTCGATTCCCCAGGGTGCCAGGAAATTGCGGAAAAATTCGGATTCGGCAAATTCCTCGCGGGGCATCAGCTCGTAGCTGTCGACGACGCAGCCGTTGCCATAGCGCATCAGCTTGCGCGACCAGGGATGGTTGCCGGCATAGACCGCCGAATAGATTTCCTGCACCCCCGCCGCTAGGCCGGTCGCTGCAACGAAGCGTGCGCTCGGCGGATTGTTGCTTTCCCACAGGAGAAAGGCCGCCTCCCAGCTCAGCGGACAGAGGGTGGCGGTAATGCGCGCCAGCGTGTCGTTCCAGCTTTCGGGGTGGAGCACCGAATCATAGATTTCGCCGATCAGCGCGTTCAGCACTTCCCATTCGGGCGGCGCATTATGGTCGCTCGGAAAGGCGGCAATCGGCTCGCTCGGCATACAGCTTCCCCCACGAAGGTACGCAGCCCAGCCATTTGAGACGGGCGCGGCGGCGATGGCAAGTCTAATGCGACAAAAGGAAAAAATCGCTGCGCTACCCATATGGGTAGCGAAAGCGGCGCGCCGATCGGGCATCAAGGCTTTGCGACCCGAGGAAGGTGGACCCAAGGCCATCTTGCTCTCTTAAAGTCCGCCGGCCCACCGGCGGACTTCTTTTTTCGCGGGGCGCACGGGAAATGTGGAAGACTGCTTCGGGGCGGAAGCGGACATCCTTTCCGGGATGACGGAACCGAAGATGTCGGCTCACCCGCCCAACGGCAGACCTCACCGTATGCGTATGCCGCCTTTCCACATCATCGTCGCGCGGCCCTGCATGGGCATTCCGTCGAAGGGCGTGTTACCGGCCCAGGCGGCCATTTTTTTTTCATCTACCTGCCAGGGCGCGTCGGGATCGACGAGGATCAGGTCGGCCTCCATGCCCGCGGCAAGCTGCCCCGCCTCGACGCCAAGCAGGCAGGCAGGGGTCGCGGCCAGCATCTCGAACAATCGTCCGGGCGTGACATGCCCGTCGCGCACGAGCGTCAGTCCCATGGCGAGCAAGGTTTCGGCCCCCGCCATGCCCGGCAGCGCCTCGGCAAAGGGCAGCCGCTTGTCCTCGGGCCCGCGCGGGTCGTGCCCCGACGACAATATGTCGATCGTGCCGTCGGCGACGGCGGCGAGGCAGGCCTGGCGGTCGTCCTCGCTGCGAAGCGGCGGCGACAGGCGCGCAAAGGTGCGGAAATCGCCGATCGCGGTGTCGGAAAGAAAAAGATGGGCCGGGGTGATGCCGCAGAGCACGGGCAGGCCCTTCGCCTTGGCGGCGCGGATCAGGTCGAGCCCGCGCGCGGTCGTAACCTGCCGGAAATGAACCGGCGCGCCTGTTTCCTCGACAAGCGCAAGGTCGCGCGCGATCGCCATCGCTTCCGCAATCGCCGGCGCCGATGCGAGGCCGAGGCGGGTTGCCATCTCGCCGTCGGTGGCGACCGCGCCGGCGGTCAGCCCTTCGTCCTCGGCGTGGATGATCGTGACAAGGCCGAGCGATGCCGCATAGGCAAGGACGCGGCGCATTACGCCGCTGTCGGATATGCGCCCGCGGCCGGTGGCGATGGCGCGCGCTCCCGCCTGCCTCATCAGTCCGATTTCGGCAAGCTCATTGCCTTCCAGCCCCTTGGTCGCGGCGGCGAGCGGGTGGACCCAAAGGTCGGGCTTGCCCCCCTTTGCGGCGCGCTCGACCAGGCCGGCGCCGTCGAGCGGCCCATTGTCGGGCATCAGCGCGGCGCGCGTGATGCCGCCGAAGTGAAAGGCGGGCTTGTCGGTCGCAAAGACGCCAAGGTCGACGATGCCGGGGGCAAGCCACTTGCCCTTGGCGTCGATGGTTTCGGCGCCGCCCGGAATTTCGGCCGGGTCGATCGCCGCGATACGGCCGTCGACGACCAGCAAGCTGCCCGCGCGCGGCGTGTCGCCGTCGATCAGCATCGCGCCTGTGATATGGAGCGGCTTCAATTCCATCCCGCCACTCCTCGCTGGCGCCGCGTTAATATGTCGAGGCACGCCATGCGCACCGCGACGCCCATTTCGACCTGTTCGCGGATGACGCTGCGGCTGAAATCGTCGGCGACCACCGAATCGATC
>JBGTUD010000360.1:0-2986 GCA_041939405.1 Sphingopyxis sp. | reverse complement strand
GCTGCTCGGCAATTTCCGGGCGGCGCTGATCACGGCGGCTGTCATTCCGGTCGCGATGCTGATGACGCTGACGGGCATGCTCCAGACGCGGACATCGGCAAACCTCATGAGCCTCGGGGCGCTCGACTTCGGCCTCATCGTCGACGGGGCCGTCATCATCGTCGAGAACTGCCTCCGCCGGCTCGGCGAGGCCCAGCACAGGCTCGGGCGCCTACTCGATCGCGGCGAACGCTTCGGTCTCGTCGCCTCGGCGAGCGCAGAGGTGATCAAGCCGAGCATCTTCGGCATCATCATCATCACTGCGGTCTATCTGCCGATCTTCGCGCTCGAGGGCGTCGAGGGCAAAACCTTCCATCCGATGGCGATCACCGTCGTCCTAGCGCTTACCGCCGCTCTGCTGCTGTCGCTCACGCTGGTTCCGGCCGCGGTGGCGCTGTTCGTGACCGGCAAGGTCGAGGAGAAGGAAAATTGGCTGATGCGCGGTCTCGGCAAGGGCTATCGCCCGATGCTCGACCGCGTCCTCAATTGGCCGAAGGCTGCGCTGGCTGGTGCTTTGGCGCTTGTCGCGCTGAGCGGCGTGGCGGCGACCAGTCTCGGGTCCGAGTTCATCCCGGACCTCGACGAAGGCGATATCGCGATGCACGCGATGCGCATTCCGGGGACGAGCCTCACCCAGTCGATCGCGATGCAGGAGGCGCTGGAGAAGAGGATCAGGCAGTTCCCCGAAGTCGAGCGGGTGTTCGCGAAGATCGGCACGCCCGAGGTGGCGACCGATCCGATGCCGCCATCGGTCGCCGACAATTTCATCATGCTCAAGGACCGGAAGGAATGGCCCAATCCGAGAAAGACGCGCGACCAGCTCGTTGCCGAACTCAACAAGGCGGTGAACGAGGTGCCGGGGAACAATTATGAGTTCACCCAGCCGGTGAAGATGCGCATGAACGAGCTGATCGCCGGCGTTCGCGCCGACGTGGCGATCAAACTGTTCGGCGACGATCTCGATCAATTGCTCGAATCGGGGCAGGCGATCGAGGAAGTTGCCGGCGGAATTGCGGGCGCGCAGGACGTGAAGCTCGAACAGGTCACCGGCCTGCCGATGCTCTCGGTCACGCCCGACCGCGACAAGCTCGCGCGCTACGGCGTCAGCATGGAAACGGTGCAGGATGCGGTTTCGACCGCGACCGGCGGCCGCCAGGCGGGCGAGCTTTTCGAGGGTGACCGCCGCTTCGACGTGATCGTCCGGCTTCCCGAGGCCATTCGCACCGATCTCGCGTCGCTCGGCAATCTCCCTGTCGCGCTTCCGGCTGGCGGCTTCGTGCCGCTTTCCGAGCTGGCGGAGATTTCGCTCGCGGCGGGGCCGAACCAGATCAGCCGCGAAAATGGCAAGCGCCGCGCGGTGATCACGGCGAATGTTCGTGGGCGCGATCTGGGTTCGTTCATCGACGAGCTCACGCAAAAGGTCGAAGCTGAGGTCGTGCTGCCCGATGGCTACTACATCGAATATGGCGGCACGTTCGAACAGCTTCAGTCCGCAACCGAGCGCCTCCAGATCGTCGTGCCGCTGGTGCTGCTGCTGATCTTCGGCCTGCTGTTCATGCTGTTCGGCACGGTGCGCGATGCGGCGATTGTCTTCTCGGGCGTGCCGCTGGCGCTGACGGGAGGGGTGGCGGCGCTGGCGCTGCGCGACATTCCGCTCTCGATCTCGGCGGGCGTCGGCTTCATCGCGCTCTCGGGGGTCGCGGTGCTCAACGGCGTGGTGATGCTCTCCTTCATCAAGGATCTGCGCGAACGCGGAAAAGCGCTCGTCGAGGCGATCCGCGAAGGCGCTCTGACCCGCCTCAGACCGGTGATGATGACCGCGCTGGTGGCGTCGCTCGGGTTCGTACCGATGGCGCTCAATGTCGGGGCTGGGTCCGAGGTGCAGCGGCCGCTGGCGACTGTCGTCATCGGCGGGATCATCTCGTCGACGATCCTGACGCTCCTGGTGCTGCCTGCGCTCTACCTCCTGGTCCATCGACGGACCGCGAAGGCCGAAGAGGAAGAGTTGGCGCGTCCGAGCGGCGTGCCCAGCCCCGCAGGCTGAGACCCTCCCGGATGGCTGCCATTCCCCCCTGTCGGCGGCAACCGGGAGTGCTGACTGGGGCGGAACCCAAGCGGGTTCCGCCTCCTTTTAGGGATGGTGAGGATGGAGGAGCTTGCAATGAATGAAAAAGCATCCGGGAGCGAACGCGAAAAGCGAACGCTCCAGATCGTTCTCGTCCTGAACGCGGCTATCGCGATCGCCTTCCTCGTGACGGGCGGGCTCGGTGATTCAAGCGCGCTCATCGCCAATGGGCTCGACAATCTGTCCGACGCCGCGGTCTATGCCTTGAGCCTCGTTGCGCTCAGCCACGGCCTGAAATGGAAAACCCGTGCTGCCACGGCATCGGGCGTCATGCTGCTGGTCTTCGCGGCCGGCGTCCTGTTCGATGTGGGACGCCGCTATTTCGAAGGCAGCGAACCGATCGGTCCGACGATGATGATCATGTCGGCGGTCGCTGCGGTGGCGAACTATGCTTGCCTGAAGCTCTTGCAACGCATTCAGGATCCGGACGTCAACCTCAGAGCCGCGACAACCTTCAGCTACAACGACTTCATCTCGAACGGCGGCATCCTGATCGCGGGTGTCCTCGTCTGGTGGCTCGGTACGAACTGGCCGGACCTTCTGGTTGGATTTGCGGCTGCGCTGATCGCGATCAAGGGCGGGATCGAAATCCTCCGCGACGCCCGCCAAGAGGCCAAACAGCAGAGAGGCTAGAGCATGTGAGGCGTCTCGGGTCGGCGGATGAATGTTCGAACCTCTGCGAACAACGTCGCCGATCCTGCCCTAGAGGCACCCGACAGCTCGCTCCCATCATATTACGTCCTTATTACGCGAGGCAAAAATCGAGCCCGCGTAACGACGCATATTACGTCGCCATTCGGCGTAAGTGTCTGAAATTGTTAG
>JBGTUD010000359.1:0-2986 GCA_041939405.1 Sphingopyxis sp. | reverse complement strand
CGAGACGCACGAAGATCGAGATGAGCGAAGCGCCGAACGCCAGCGCGACGAGCGCGTCGACCACCGTGCGGTCCTCGCCGCCAACGGTGTAGCCCCCAGGCCCGATCAGATACCAGAAAAAGACCGCAATCGCGAGCAGTGCAAGGCCCGCCACCAGCATCCCGGTGATCGCGCCGGCGCGGAACGCCATGGTGAGGCCCGCTTGCAGCCCCGTCTGCGCCGCCGCCGCGGTGCGGACGTTCGAGCGGACCGAGATGTTCATCCCGACAAAGCCCGCAACGCCCGACAGGACGGCGCCGATGACAAAGCCGGTCGCCGAGATCGGGCCGAGAAAATAGCCGACCAGAATGGCGACGACGACGCCGACAATGGCGATGGTACGATATTGGCGGCCGAGATAGGCCTTGGCGCCTTCCTGGATGGCGCCGGCGATTTCCTGCATCTTCTCATTACCCGCCGATGCGCTGAGCACCTGCCGCGAAGTAATGAATCCATAGAGTACAGCCAAAAGGCCGCACGCTATCGCGATCAGAGTCGGATAACTATTGGCAGGATCCATGCGTATTGCTTCCTTCCCATGAGAAGGGCGACGCAGAAGATAGCAGTCGAGCACGTCCGACTATTGTTGCCGGTTCGCCCTCTCCCCTGATGCGACCGCCCCAAATTTGAACGCCGGGGTTATGGGAAGAAAGAATGCAGAGGGCAAGCCCGCAATCGCCACCGCCTCAAGGCATTGCGGTCAGTGCATGAAACCCGTCCGTTCAGGGACCGCAATTCGCTGCGCATGATGCGTCAGCACGATCCCCTCGCCGACCCCCGCATGGCCGATCGCCGTTACGCCGACATCGAGTGCGCCCGCGATTTCGCGGATCGCATCGGTCGCCGCCGGGTCGGCGGCGAACAGCAACTGATAATCGTCCCCCGCCGTCGCCGCCGCGAGCCGCGTGTCGAGCACATCGGGCCGTACGGCGAGCAGCGCGGCGGACAGCGGGATCGCCTCGACCATGAGGCCGAGCTGACATCCGCTTGCCGCCGCCATGCGCTCCGCGTCGATCAGCAGTCCGTCGGACACGTCCATCATCGCATGGACATGCGGCGCCACCGCCTGCCCGAAAATGATCTGCGGCTGCGGCCGGCAATAGGCGGCAAGGCAGGTTTCGTTGGCATCGACCTGCCCCAATCGCATCGCAAGCCCCAATCCGGCATTGCCGATCGTTCCTGTGACCCAGATCCGGTCGCCGGGTCGCACCCCACTGCGGGTCGGCGCGCCGCTCGCCGGCGCGCGGCCGATGGCAGTCAGGCCAAGGCTGCGGGGTGTTCCCGCAGGGGCGCGCACCGTGTCGCCGCCGAAGAGGATGACGCCAAAGCGGCGCAGCGCCACGTCGAGCCCCTCGGCAAAGGCGGCATCCCACGCCGCATCGCCGAGGCTGTAGCCCGCGAGCACCCCGACAGGCGCCGCACCCTTTGCAGCGAGGTCCGACAGGTTCACCGCCACCAGCTTCCACGCGACCTCCTGCGGCCGGTCGTCGGGCAGGAAATGGACGCCCTCGACGATCATATCGTGGGTGAGGACAAGGCCTTCCCACACCGCCGCATCGTCGGCGAGGCCGCGCGCAGCGGGATCGGTCGCAATGGCGCGCAGGCGGGCGATGAAATCGGCTTCGGACATATCACCCTCTCGTTCAACGAGGGATGTCCTTATCCGTTCGTGTCGAGCGAAGTCGAGACACCCATCGGCGTTAAGCCAAGCCGAGGAGCATCTCGACTTCGCTCGATGCAAACGGATGTATTACGTGCCGGTTCCCCGCACATCCTTGCCGATCGCGTCGAGCAGGCCGTTGGCGAAACCCGCCTCGCGGCCATCGAAAAAGGCCTTTGCGACGTCGACATATTCGCTGACCGCCGCGCCGACCGGCACATCGCCGCGCGCGATGAGTTCATAGGTGCCCGCGCGCAGGATCGCCTTCATCGTGCGGTCGAGCCGCTCCATCGTCCAGCCGCTCGCCAGCCGCGCCGTGATGGCGGCGTCGATCTCTTCGGCGCGCGCCAGCGTGCCCTTGACGATGTCGTCGAAGAAGGGGACGTCGGCCTCCGCATATGCGGCGTCCTCGATGACCGCGCCGATGCGGTGCTGGTGAAATTCGTGGATGAGCTGCGCGACCGGCGTTCCCTCCATCTCGTGCTGATAGAGCGCCTGCACGGCGGCAAGGCGGGCGGCGGAGCGGGATTGGGCGCGTTTGTTCATGGCTTGGGCTCTATCTTAAATCGTCGTCAGCTTAAATCGTCATCCCGGCGAAGGCCGGGATCTCGACTTCGCGTCAAGAGGCACCGGCAAGATCCCGGCCTTCGCCGGGATGACGGATAGTGGGGGTCAACGGCGGTTCTTCTTCAATCTGTTGGCGACGCTCAACGCATGGGCCGGCAATCCCTCCGCTCCCGCCAGCACGACCGCGGCCGGACCGATCGCCGCGAGGCTTGCTTCGTCGAGCGCAAGGAAGCTCGTTCGCTTCATAAAGTCGGTGACCGACAATCCGCTCGAAAAGCGGGCGCGGCGTCCGGTGGGGAGGACATGGTTCGGCCCTGCGACATAATCGCCGATCGCCTCGGGCGTCTGCCGCCCGAGAAACACCGATCCCGCATGGCGCACCTTGGCAAACAGCGCCTCGGCTTCGGCGGGATCGACCGCGAGTTCGAGATGTTCGGGCGCGAGCCGGTCGCAAAGCGGGATCGCGTCGGCCAGCGCCGGAACGACGACCACCGCACCGTTGGCGGCCCAGCTCGCCTGCATCGTCGCGGCGGTCGACAGCGTCGGGATGACATCCGCCACCGCCGCCGCGACGGCATCGGCGAAATCCGCATCATCGGTGAACAGGATCGACTGGCTCGTCGGATCATGCTCCGACTGGCTCATCAGGTCGGCGGCGATGACACGCGGGTCGTTTGCGTTGTCGGCGACGACGACGATCTCGCTCGGCCCCGCGACCAT
>JBGTUD010000358.1:0-3006 GCA_041939405.1 Sphingopyxis sp. | reverse complement strand
CGACATCGTCGATTCGGCGGGTACGCTCTGCAACGCCGCCGCCGCCTTGAAGGCCGCGGGCGCCGAAGGCGTGGTGGCCTATTGCACCCACGGCGTACTGTCGGGCGGCGCGGTCGCACGCGTCAATGCGAGCGAGCTTACCGAACTTGTCATCACCGATTCGATCCAGCCGACCGACGCGGTGAACGACAGCCAGAAGGTCCGCGCACTGACCGTCGCCCCGCTGCTCGGCGAAGCGATCAAGCGCATCGCCGACGAAACGAGCGTCTCCTCGCTGTTCGACTGATAGGGCGTGGGCGGTTAGAATGGCCCCCATTCGTCATCCCGGCGCAGGCCGCGATGACAATCGGATCGAGATAATCGCTCGTCAGAATCAGCGCGCGACGAGCGCGCCGACGATATGATCGAGCTGGCGCCGGAAGGCGCCATGGTCGGGCACCGCATGGACCAGCCCGCGCGCCGTCCAGCATAAGGCCTGCGCCATGCTGCCCGCGCGCGACACCGCCGATCCGGGGCCGCTCATCCGGATCGCTTCGGCCATCGCGGCGACCAGCCGCCGCTCGGCGAGACGTACCGCATCGGGCAGATCACGCTGAAGCATCGGGACGATTTCGGCGCCGTGCGGCGACGCCTGAAGCGCCGCCATGTGCCGGCCGACCCACGCATCGAGCGCATCGGCGAGCCGGTCGGCGAGTGTCTTCGCGGGCTGCTCGATCGCGGCGAGCGCGGCGGCAAGCGAACCGTCGATCAGCCCCTTGGTCGCCCAGCCGATCAGCGCACCCTTCGATCCGTAGCGCAGATACAGCGCCTGCCGCGATACGCCGAGCGCCGCGGCAACATCTTCCATCGACGTCTTGCGCAGCCCATGGCGCGCGAAGGTGGCGACAACTGGATCGAGAGGGAAGTCGCCTGCCATGACCCCTGATTTTACAATTTATATGAATTTTGTAAAATCGGTATAATTCTGCGGCAGCGATGCCTTATATGCGCGCTCCCTACATCGCGGACTGGCGACGGCGCCCGCGCTCGGCTAGCGGAGGGGGATGACGATCACATCCGACCTCGCTCTCGCCAACCGCCTTGCCGATGCTGCCGGCGACGCGATCCGCCCGCTGTTTCGATCCGCCTGGTCGCACGAGGCCAAGGACGATGCCTCCCCCGTCACCGAAGCCGACCGGGCTGCCGAGGCCGCGATGCGCCGCCTGCTCGATGCCGAGGCGCCGCGCGACGGCATCGTCGGCGAGGAATATGGCGCCGAGCGCGCGGGCGCGGCGCGCCAGTGGGTGCTCGATCCGATCGACGGCACGGTAAGCTTCATGGCCGGACGCCCGATCTTCGGCACGCTGATCGCGCTGTTGCAGGACGGTTGGCCGCTGATCGGGATCATCGACCAGCCGATCATCGGCGAACGCTGGGTCGGGGCGGCGGGACATGCAACGCTGTTCAACGGCAAGCCCGCGGCGACGCGCAACTGCCGCAGCCTCTCCGACGCCGTGCTCGCGACCACCGGTCCGCAATATTTCAGCGACCATGACGGCGAACATTTCATGGCGCTCGCCGCGAAGACGTCGCACAAGCGCATGGTCTTCGGCGGCGACTGCTATAATTATGGGCTGCTCAGCTCCGGCCACATCGACCTGGTCGTCGAGGCGGGGCTCAAGCTCCACGACTTCGCCGCGCTCGTCCCCGTGGTCGAGGGGGCGGGCGGAACGATGTGCGACTGGAACGGCGACCCGCTGCACAGCGAAAGCGCGGGCCATGTCATCGCTCTCGGCGATCCGGCACGGCTCGAGGATGTTATCGAAGGGCTCGCCTGCCATCACTGAACGGAGACAAGACATGGCATATCAAGGAAGCTGTCATTGCGGCGCAGTGACCTACACGGTCGAAGGCGACATTCCCGATACGGCGATGAGCTGCAACTGCTCGCACTGCCGCCGCAAGGGCTTTCTGCTCACCTTCGTGCCCATCGACCAGTTCCGGCTGGAAAGCGGCGCCGACCGGCTGTCGTCGTACAAGTTCAACAAGCACAATATCGACCATCAATTCTGCGATGCGTGCGGGTGCCAGAGCTTTTCGGTCGGCACCGGCCCCGGCGGCGCCAAGATGGCAGCGATCAATCTGCGCTGCGTTCCGGGCGCCGACCTCGACGCGCTTGTTATCCAGAAGGTCGACGGCGCGAGCTTCTAAAGAAACGCTCGTGCGGCGTGGCCGGGATGATAAAGTGTTTCGCACAAAGCCACGAAGCCACAAAGAGGTCTGTGGACGACGGCTTCCATTGCCTGCCAGGCTACGCCGAGCGCCTTTCTGATCGCCTGCGGCGACAAACGCTCCGCAATGGCCGAGCGACCCACTTTGTGGCTTCGTGGCTTTGTGCGAAACAAATATCACGGCCGCCCGCGCCAAAGCGGCGCCGCGGGGTTGAAGCGACCAGCGCCGCAACGCTTGCATTTCGGCGCGAATCCCCCTAAGCGCGCGCCTTCCGATTGTGTCGGCTGGCGACAAGGGCTGCCAGGTCGATACGCAAACGGACTCTAAGATTTGGTGCGGTACCGGCCCGCGCCCCCACCCGGCCTCCCAACAGGGTAGCTTTTCTGGGTGGCCGGGTGGGGGCGCGGGCCGGTGCCGGATCTCAACAACATAGGAGACCAAAATGCCCAAGCTGAAGACCAAGAGCGGTGTGAAGAAACGCTTCAAATTCACCGCCTCGGGCAAGGTGAAGCACGGCGTCGCCGGCAAGCGCCACCGCCTGATTTCGCATAACTCGAAATATATCCGCACCAACCGCGGCACCAGCGTGCTGAGCGATTCGGACGCGGCCCATGTGCGCCTCTGGGCGCCCTATGGCCTGAAGTAAGGAGCGCTAGGACATGTCACGCATCAAACGCGGCACGACCACGCGTGCCAAGCACAAGCGGATATTGGATCAGGCGAAGGGCTATTACGGCCGTCGCAACAGCGGCGCATACATTTCTGAAAAAATAGATGAGCCGTTTTTTGAAAAGA
>JBGTUD010000357.1:0-3017 GCA_041939405.1 Sphingopyxis sp. | reverse complement strand
TGGGCGTCTACCTCGGCGCATCGACCTTGATCGTCGACCGCGCGACGGGCGAAGTGTTCATCGGCGAAGTCCCCGCTTATTCGGTCGTCGTGCCCGGATCGCTGCCGGGCAAGCCGCTGCCCGACGGAACGCCGGGGCCGTCGCTCTATTGCGCAGTGATCGTCAAGCGCGTCGATGCCAAGACGCGCGCGAAGACCGGAATCAACGAGCTGCTGCGCGACTGATCGCGGCCAGTCGACCGACGCTGACCGTTGGTCGATCTGCGGCATCAATTCCCGCCAATTTTAACGAGACGGGCTCTCGAGACGAATCGGCTTGTCCGAGGGATGGTGGGAGGGCTTATGCGGGCAATGCCGTGGAATGCATCGCTGGGTGTACTCGCCGCATTGTCGATTTCGCCGGCAACTGCGCAAGAGGCGAGCGGCGACGCAGCGCCCACCGCCCCGACACCGGCCAATGGCGCCGAGCGCTACAGCACCGCCGATTTCGCGCGCTTCGCACCCCGAACTGCGCTGGACATGGTCGAAAAAATACCGGGGTTTCTGATCGTCACCGGCACCAACGGCGGCGACAGGGGGCTGGGACAGGCGACCGAGAATGTGCTGATCGGCGGCGAACGGATCGCCAATAAATCGACCGATGCGCGCACCGCGCTGGCGCGTATTCCCGCGGCCGAGGTCGCTTATATCGACATTGTCGATGGGGCGAGCCTTCGCGTGCCCGGGCTCACCGGACGGGTTGCCAATGTCGTGCTGGTTGCCGGAGCCGGTGCGCGCGGCGGCGGGTTCAGCACAACGCTGCGCTGGCAGCCCGAATGGCGCCCGCGGCTCGAAAACAACTGGCTGAACGGCGAAATCTCCACCGCGGGCAAGATCGGCGGCGCCAACCTGACGCTGAGTCTCAAGAACGAAGCCAGTCGCAAGGGCCATTGGGGGCCGGAACGGGTGTTTGACGGCGACGGCGTGCTGCGGTTCACACGCAACGAATTCGGCGCCTATAATGGCGACCGGCCAAGGCTGTCGGCGGCGCTGTCGCGCACGGCGACCAACGGCAACAAGTGGACTGTCAATGCGGGCGGGCAGATTCAATATCTGACCGAGGCGGTCGACAGCGTATCGGTGCGGCCGACGGACGGGCGCGTTGTCGAGACGTTCCGTTTCAAGGAAGACGAGCATAATTTCGACATCGGTGGCGATTATGAGCTGGGAATCGGCAAAGGACGGCTGAAACTGATCGGCCTTTATCGTTTCGAGCACAGCCCGACGATAAGCAGCTTCGTCATCGACCGCGAAACCGGCGGACGAAGCGGCGATCGCTTCAAACAAGACGCCGACGAGAGCGAATCGATCCTGCGCGGCGAATATGGCTGGCGCACGGCGGGCGGCACCGACTGGCAGATCGCACTCGAAGGCGCTTACAATACGCTCGACGTCGATGCCGAACTGGCGGTGCTGCAACCCGACGGGCAGTTCCGGCCCATCGCTTTCGGCGGCGAAACGACCAAGGTTGAGGAAAAACGTGGTGAAGCGTCGTTAAGCTGGGGCCGCGCGCTTTCATCCAATCTGACCGCGCAACTGAACCTTGCCGCCGAATATAGTCAGCTGACGTCGTCGGGCCCCGGCGGGCTGTCGCGCAGCTTCGTCCGGCCGAAGGGGAAGCTCGCTTTCGCGTGGAAGGTCGGAGCGAAGACGACGATCAACTGGTTGGTCCAGCGCCGCGTCGATCAACTCAATTTTTTTGATTTCGCGAGTTCGGTCGATGTCGCGAACCAGCAGGGCAACACCGGCAACGGCCTGCTCGTGCCGCCCGTGGTCAACCGCAGCGAGCTGGAGTTTGTGCAGGACATGGGGCGATGGGGCAATGCGTCGGTCGCCTTCGCCTATGCCTATGCGCAGGATCTGGTCGACCAGATCCCGTTGTCGCCGACCACCGAAGGGCGCGGCAACCTGCCGCCCGCGCATCTCTATCGCATCAGTTCAAAGGCGACCTTGCTGCTTGATCCGATCGGGTGGAAGGGGGCGCGGATCAACGGCGACCTGACCTGGCGCCGCAACCGCGTGCGCGATCCGTTGACCGGACACTGGCGCGACCAGAGCTTCGGGCAGGATTATGTCGTGGACCTCAGCCTGCGCCACGATATTGCCGGGTCGAACCTCGCATGGGGTGCGGGCTATTTTGACGAGCGTTATGCGCCGGGATTGCGGCTCGACGCGATCCAGAAGGAATATACGGTCGGGCCGTTCGTCACCGCCTTTGTCGAGCATAAGGATGTCGCGGGCTTTACGGTGAAACTGTCCTACCGCAACCTGGCCGCGATGAAGGACGGGTTTGATCGCACCGTTTTCGTCGACCGACGCGGCGGCCCCATCGCCTTTTCGGAGAGCCGTCAGCGCGGTTTCGGCCGCCATTTTCAGTTGACGGTGACGGGGACGCTCTAAGTCCAGTCACCTCGTCGCTGCGACCCCGGCGAATGCCGGGGAAGCAACCCAGAGCAGCTTCCACCGCCCCTGGATTGCCGCGTCGCTTCGCTCCTCGCGATGACGAGTTGTTATTTTTCGCTGAGATAATAGCGCTCGCGCGCCGACAGATCGTCGTTCAGCTCATAGACGATCGGCTGGCCGGTCGGAATCTCGAGCCCGGTGATCTCCGCGTCCGAAATGCCCGACAGATGCTTGACGAGCGCGCGCAGACTGTTGCCGTGCGCCGAGATCAGCACCGTCTTGCCCGCCGCGAGTTCGGGTACGATCGCGGCTTCATAATAAGGCAGCACGCGCTCGATCGTATCTTTCAGGCTTTCGGTCGCGGGAATGGCGATTCCGGCATAGCGCGGATCGGTCGACAGGTCCCATTCCGAGCCGGCTTCGAGCGGTGGCGGCGGGATATCGAAGCTGCGGCGCCAGATTTTCACCTGAGCATCGCCGTATTGCTCGGCTGTTTCGGCTTTATTTAAACCCTGCAGATCGCCGTAATTACGTTCATTCAGTCGCCAGTCACGAATCACTGGCAGCCACATTTGA
>JBGTUD010000356.1:0-3046 GCA_041939405.1 Sphingopyxis sp. | reverse complement strand
TCAACGCCGACGTTCTTAAATGCGGGCCGGAAGCGTCGGGGCGAATTAGTTTCGCAGATCGACTATGCGATCGGCGACGTCACCCATCTGGCCAAGATATTCCCGATGATGCTCGACAAGCTGGTCAAGACCGGGCGCGGCCATTGGCTCGACGAGGAAATGGAAAAGCTCGCCGATCCCGCCAATTACAGTATCGATCCCGACAGGGCGTGGCAGCGGATCAAGATCCCGTCGCGCAAACCCGACGTTCTCGGCCGCCTCCGCGCGCTCGCCGCCTGGCGCGAGCGCGAGGCACGGACGAAAAACCTGCCGCGCGGCCGCATCGTCAAGGACGAAACGCTCGCCGACCTTGCGGCGCACCCGCCGAAGGATCAGGACGGTCTGGGCCGCGTCCGCGGCCTGTCGGCGACGTGGAAGGGCAACGACATCGGCGCACGGCTGATGGAGGCGCTGGCGAATGCCAAGCCGCTCGGCAAGGACGATATGCCCGATCGCGCCCCGCGTGGGCCGGGGCTGGGCAAGGAAGGCGCGCTTGTCGCCGACCTGTTGAAACTGCTTCTGAAAATCCGCGCGCGCGAACTCAATGTTGCCGCGCGGCTGATCGCGCGCAGCGACGATCTGGAGGCGCTGGCCGCCGGAACGCGCAAGGGCATCGCGATGATGGAGGGCTGGCGCTACGATGTGTTCGGCCACGCGGCGCTCGATCTGGTCGAGGGCCGGATGGGCTTCGCGGTGAAGAACGGCAAACTGCTGATGAGCGAAATCGACGCGGCTGCCGCAGCTGCCGACGAAGCTTGAAGTCGGGGCTCTAAAGCATCACCAGTTCGGCCTTGGCATCGAGCGCCTGCGCGAGCGAGCGCAGGCGGCGTTCGACCGATTCGCCGGCCAGATGATGCCAGCCATGGTCGAGGCTGAGCCGCAGCCTGCCCTCGTGGAGCGCGATGCTGCTCGCCTTCAGCGGCGCTTCCACGCCTCCCGTCAGCCGCTGCGCGAGGCGGATCGCCAGCCCCCATTGCCGCGCACGCGCCAGCCGCTCGGCGCTGACCAGCGTACCCATCGCGGGAAAGTCGCCGTCGGCCCCGCCAAAGCCGGCGTGGAGCGCGCGCGCGAGCAGAATGCGCCCCGGAATATCGATTCCGCGCCAGTTGCCGTGCAGTCCGATCTCCATTCCGCGTTCGGCGCGGAAGTCGGGGTTGGCCGACCATGCGACATCGCTGAGGAGCGAGGCGGCAAGACGGACGCGGCTGTCGGCGGCGGCTTCGCCGGCAAAGAGTGGCGCGATCCATTCGGTGATCGCGCGGCCGTGCGGCGCAAAGCGCGCGAGGCGCCGCCCCTCGAACTCCGCCGCGACGATTAGTGGATCCTGTGCGCGCGTCGCGGCGTCGAGCGCCTGGTAAAGCAGCCCTTCGCGCAGCCCCGAAGACGAGACGGTCATTTCGGGCACGTCGATGATGTTGGCCAGCGCCGCCAGCAAAGCCGCCGCGTCGGGCAGCGTTGCGGCGCGGTTCGACGCCATGCCGGGGATCGCCCGCAATTCATCGAAACTCAGCCGCTTGGTTGCGCGCACCAGCCGGCGCAGCGCGGTGCGCGGAAAGGTATGCTGATCGAGCACCGCCAGCGGGTCGTTGGTCAGTTCAAGGTCAAGGCGCGACAGCGCGCGCCACGATCCGCCGACAAGATAGAGCGGCAGCCCCGCCATGCCCCCAGGCCAGCCCGCGTCGCGAAGCATCTTGCGCACCGTGCGCTCGAACGCCTGCTGCCCGTCGCGGCGGAGCGCGGGCAGGCGCAGCACGCCGAGCGGAAAGGAGGCGCGGCGCCCGACCGCACCATCGGCAACCTCCGCGAGCTCAAGACTGCCGCCGCCAAGGTCGACGGCGATGCCGCGCGCTTCCGGGATTGCGGACAGGACGCCATAGCCCGCCGCCTCGGCCTCTTCCTCGCCCGACAGGAGGCGGATTGTAAGCCCCGCCTCTGCCGCGGCGCCGATAAAGGCGGGGCCGTTTGCGGCATCGCGCACGGCCGCGGTGGCGACGCAGACCAGATTCGTCACATCCATATGCCGCGCGAGCAGCGCATAGCGGCGCAGCGCGGTCAGCCCGCGCTCGGCATCGGCCTCTGCGATCCGGCCGTCGATCGCCAGCCCGCGGCCAAGCCCCGCCGCCACCTTTTCGTTGAAGATCACCGCAGGCGCGCGCGCCGGCCCTTCATAGACGACGAGACGGACCGAGTTGGAACCGATATCGATGACGGCGGAACGGTGGATTGTCTGTTTGGCGGATCGCGGCAAGGGCAAGCGCAACTTCTCAATCTTCGCGCAGATCATAGGCAAGCGTCGGAACGTCCTGCCGCTGATGAAGCGCCGTACCGCGGCCCGAAAGCGACGGATTGTTCATGAAATAATGGTGCAGGTTAAAGGGCTTGTCGCCCGGATCAACGCGCACCGACGTGCCGTCGGGTTGCAATATCCAGCTTTGTTCATTGTCGATCAGATTGGCGACGAGCACCTGGTCGAGAATCTGGTCGTGGACGGTCGGGTTTTCGATCGGGATCATATATTCGACGCGGCGGTCAAAATTGCGCGGCATCCAGTCGGCGCTGCTGATGTAGAGCCGCGCGCCCCGATTGGGCAGCGGCGCGCCATTGGCAAAGGCCCAGACGCGGCTGTGTTCGAGGAAGCGGCCGACCACAGACTTGACGCGGATCGTGTCGGACAGGCCGGGAACGCCCGGGCGCAGACAGCAGATTCCGCGCACGATCAATTCGATAGGCACGCCCGCCGCGCTCGCTTCGTATAGCTTGTCGATAATGTCGGGGTCGACGATGCTGTTCATCTTGGCCCACACACCCGACGGACGCCCCGCCTTCGCCGCGGCGATTTCGGCGTCGATGAGTTCGCAAAGATGCTGGCGCATATTGAGCGGCGACATGGTGATGAGGTCGAGCCGTTCGGGTTCAACATAGCCGGTGATGTAATTGAACAGCTGCGCCGCATCGCGCCCTGCGCGCGGATCGGCGGTGAAAAAGCTTAAATCGGTGTAGATGCGCG
>JBGTUD010000355.1:0-3055 GCA_041939405.1 Sphingopyxis sp. | reverse complement strand
TTTCCCGCAGCTTGAATTTCTGAATTTTTCCGGAGTTTTTCTATCGCGGCAAGAAGGTCGTCGTCATCGGCGGCGGCAACACCGCGGTCGAGGAGGCGCTCTACCTCACCAACCATAGCGACGACGTGACGCTGATCCATCGCCGCGATTCGCTGCGCGCCGAAAAAATCCTGCAGGACCGCCTGTTCGCCAATCCCAAGATCAAAATTCTCTGGAATAAGCAGGTCGAACGCTTCGTCGCGGGCGATGGCGTATCGGGCTTGGTCGGCGTCGACCTGATCGACACCGTCACCGGCGCGGCGAGCCACGAGCCGACCGACGGCGGGTTCGTCGCGATCGGACACAGCCCGTCGACCGAATTGTTCAAGGGCAAGCTTCCGCTCGACGCCGACGGCTATCTTGAGGTGACGCCCGGCACGTCGCTGACGGCGATTCCCGGCGTCTTTGCCGCGGGCGACGTCACCGACAAAATCTATCGCCAGGCGGTCACTGCGGCGGGCATGGGCTGCATGGCCGCGCTCGACGCCGAGCGTTTCCTCGCCGAAGCCGAATATCACGCGATGGTCGACGCCTGAGGAGTAGAGCGAGGGCAAGCAAAAGCGATTGCCAAAATATGGCATTTCGCTATGGGCCACGCCGTGAGGACGATGTCCTCGCAATGATCGCGCCGGTGCCCGAGAGGGCTTAATATGGGAACGCGGTGAGGCGGCCTTTGCAAACGGCCGCCGATTCCGGGGCTGTCCCTGCAACTGTAAGCGGCGAGCGCGATGCACCGGTCCGATTGTTCGGATCAGCCACTGGGGCGACCTGGGAAGGCGTGCATCAAGCCTTGACCCGCGAGCCAGGAGACCTGCCGGTGCGGGTCGCTCAATGCCCCGGTCCAGGAGAAGGCCGCGGCACGGAAGCTTCCGTCGAGCGACGACCAGGCGGCCGGAGCCGCCACGGTGCCGCGTCGCAGGCGATCACGCCACCTGCGCCGTCTGCATCGGCCGGTGCCCCGCGCGCTCGGCAGGCTCCGCCTTCGTTGCGGCGTCGAGGGGCCTTCCATGTTCAGACTTGCATCCATTTCCCTGTTCGCTCTTGCTACTGCGGCGCCCGCACTCGCCCAGACGAGCGGCGACAGCGACGATATCGTCGTCACCGCATCGGGCATCGAACAGCCGCGCGACGAGGTGGGACAGGCAATCACGCTCATCGATGCCGACACGATCGAAAGGCGCCAGACGGTCGATGTCGTCGACCTGCTCGCGACAACGCCGGGGGTTCGCTTCACGCGCAACGGCAGTACGGGGTCGGTCGCGGGCGTGTCGCTGCGCGGCGCCGAAACGACGCAGACTTTGGTGCTGATCGACGGGGTGAAGGTCAACGACCCGAGCGGCATTGGCGACGGATATGATTTCGGCCACCTCTTGACCGGTAATATCGACCGGATCGAGGTGCTGCGCGGATCGAACTCGGTCGTCCACGGCAGCCAGGCGATCGGCGGCGTCGTCAGCCTGTCGACAGCGACCCCTGCCGAGGGGTTCGCTGGCGGCGCCTCGGCAGAATATGGCTATAGCGACACGCTGTCCGCCAAGGCCGATATGTCGGGCACTGCAGGCGCCGTGTCGGGCGGGATCGGCGGTGCCTATTTCCGCACCGACGGCATTTCGTCGGCTGCTGTCGGCGCCGAGAAGGACGGATACAAGAATTTTGCGGGCAACGCACGCGTGAAGGTGGCGTTCAGCGACGCGCTGAGCCTCGATCTGCGCGGCTATTACATCAACGCCGACCTCGATTATGACAGCTTCTTCAGTGCCCCCTCCGACAGCCCCGACGTCGCCAAGCTCGACCAATATGTCGGTTACGCGGGGCTGAACCTTGGCCTGTTCGGCGGCAATTTCACCAGCCGCGCGGCGGTCACATGGATGCGGAATGAGCGCGATTATTATTTCGTCCGCGGGACCGCGCCCGATTATGGTTATTCAGGGACCAATTTACGGTTCGAATATCAGGGCGTCGTGAAGCCGGTACAGCAAGCCAAGCTGATCTTCGGATATGAGCATGAGCGCCCCGACTATGATTTCTTCGGTTTCGGATCGACCGACAGCCAGAAGGCCAATATCGACAGCGTCTATGCGCTGGCAATTCTTCAGCCCTTTGCCGGGCTGTCGTTGTCGGGCGGCGTCCGCCACGACGATCATAGCCAGTTCGGCGGCGCGACGACATTCGGCACCAATGCCAATTACTCGTTGGGCGACGCGACCAATTTCCGCCTGAGCTATGGCGAGGGGTTCAAGGCCCCCTCGCTCTACCAGCTTTACGATGCGTTCAGCGGCAACGCCGCGCTGCGCCCCGAACGGTCGAAAAGCTATGATGTCGGCATCGACCACAGCCTTGCCGACGGCCGCGCGCTGATCTCGCTGACGGCCTTCCTGCGCAACACGACCGACCAGATCAATTACGACAATGCGACCTTCACCTATGGCAATGTCGACCGCACGCGCGCCAAGGGGATCGAAGCGACGCTGGCGCTGAAGCCCGTCGATGCGCTGAGCGTCGCGGCGGCGTACAGCTATATCGACGCGCGCGACCGGTCGGGACGCCCCGCGTTCGACGGCAAGCCGCTTCCCCGCCGCGCCGCGCACGCGGTCAGCCTGTCGGCCGATTACGACTGGTCGTTCGGCCTCTCGACCGGCGCGACGCTGACGATGGTTGGCGACAGTTTCGACGATTTTGCCAATAACATCCCGCTCGACGGCTATGCGCTCGCGGGCATTCGGGCATCCTTCCCGGTGGGCGGCCATTTCGAGATTTACGGCCGGATCGACAATCTGTTCGACGCCGATTACGCGACCGCCTTTCATTACGGCACCTATGGCCGCGCGGCCTATGGCGGCGTGCGGGCACGCTTCTGATGAAGGCGCGCAGCGACGCCGAGCACGCGGCGAAGATGAAGAAGATCCAGGCCGCGCAGGCAAGGAAGGTCGCGGCGAAGACCGTCGAAAAGGGGCTGGTGATCGTGCATACCGGCCCCGGCAAGGGCAAGACGTCGGCGGCGCTCGGCATGGCGGTG
>JBGTUD010000354.1:0-3086 GCA_041939405.1 Sphingopyxis sp. | reverse complement strand
CATCAGGAGCGCGTGCCTTCGGGGTGTCTCGACTTCGCTCGACACGAACGGCTTTACAGGCTCCCTATGACCGCAATCGGCTGCTAGCTCCCGCTCGCCTCCCGCAAATCCAGCCACAGCGACAGGCCCGGCGGCGGATCGGCGGGCGGGGCGCCGGTCACATGGCGAACCGCGTCGGCGCGCGCGCGGTCGAGGATCGCGGGCGCCAGCGTCGCGGGGTGGTAGATATGATCGGCCTCGCCCAAGAGGCGCGCCGCGCGCAGCGTGAGGTCGTCGGGATCGGCGCTGGTCAGCGCGATGGTTTCGAGGCGCGAGGGCGAGGCTGTGGCGGGCGCGGTGAGCCATTCGTCGACGCGGTCCGCCGCATCATCGGCGAGCGGGTCGAGCGCCCCGCCCGGCGCCAGCGCGGCGTCGATCGCGCGGCGGCGGTCGGCGGCGGCGGGCCAGCGCGCCTTCATCGCGGCGCGCGCGGCGTAAAGCGCGCGGGCAAGCTCGCCGAGCCGCGAAGGCAGCAGCGTCTCGATCCGCTGGCGAACAGCTTTCGCGAGCCCCGCCGACGCGCCGCCGGTGCCGATGGCGATGGTGACGGGCGCGCGGTCGACGATCGCGGGGGTGGTGAAATCGCAAAGATCGGGGCGGTCGACGACATTGACGAGCAGGCCGCGCGCGCGAAGCTCGGCCGCGGCGGCGCGCGCGGCTTCATCGTCGCCCAGCGCGACGAAGGCGATCGTCGCGCCTTGTTCCCACGCCGGGACGATCCGGCCGCCCGCGCGTTCGATCAGCCGTGCCTTGGCATCGGCCGCTTCCCCCTTCCCCACCAGCACGACGGTGCGGCCGGCGAGGGTCAGGAAGATGGGGAGTTGGTGCATGATGGCGTTCTTAGAGCATAGCCGTGGTTATAAAAAGCGGTGTGCGCCCGCGAAGGCGGGTGCCCATCACCCGCCGTCCAGGCTCGCCCCGTGCGGTGATGGGTCCCCGCCTTCGCGGGGACACAGGGATTTTTCGACCAGCTCAATCGCGGCCGATCAAGTTCAATCAATCCAGTCGGGCACGCGCTCCGCCGCCATGATCGTGCCCGCCGCGATGCGGTCGGCGACGGTGACATAGCGGTCGCCGTCGACGAGCACCTCGGGCACCAGGCTGCGGCTGTTGTAGGTCGACGCCATCGTCGCGCCATAGGCGCCCGCGGTGCGGAAGGCGGCAAGGTCGCCTGCCTCTACCGCGTCGATTTCGCGGTCGCGCGCAAAGGTGTCGCCCGTTTCGCACACCGGCCCGACGATCGACGCGGTCATTTTTTCGCCGCTGGGCTTCACCGCGACGAAATCGTGCCAGGCGTCGTAAAGCGCCGGGCGCGCGAGGTCGTTCATCGCGGCGTCGACGATCACAAAGGGATTGGTCGCGCCCGGCTTGACCCACAGCACTTCGGTCAGCAGCACGCCGGTGTTGCCCGCGATGACGCGGCCGGGTTCGAACATCAAGGTGACGTCCCAATCCTTTGTCACGCGCGCGACCATCGCGCCATATTCGGCGGGGCTCGGCGGATTGTCTTCGGGGCGATAGGGCACGCCCAGCCCGCCGCCGAGGTCGACATGGGTGATGCTGTGCCCCGCGGCGCGGAGGTCGGCGACAAGACGCCCGACGCGCTCGAACGCGGCCTCCAATGGGTCGAGGCTGGTGAGCTGGCTGCCGATATGGAGCGCCACCCCCCGCATCTTGAGCCCCGGCAGCGCCGACAAACGGTCGAAGATCTGCGGCGCGGCGTCGATGCCGACGCCGAACTTGTTTTCGGCCTTGCCGGTCGAAATCTTTGCGTGCGTGCCCGCATCGACATCGGGATTGACGCGGAGCACCGCGCGCGCGGTCATCTCCTTCTTGACCGCAATCTCCGACAAAGCGACGCCTTCGGGTTCATGCTCGATATTGAACTGGCCGATACCGCGGTCGAGCCCCTGCGCCAGCTCGGCGCGCGTCTTGCCGACGCCCGAAAAGACGATGTCCTCGGCCGCCATGCCCGCGGCGAGCGCACGCTCGAGCTCGCCGCCCGAGACGACGTCGGCGCCATAGCCCTGCCGCGCGAGGACGCGCAGCACACCGAGATTGGGGTTGCACTTGATCGCAAAGGCGATGTGCTTTTTCGGAATATCTTTCAGCGCGTCGGCGAACACCTGGGCATGGCGTTCGAGCGTCGCGCGCGAATAGACATAGACGGGGGTGCCGATTTCTTCGGCGATTTGCGGCAACGGGATGTCTTCGGCGTGCAGGACGCCGTTACGATATTCAAAATGGTCCATCGAAGGAAATCCTGATCTTAAAAATATGCCGTTCGCCCTGAGCTTGTCGAAGGGCCGTCCTTCTCTTCCGCGTTCAGACAGAACGGTGCTTCGACAAGCTCAGCACAAACGGAAACGGAGGAGGCTTTTGGACTCAGCCTGGAGGCGGCAGGTCGAAATCGTCGGGTTCGCGTTGTTCGGACCGTTTGAGAAGTTCGTCGCTGCGCGCGGGCCGGGCCTGCGCGTCAGGCGTCGTGAGCTCCTCCGTGGTCGGGGCGCGCGGGGCGCCGATGGGAACGACAGGCGGCGGCTGGTTCGCCGGCGGCTTCAGATCTTCCTTTGCCCCGCACGCGCCGAGCAGCGCGGCGGCGGTCAGCGCGCAAAGGATGTGGTGGCGGTGCGGCATCAATCCTGTCCCTGCATCGCGGCGCGCGCCGCGGCGATGGCCTGCCTTACCCGTTCGGGCGCGGTCCCGCCATAGCTCATGCGGCTGGCGACCGACGCCTCGACGGTCAGCGCGGCAAGCACGCCGGGCGTCACCGCGGCGTGGATCGCAGCGGCATCGTCGGCGGGCAGCGCGGGCAGCTCGACCCCCAGCTCCTCGGCGCGCTTGACGCAGGCGCCGACGACATGATGCGCCTCGCGGAACGGCAGCCCCGCCTCGCGCACCAGCCAGTCGGCAAGGTCGGTCGCGGTCGAATAACCCGACGCCGCAAGCGCGCGCATTCGGTCGGTGCGGAAGGTCAGCGTTTCGACCATTCCGGTCATCGAGGCGAGCGACAGTGCGAGCGCGTCGAAGGCGCCGAAGACCGTTTC
>JBGTUD010000353.1:0-3101 GCA_041939405.1 Sphingopyxis sp. | reverse complement strand
TCGCGGTGGTCGATGCCGCCCGTGTGGATGTCGAAGGGGAAGCCGAGCAGGGCTTCGGACATCACCGAACATTCGAGGTGCCAGCCCGGCGCGCCGCGGCCCCATGGCGAATCCCATTCCATCTGGCGCGTCTCGCCCGCCGGAGTCTTGCGCCAGATCGCGAAGTCGGCGGGGTGGCGCTTGCCGTCAACGGGGTCGATGCGGCTTTCGCCTTCATCGGTCGCATGGCGTGCGAGGCGGCCATAATCGGCGACGGTCGACGTGTCGAAATAGAGGCCGCTGTCGAGCTGGTAGCAATGCTTGTCGGCGATCGCCTTTGCGAACTCGATCATCTGCGGCACATAGTCGGTCGCGATCGACCAATGTGCCGGCTGGCGGATGTTGAGCGCCTTCACATCCTGCCAATAGGCCTCGGTATAATGGCGCGCGATGTCCCAGATCGACTGCGCCTTTTCGGCGGCCGCTTTTTCCAGCTTGTCTTCGCCCGCATCGGCGTCGTCGGTCAGATGGCCGACGTCGGTGATGTTGATGACATGGGTGAGCTTGTAACCCTTGTACGACAGCGTGCGCCCCAGCGTGTCGGCAAAGACATAGGCGCGCATATTGCCGATATGCGGATAATTATAGACCGTCGGGCCGCAGCTATAGACGCGCGCTTCGCCGGGGTGGACGGGCGCGAAGGTTTCGAGACGGCGCGTCAGGCTGTTGAACAGCTTGAGCGGCACGGCCGAAAGGGGGCGGGCGGGGGCGTCGGTCATGCCGCCGCCCATGCCTTGCCCCGTCGGTCGGCGTCAACCGAAACGCGCTTCACTCGGCGGGCGGTGTCCACAGATCGTCGTTACCCGCACCTGTCACCGGATCGTCGACCAGCGGTTCGCCGCGGAGCGGATCGACGTCACGCATGGTGATCAGCGCCTGCCGCAAATTATGCCCGTCGCCCGCACCATCCTCGTCGGCGTCGACCTCTTCCTCGATTACGTCCTGAACCGGGAAGCCGGTGCCGGTGTCGAATCCCGGCCGCAAGCAGATGCCCGGGCTGGAGAGAAGGCAGCCGTTGACGGTCGATCGCGGATCATAGCTGCCCGCCGCCGGGGCGACCCCGTTGACGGTCACGAGCCGAAGCGCATCGAGGCCGGTCACTTGTCCGTTCGCACCGAGATGTACTCCATTTATCACGATTCGCGGCGCCCCCACGGTCACAACGTCCAGCCCCCCAGCGCCAAAGGTCAGTCCGCGGCGCGCGGCAAGGTCGGTGCCAGAGCCGCTGTTCTGAACATAAAAACCGCCGGTGACTTCGGCGCGTATGCCGCGCGCGAAGAGGGCGCCTTCGTTCAGAACGACCCCATCATTTTCGGCCAGCCGCGCGTTGATCGCATCGGTCGTGGTCGCCGCACCGACGTCGGCAATCGCGCCTGCCGTGGCGACGACGATATCGTCCGACACCATATTGAGCTGTCCCGCCGGATTGGCAGCGTTGACGAGGCGGACGCTGCCCTGGCCCAATATGACCTCCAGCGCGTCGTTCGCGATCAGGTTCAGCGCATTGGCATCGGTCAGCCCGGTGAGCTCGACAGTGCCGATGACGCGCATTTTGCCCGGCGTGCGGATCGTCAGCGCGCCGTTCGCGCCGAGATTCGAGCCAGGCGCACCGCCCGTGAGCGTGAAGCTGTCGACGATGACGTCGGGCGGCGCGGACGACCCGACCGAGGTTCCTCCCACCGATGCGACTTCGGGCGCAAAGACCTCGATCGCCGTGCCGAACAGGCGGCTGAGTTCGCCGGCGTCGAGATGATAGCCGGAAACACTGCTCCCCGGCGCTCCGCCGATAAAGGTCTGATTGTCGCTATTATTGTTGGCGACCGACAGCGCCGTGGTCACGCCCGCTGTGCCGACGCGGCCCGCGGCGTCGATCGTGATGTCGGCCGAGGCCAGCGAAATCGTCTGACCCGTGACGATGCCGCCAATGGTCAGCGACGAAAGCGCAGAGGCATCGAGATCGCCAGCGACCGTCACCGTGCCGAGGTTGAGAAAACCGCCGTTGCTGGCAAGGGTCGCATCGGCGGCGGTCAGCGCGGCGATCGTCATCGCTTCGCCCTGCGTGGCGAGGTCGGCCGTCCCAGCGACACTGCCGCTGCCGATCGACAGGTCGCCGCTTGCACGAACGAAGGCGTCGCCGACATCGGTTGCGAGCGATTGAAAGATCATGTCGCCGCCGCCTTCGATGCGGATCGCATTGGCGCTGGCGTCGATCGGTCCCGATGCGAACAGCGAAGCAATGTCGATATTGCCATCGCTGCTGTCGAGGCTGGTCGAGCTCAACGCGCCGAGCATGTCCACCGCAATGCCGGTGGCGCCGGTCAGTGCGACATTCTGCCCTTCGACCAGCGTTACGTCGATCGCCGTCGCTGCGTTCATTGTCACATCGCCGAGCGCGCGGACGCCGCCGCCCGAAATCGCCGCCGCCGAGTCGATGGCGAGATTGCCGTCGGCGCCCAGCGTCGGCGCCGCGCTGCCGCCGGGATCGGTCAGCGCGGCGATGGCGACATCTTGCGCGGTGATTGCGATGTCGCGTCCGGCGTTGACGGGTCCCGCCATGTTGGCGACGCCCGCGGCGTCGACGACGACGTCGCTGAAGGCCGTAACCGCGGCCAGCGTCGTAGCGCCGCCCTGGGTACGCAGGCTGCTGTCGCCGCCAGTGGCGCCGAGGCCGAGCGTCGTCGCTCCGTCCACGGTGATGTTGTTGGCGGCGTCCAGCAGGATGTCGTCGCCCGCCGACAGCGCCGCGGCGTCGATCGTGCCCGTCGCCGATGCGACGACGATGTCGGCGCCGTCGGCGGCCTGCGCCGTGATCGTGAAGATCGGGATGCCCGACGCCGACGAGAGGCCAAGGACGTGTGTGTCGGGCCCGGCACCCGTCGTGGCGACGCCGTCCAGGATGATGTTGCCGGGGGCCTGAACCGCGATGTCGTCGCCCGCGGCAACATTGGCGAGGCCGGCGGTCGTGCCTGCGAGCACGAGCATATCCTCGCCCGCGGTGCCGCCGTCGATCGACGCGGCGCCGCCCGCGCTGACGCCGAACATGCGCGCGGCGGCGCTGGTCG
>JBGTUD010000352.1:0-3114 GCA_041939405.1 Sphingopyxis sp. | reverse complement strand
CGCGCGACAGCATCGTTTCGCCATTGGCGTTTTCGACGCGGTCGACATAGACTTCAACCTCGTCGCCGACCTTGAGGTCGGCCTTCTGGCCCGGCATCGCAAATTCGCGAAGCGCAACGCGGCCTTCGCTCTTCAGGCCGATGTCGATCACTGCCAGGTCGTTTTCGATCGCGGTTACGGTGCCCTTGACGACGCGGCCTTCAAAGCCGCCATCGGCACCACCCAGCGATTCATCGAGCATCGCGGCGAAATCGTCGCGCGTCGGAAAAGCCGTAGAGGCCATAGATGTTGTTCCTTACTTCATTTGTTCCGGCCAAGCGGTTGGTTCCGCTGGTCTTGTGGCCGATCCGTCCTGCACGCCGAATGCGAGGCAGGACATCCTCGAAGCACCCTTGATCGGCAAGACGTGGACAAAGCAAAAAGGGCGCGACGAGTCGCCCTCGTCACGCCCGACACTCGGCTGGAGTGGCGGTCGGTCCGCGCCTCGACCGGCAAAAGTGCCCGTCGGACGCGGGGCCTATAGGCGCGGAACCGCGCGAAAGCAAGGAAAAAGGGGGGTCAGTTCGCGTCCGCAAGCCGCTGTTCGACAAAGGCGATCGCGGCGGCCAGCGCGGCCTCGCGCGTCATGTCGCTATTGTCGAGCAGCATCGCGTCGAGGGCCCGAACGAGTGGCGCGTCGGTGCGGCCCGTGTCGCGGGCGTCGCGGGCGTGGATGTCCGCAAGCACCGCATCGTAACTTACCTCGACGCCGCGTGCGCGCATTTCGGCGTGACGACGGCGCGCACGTTCCTCCGGGGACGCCGTCACGAAAATCTTGGCGTCGGCGTGCGGCGCGATGACGGTGCCAATGTCGCGGCCATCGAGCACGGCGCCGCCCGGCTGGTTCGCAAAGTCGACCTGCCGCTGGAACAGCGCCTTGCGCACCGCGGGATGAACCGAGGCACGGCTTGCGAGACTGCCGGTGCTTTCATAGCGCAACGCCGGATCGTCGAGCAGGCTGCCTGGAAAGTCGCACGCGGCGAGCGCGTCCGCGGCATTGTCGGGATCGCCATGATTAAGCTGCGTCTGATAGCCGACCGCGCGATAGAGGAGGCCGGTATCGAGAACGGGGAGGCCGAAATGCTGCGCGAGCGCCCGTGCTATCGTACCCTTGCCCGATGCGGTGGGGCCATCGACCGCGATGATCATTGTTGCAGCTCTGCAAGAAGCGCCTCGAAATTGGGGAAGCTCGTCGCGACCGGCGCGATGTCGTCGATCGTCACCGGCGCCTTGCTGACCAGTCCCGCCACCGCGAAGCTCATGCAGATGCGGTGATCGAGGTGACCGGCGACCGTTGCGCCGCCGGGCAGCGGGTCGCCGCCGCTGCCGTCGATGATCAGCCCGTCCTCGCGCTCCTCGACCCGCGCGCCGATGGCACGAAGGCCCGCCGCCATTACGGCCAGGCGGTCGCTTTCCTTGACGCGAAGTTCGTCGAGACCGGTGGTGACGGTGCGGCCTTGGGCGAGAGCGGCGGCGATAAAGAGAATGGGGAATTCGTCGATCATGCTCGGCGCGACGGCGGGATCCACCTCGATACCCGTGAGCGTGCTGTGGCGGACGCGCACGTCGGCGACGGGCTCGCCGCCGACTTCGCGCGCGTTCAGAAGTTCGATGTCGCCGCCCATCTGCCTAACCACCCCGACGAGGCCGGCGCGCGTGGCGTTAAGGCCGACATTTGCGATGGTGATGTCGGACCCGGGCACGACCAGCGCCGCGACGATGAAGAAAGCCGCGGACGAAGGGTCGCCGGGAACGATGATAGCCTGGGGCTTCAACTCGGCTTCGCCGCGGATATGGATATGGCGCGTGCCTTCGCCGTCAGTCTCGACCGTCAGGTCGGCGCCGAAGCCGCGCAGCATCCGCTCGCTGTGGTCGCGCGTGGGGACCGGTTCGATCACTTCGGTAATCCCCGGCGTATTGAGCCCAGCAAGCAGTACAGCGCTTTTCACCTGGGCCGACGCCATCGGCAGGCGGTAGGCGAGCGGCACGGCGGGCGCGAGGCCGCGTATCATCAGCGGCAGGCGCCCTCCGGGCGAGGCACTGATGTCGGCGCCCATCTGCCCCAGGGGATCGATCACCCGGCCCATCGGACGCGCCGACAGGCTGGCGTCGCCGATGAAGGTCGCGGTGATCGGGTGGCTTGCGACGAGGCCCATCAGCAGGCGGGTCGAGGTGCCGCTGTTCCCCATGTCGAGCGCTTGGCGCGGTTGCAGCAGGCCGCCCACGCCGACTCCGTCGATGCGCCATTCGCCGTCGTCGCGGCGTTCGATCGACGCGCCCATGGCGCGCATCGCCGCAGCGGTTGCGAGGACGTCATGTCCTTCGAGCAGGCCGGTAACGCGGCTGGTCCCCACCGCCAGCGCCGAAAGCATCAGCGCGCGGTGCGAGATGCTTTTGTCGCCGGGAATTGCAATCTGGCCCTTCAGCGGGACGGAGGCGGAAAAGCTGCGCGGGGTGGCGGTTTGATCGGTCATGGCGTGCGGCTTTTGACAGCGGGCTTGCAATCTGGCAAGGCGCACGCCGATTTGACGGATAGCTATTCAGGCGCCGTCGTTTTTCCGATATTTCTATCCTGTTTCCAAAGGATTACGAGGATTATATGATTAAGGCTGAATGGGGCACCAAACGCAGCTGCCCGAAATGCGCCACGCGATTCTATGACCTGACGAACGACGATCCGGTGACCTGCATCAACTGCGGCTACGCCTGGATTCCGGAATCGGTGCTGAAATCGAAGCAGCCGATGCCGTTCGAGGAAGCGGAAAAGCCCGGCAAGACGGCCAAGGATGATTCGGCCGATAGCGATCTGGATCTGGATGTCGATGTTGACGAGGACAGCGATTCGCCGGACAATGACGTCGATCTCGGCGGCGACGACGATCTGGGCGTTGCCACCGGCGACGACGAGGATGACGAAAGCTGATCCTGATTGGGCGAGGGGCAAAAATTCGTCGAAAGGCGATTTGGCCCCTTGCATCACCCGGCGGCGCTGCTAAAGGCGGCGTCCCGGTCGCATCACCCCGATGATGCGCTTGAAATGGCACGGGGCCTTAGCTCAGCTGGGAGAGCGCCTGC
>JBGTUD010000351.1:0-3125 GCA_041939405.1 Sphingopyxis sp. | reverse complement strand
GTCATAGCGCCGCCCGCGCCGCACCTCGCGTGCGGTGAATTTCCCGGCATCGTCGACGATCCAGCGGATCGGCTTGTCGGCCATCGCGGCCAGCGCGGCATTTTCGCGCGCCTGCGCCACCGATTTTTTGGATGCATCGACGTGCGTGACCGACGCGCCCGCTGCGGCGAGCGCCTGGCTGCCGACGCCGGTATAGCCGAACAGGTTGAGAAACGCGGGGTCGTCCTTGTCCGCCACCCCCTCGCGCAGCCAGCCCCACACCGGCGCCATGTCGGGAAAGAAGCCGAGGTGGCGAAAGGGGGTGCACGACGCGGTGAAGCGCGCCTCGCGCCACGCCAGCGGCCAGCCCTCGGCCGGAACGGGCTTGGCATAATACCAGCGCCCGCCGCCGTCGTCGTCCGACGCCGGAATAAACTCGCCGTCGGCCTGCTCCCAATCGCTTTCGGGCAACGCAGGGGCCCACATCGCCTGCGGTTCGGGACGGATGAAGCGGTAGCGGCCATAGCGTTCGAGCTTGCGCCCGTTCCCGCTGTCGACCAGCCCATAATCGTCCCACGCCTCGCCGACGAGCGTGACGAGGGGCAGCAGATCAGCCACGCGCCGCTTCCGCGAGGATGAACGCCTTCACCGCGTCATAATCGCCGGGAAGCTTGGTATAGCGTTCCTCGCGCTCGAACAGATTGCCGAGGCGCCCGGGCAGCGGCGGCCGCACGCCCGTCGCGCGCTCGACCGCCTCGCGGAACTTGGCTGGGTGCGCGGTCGCCAGCGTAACCACCGGAATGTCGGCGTCGATGCCCTGCGCGCGCGCCGCGGCCAGGCCGACCGCGCTGTGCGGATCGATCACCTGCCCGCCGCGCTCCTGCGCCCAGCGCAGCGCGAGCGCCATCGCGTCGCCGTCGATGCTCGCGCTCGAAAACAGATTGCGCGCACCCGCCAGCATATCGGCGGGAATCGTCATCGCGCGCTTCTGGTCGAACTCGCCCATCATGCCCGCGATCGCGGTGCCGTCGCGGCCCGCGAGGTCGAAGAGCAGCCGTTCGAAATTGCTGCTGACCTGGATGTCCATGCTGGGTGTCGCGGTCGGCGTCACCGTCCCCGCGCTGTAATCGCCGCTGGTGAGTGCGCGGTGGAGGATGTCGTTGACGTTGGTGGCGACGACGAGCCGCGCGACCGGCAGGCCCATCTGCGCGGCCACATAACCCGCAAACACATCGCCGAAATTGCCCGTCGGCACGCTGAACGCCACCGGGCGGTCGGGCGCGCCGAGGCGGACGGCTGCATAGAAATAGTAGACGATCTGCGCCATCAACCGCGCCCAGTTGATGCTGTTCACCGCCGACAGATTGACCTCAGCCCGCGCGTCTTCGTCGCCGAACAGTCGCTTCACCATCGCCTGCGCATCGTCGAAGCTGCCATCGATCGCGATATTGTGGACGTTGGGCGCGAGCACGGTCGTCATCTGGCGGCGCTGGACGTCGCTCACCCGCCCTTCGGGATGGAGCATGAAGATGCGGATATGTCCGCGCCCCGCCACCGCCTCGATCGCCGCCGACCCGGTATCGCCCGACGTCGCGCCGACGATGGTGATGTCGGTGTCGCCGCCGGAAAGAAAAGTCTCGAACAATTCGCCGAGCAGTTGCAGCGCGACATCCTTGAACGCCAACGTCGGGCCATGGAACAGCTCGAGCAGCCAGTGCCGATGGTCGAGCTGGACGAGCGGCGTGACGCCGTCATGGCTGAACCGCCCATAGGCCGCGCGGCAAAGCGCGCGCAATTCCGCTTCGGTCAGCGCGCCCTCGACAAAGGGGCGCATCACCCTGACGGCGGTTTCGACATAATCGAGGCCGGCGAGCGCGCGAATCTCGTCGATCGACATTTGCGGCCATTTCGCCGGCACATAAAGCCCGCCATCGGCGGCGAGGCCGGCGAGCGTGGCGGCACGAAAGTCGAGGGTCGGCGCGGAGCCGCGGGTGCTGATATAGTCCATGTCGCCGATGCGACTAGCGGCGACGGCTCAAGGCCGCAAGCGGCGACGCACCGCCAATATATAGATGACGAGCGCCGCGGCGGCGAAAAGGAACCATTGCACGGCATAGGCCAGATGATTGTTCGGCGTGTCGTCGGCCGACGGCACCGCGCTCGGCCGCAATCCCGCGACCGGCGTGTCGGCAACCAGCATCGCACGCGCCGGGGCGGCCTTGTTCGCCACGCGCGCCATCATGCTCGGCTGTTCGGGCCCTGGCACGATCGTCCCCTGCACGATCCCGCCCGTCCATTGGGGCGGCGCGAAGCCGTCGCCGATCCCGACATCGACGAGCACGCCCGGCCCCTCCGCCCCCGTGCGGCAGTCGGCGATCATGCGAAAGCCCTTGCCTCCCTTGCGGTCGGTCCCGCTGCGCGGGTCCCAATGCACCGGCTCCAGGCAGACGACGCTGCTCTTGCGATAGAGCATCGCGTCGGGGACCGGCGGCAGTTCGGGATAGGTGACGAGCGACGACATCGCCATGTTGCGCGCATAAAGCGCGATCAGTGCCTCCTTGTCGGCCTTGCGCTGGAGCTGCCAGACGCCGAGCGCGATCATCACCGCCACCGCCGCAAGGACGAGAATCGTCGGGATGATCGGCCAGCGCCGCGGCGAGGGCAAAGCGGGGTCAGTCATCGTCCTCGGTCCCCGCGAGCCGCCCTTCCGCCGCGCTCCGCTGATGCTCCGACGCGAGCAGCGCCGCCTTGGCGACGCGCAGCCCATAGACCACCGCCGCGGCGGTCAGCGGAACCCACAGCAGGACATGCACCCACAAAGGCGGTTCGACCGCGAAATCGAGCGCGAGCGCCAGCACGATCAGCAGCGCGCCGATAATCATCGTCAGAAAGGCGGCAGGGCCGTCGCCGACATTATAGCGCTGAAAATCGAGCGCGCAGACGCGGCACCGCGGCGCGAATTTCACCAACCCGTCGAACAGCGTCTTCGCCCCGCATTCGGGGCAGAGGCCAAAAAGGGCAGCGCGCCCGATCGGCGGCTGCCCCCTTGGTGATGGTGCCTTGCCGGTCAACTCAGTGCGCGGCGATCGGCGCGCCCCAGCCGCCCCAGACATAGACGATGATGAAGAGGAACAGCCACACCACGT
>JBGTUD010000350.1:0-3126 GCA_041939405.1 Sphingopyxis sp. | reverse complement strand
GATGCGCTACCAGGCTGCGCTACGTCCCGACCGGCCCTGTTGGGCAGGCGAGGCCCCTAGCGCGGGTTGACGGGGGATGCAAGGCTCTCCTGCGCAAAGCTCGACCACCCGGACGGGCAATCGGCGCCGCGGGCTTGATAAGGCGCGCGCGCTTCCCATTTCTGGGCGAGCCGATCGCGGGGGAAGGGCGCGCACGACAGGTTGCGCGCGCGGCCCCTCGTGTGATAGGCGCCGCGCCATCCTTGCGTGCCGGTCCCCCCATGGGATTGCGCCACGCTTTCGAACGGAAAGTCTTTCATTCATGTCGACGCAATTGCTTCTGACCCAGGCGGCCGGATCGGGCGGCGGGGCAGCCGGTTTCCTGATGCTGGTCCCCTATATCCTGATCTTTGCGGTTTTCTGGTTCTTCCTGATCCGCCCCCAGCAGGTGCGCGCGAAGGAACATCGCGCCAAGATCGCCGCGGTCAAGCCGCGCGATCAGGTCGTTACCGGCGGCGGCATCGTCGGCAAGGTCACGCGCGTCGACGATGATTATGCCGACGTCGAAATCGCGCAGGGCGTCAAGATCAAGGTCGTCAAGGCGACGCTGGCCGACGTCCTTCAACCCGGCGGCAAGCCCGCGAACGACTGACGCGACGGGGCTGGCGGCGACGCAGGGGCCCCCTTTGCAATCGGATCACAGACCATGCTCGATTTCCCGCGCTGGAAGACCATCGGCATCAGCATCATCCTGCTGCTCGGCGTCCTTTTCGCTATCCCCAGTTTCCTGCCGACCAAGACGTTCGAAAGCCTGCCCGGCTTTGCGCAGGCCAAGGTCAATCTGGGGCTGGACCTTGCCGGCGGCAGCCATTTGTTGCTCGAGGCCGATATTGCCGATCTGCGCAAGACGCAGCTCACCAATATGGAAAAGACGGTGCGCACCGCGATGCGCGGGCAAAGCGGTCCCGACGACGACATCGCGATCGGCGAACTGTCGACCGCGGGCGGCCGCATCAGCTTTCTGGTCCGCGATCAGGCAAAGCTCGACGAAGCGCGCGAGCGGCTGTTCAGCGAGACGCAGGGCGCGGGGCTGACCGGCCAGCGCGACTGGAACATCGATGTCGTCGATTCGACGCGCATCGTCATGTCGCCGACCACCGCCGGACAGACGCAGGCGGTCGCCGACGCGATGGATACCGCGCGCGACATCATCGACAAGCGCGTCAACGAGCTCGGCACGCGCGAACCGACGATCATCCGCGAAGGCAATGACCGTATCGTCGTGCAGGTGCCGGGGCTTCAGGACCCCGCCGCGCTCAAGGCGCTTATCGGGCAGACCGCGCGTCTTGAGTTCCGCATGGTCGACGCCAATGCCGACCCCAATGAAGCCGCCGCGGGCCGCGTGCCGGTGGGCAGTGAGATCGTCCCCTATGTCGAAGGCAATGGCGCAGCGTTCGAGGTGCTGCGCCGTCAGGTGATGATCAGCGGCGAACAGCTGATCAACGCGCAGCAAAGCTTTGATCCGCAGACGAACGAACCGGTCGTTTCGATCCGCTTCGATTCGGGCGGGTCGAGCATCTTCGCCAAGGTGACGGCGCAGAATGTCGGTAAAAGATTCGCGATGGTGCTCGACGGCAAGGTGCTGTCGGCGCCGTCGATCAACGAACCGATCCTGGGCGGCAGCGCGCAGATTTCGGGCAGCTTCAGTGTCGCAAGCGCGAACAACCTCGCGATTTCGCTGCGGTCGGGCGCGTTGCCGGTGAAGATGGAAGTCGTCGAGGAGCGCACGGTCACGCCCGAACTCGGCGCCGATTCGATCCGCAAGGGCGCGATCGCGGGCATCATCGCGACGGTCGCCGTGCTCGCCTTCATGATCGTCGTTTATGGCCGTTTCGGCATTTATGCGAATATCGCGCTGGTGTTTAACATCGCGCTGATCGTCGCGATCATGGCCGCGTTCAACGCGACGCTGACGCTGCCGGGTATCGCCGGGTTCGTGCTCACCATCGGCGCCGCGGTCGACGCGAACGTGCTGATCAACGAGCGTATCCGCGAGGAGTTGAAACGCGGGCGCCGCGTGTTCCAGGCGGTCGAGCTTGGCTATTCGGAAGCGAGCCGCGCGATTTTCGACGCCAATATCACCAACGTGATCGCGGCGGGGTTGATGTTCTGGTTCGGATCGGGCCCGGTCAAGGGGTTTGCGGTCGTGCTGACGATCGGCATCATCACCAGCGTGTTCACCGCGGTTACGGTGACGCGCCTGTTCGCCGCGCGCTGGCTGCACAAGACGCGCCCCGCGTCGCTGAACATTTGAGGAGGGACCGGTCATGCGTCTCCTGAAACTCGTCCCCGACAACACCAACATCCAGTTCCTGAAATGGCGCAATATCGCCATGGCGATCAGCTTGCTGATGATCGCCGCGTCGATCGCGCTCGTCGCCGTGCGCGGATTGAACCTGGGCGTCGACTTTGTTGGCGGCCAGTCGGTGCGCGTCGAATTTACGCAGGACATGCCGCCGATCGACGAAATCCGGGAAAAGGTCGGGGCCATCGGCCTTGGCGAAGCGACGATCCAGCAATTCGGGTCGGACAAGGCGGTGTCGATCCGCACTGCGCTGCCCGAAGGCGACAAGGCCGCGGCGGAGCGCGCGGGGCAGCGACTGGTCGCGGGGATTGCAAAGGCGTTTCCGACGGCGAAGACCGGATCGGTCGAAACCGTGTCGGGCAAGGTGTCGGAAGAACTGCTGCGCACCGGCGCACTCAGCCTGATACTCGCGATGATCGCGATCTCCATCTATATCTGGATCCGTTTCGAATGGCAGTTCGGGGTGGGCGCGCTGTTTGCGCTGTTTCACGACGTTGCGCTGACCTTTGGCTTTTTCGCGCTGACACAGATGCAGTTCGACCTCAATATCGTTGCTGCGCTGCTGACGATCATCGGCTATTCCCTCAATGACACGATCGTCATCCTCGACCGAATCCGAGAGAACAAGGGCCGCCTGCCCTACGCCTCGAAGGCGTGCGTGAATGCTTCGATCAACCAGACCTTCAGCCGGACGGTGCTGACCAGCGGCACGACGATCGTGACGGCGATCATCCTCTTCACCCTCGGTGGCACCGGCATCCGCCCCTTCGCCTTCACCTTCC
>JBGTUD010000349.1:0-3129 GCA_041939405.1 Sphingopyxis sp. | reverse complement strand
AACAGATGCTGGCCCAGCGCCTCGTCGACCTCCTGAAACACCTCGCGCGCAATGGTCGATGCTTCGGCGAGCGCCTTGCCCATGCCGACCGACTGGCTGCCCTGACCCGGAAAGATGAATGCGCGCATATTGCGTCCCCTAGCGTGATATTCGAATGGGCCGCGCCTATTCCTTCACCCCGCACGATGCAAGCCGAAGGGCACGACCCTGTTCGCGGCGTCATGGCCGATGTCGGCGCGGCCGAGCCACTGGATTCCGGTGCGCGCGCACCAGTGGCGGGCGATTTCCTCGACCTCCATACCGAAAGGACGATCATTTTCGGGGATGTCGCTCACGCGGCCGAGCCGGATGCCCGCCAGCCCGCGCGGCGCGAGATAGCTCGCGACGTGAAAGAAGGCGCGGTCGAACGCATAGAGATATTCGCTGACCTCCTCGACGAGCAGAACATGGCCGGAAAGGTCGGGCTCGAGCGGGGTGCCAAGCATCATCGACAGCGTCATCAGGTTGAACGCCGCATGGCGCGCGCCATGCTCCAGCGCCGGCTCGCACGCCGCGGGATCGCGCGCAACGAGCCAGTCGAGCGCCCGCGCGACCGCGGCATCGCCCGCTTCGCGCCGAATATCGGCGACCATCGGCCCGTGCGCGACATGGTCGAAGCCCTCGCGATAAAGACAGCCGAGCAAATTTCCCTGGTCCGAATAGCCGAGAAAGGCCTTGCCGCGCGCGGTATCGGTCATCGCGGCGACGGCATCCGCGGCGATCCGGCAGGCGCCATAACCGCCGCGCGCGAACCACACAGCGTCGATGTCGGAGCGGTTGGCCATTTCGACGAGCGCGGCAAAGCGGTGCCCGTCCTCGCCCGCAAAATGGCCGTGGACGGCAAAACATTGCGGGTCGAATTCGAGTTCGACGTCGGGATAGCCCAGACTGGCGATCGCGCGCACCGCCTCGGCATCGTCGGGGAGAATGGGGGTAGAGGGGGCGACGATGCCAATGCGCATGAACCGGCCTTTGTTTTCCGTTCGTGTCGAGCGAAGTCGAGACACCCATCGACGTAGCGCCGGGCCGAGGGACATCTCGACTTCGCTCGATGCGAACGGGAAAGGGCATGCCGCTCTGTTGCAAACCCTTCGCTGACGCCATATCGCGCCGCGATGGCCGAAAACAAATCCTATTTCTTCTGCGGCATCGGCGGGTCAGGCATGTTGCCGCTCGCCATGATCGTCGCGGCGCGCGGCGCAAAGGTATCGGGCTCCGACCGCAGCCGCGACCAGGGCCGGACCCCCAGCAAATTTGCCTGGCTTGCGGAACAGGGCATCGAATTTTTCCCCCAGGATGGCAGCGGCCCCAAGGCCGGACAGATCCTCGTCGCCTCGGCGGCGATCGAGGACAGCGTTCCCGACATCGCGGCCGCCAACGCGCTGGGTCTTTCCCGCATGACGCGCGCCGAGCTGAATGCCGCGCTGTTCAATGCGGCAGAAAGCGCGATCGGCGTCGGCGGAACCAGCGGCAAGTCGACCGTCACCGGGATGATCGGCTGGATCCTCGAAAGCGTAGAGCGGCAGCCGACGGTGATGAACGGCGCCGTGATGCGCAATTTCGCGAATGCGGACATGCCCTTTGCAAGCGCACTGATCGGCGGCGCAACAACCTATGTCAGCGAGGTGGACGAAAGCGACGGGTCGATCGCGCTCTATCGGCCCGACGTCGCGGTCATCACCAACATCAGCCTCGACCATAAGAGCCTCGCCGAACTGCACCAGCTTTTCGGCGACTTCGCCGCAAAGGCGGGCGTCGCAGTGGTCAACGCCGACGATCCGGAATCGGCGGCGCTGCATCCGGCCGACAATATCGTCACCTTCGGCTTCGGCGAAAGCGCCGCGGTACGCGGCAGCGATTTCGAACCACTGCCGGATGGGTGCCGCTTTACCGTCCATGCAGGCGGCACAGCCTATCGGGCAAGGCTTCGAATGCCCGGCCGCCACAATGCCGCCAATGCGCTCGCCGCGATCGCGGCGGCGCATGCCGCCGGCGTAACGGTGGCACAGGCGGTCGAGGCGCTCGCCGATTTCAAGGGGCTTGCGCGCCGCTATGAGGTGCTGGGGCAGGCAAGCGGCGTCACGGTGGTCGACGATTTCGCGCATAATCCCGACAAGGTGGCGGCCACCCTCGCCGCCGTCGCCGAACTGCCGGGGCGCGCCCTATTCTTCTTTCAGCCGCACGGCTATGGCCCGCTGCGCCAGATGGGCAAGGAACTCGCCGCCAGCTTTGCAGCGGGGATGCGGCCCGGCGACCGGCTGTTCGTGTGCGACCCCGTCTATTTCGGCGGCACCGTCGACCGCAGCATCGGCAGCGAGGCGCTGATCGCCGACATCGTCGCGGGCGGCGGCGATGCCGTCCACTTGACGACCCGCGCGGCGTGCGGCGCGGCGATCCTCGATGAAGCAAGACCGGGCGACCGCATCCTGATCCTCGGCGCGCGCGACGACACGCTGACCGAATTCGGGCGGGAGCTGCTCGAAAAGCTCGCCCTCCGCGCTTGATTTCCACGCACGAATCTGTATAGGCGCGCCCATTCGGGGCGAGGCCTTGTGCCGGTCGCCCCGTTTGTCTTGCACGAATACGCAAGGCCGGACGACAGCCGGAGGGGTTTCGCGATTGGCGCGGAACCAGCGATCGGCCAAATCGAAGGAAGCGCATCATGCCGTTTTACGAGCATGTCTTTATCGCGCGTCAGGATCTGAGCCAGGCTCAGGTCGATGCGCTGGCGGAAACCGTCACCAATGTCATCGGCGAATATAAGGGCCAGGTCCACAAGACCGAGACCTGGGGCCTCAAGCAGCTCGCCTACAAGATCCAGAAGAACCGCAAGGGTCATTATGTGATGCTGTCGGCCGAAGTGTCGGGCGAAGCGATCGCAGAGATCGAGCGTCAGGCTGCGATCAACGAAGACATCATCCGCTGGATGACGATCAAGGTCGACGAACTCGAAAAGGGTCCGTCGGTGATGATGCGCAAGCAGGAACGCCGCGGCGGCCGTGGCCGTGACCGCGACGGCGAAGAATAAGGAACAGCAATATGGCACGACCCTTTTTCCGCCGCCGCAAGACCTGCCCCTTCAGCGCGAAG
>JBGTUD010000348.1:0-3139 GCA_041939405.1 Sphingopyxis sp. | reverse complement strand
CATGAACACGCCGCGCTTGAAGCCGGTACCGACGGCTTTCGAGAAAGCCTCCTTCGCGGCGAAGCGCTTGGCATAGGTGCCCGCGCGCGTGAAGGGACGGCGCGCGGCCTTGGCGCGCTCGACATCGGTGAAGACGCGCTGTTCGAACCGCTCGCCGAAACGGTCGAGCGAGGCCTGGATGCGCTCGATGTTGCAAAGGTCGGAGCCGAGGCCGATGATCACCAATGGTCCTCCCCGCTTGCGGGGAGGGGGACCGCCCGAAGGGTGGTGGAGGGGGAGTGCGGCCTTGCGCGACGTGAAAGGCCGATGGCCCCCTCCGTCAGCGCTGCGCGCTGCCACCTCCCCAGGAGTGGGGAGGAATTTTTATACTCGCTCACCCGCGCGCCTCATCCATCAGGTCGCGCATCCGGCGCACCGCATCTTCCAGCCCGGTAAAGATCGCCTCGCCGATCAGATAATGGCCGATATTGAGCTCGGCGAGCTGGGGGATCGCGGCGACGGGGACAACATTGTCATAAGTCAGGCCGTGCCCCGCGTGCGGTTCGATGCCATTCTTCCATGCGAGCGCCGCGGCGTCGGCGATGCGGCGGAGTTCGGCCGCGCGCTCTTCGCCGTCGCAATGGGCGTATCGGCCGGTGTGAAACTCGACGACCGGCGCGCGCAGCCGCATCGCGGCCTCGATCTGCCGCGCGTCGGGTTCGATGAACAGGCTCACGCGGATGCCCGCATCGGCGAGGCGCGACACGATCGGAGCGAGCTGGTTGTGCTGTCCCGCGGCGTCGAGCCCGCCCTCGGTCGTGCGCTCTTCGCGCTTTTCGGGGACGATGCACGCGGCGTGCGGTTTGTGGCGCAGCGCGATTTCGAGCATCTCGTCGGTCGCCGCCATCTCGAGATTGAGCGGCAGGTCGGTTGCGGCCTGGATGCGCGCCAGATCGTCGTCGCGGATATGGCGCCGGTCCTCGCGCAGGTGCGCGGTGATGCCGTCCCCGCCAACCGCCGCGACGATTTCCGCCGCGCGCACCGGATCGGGGTGGTCGCCCCCGCGCGCATTCCGGATCGTCGCGACATGGTCGATGTTGACGCCTAGCCGCAGGCGCGACGCGGATGGGGCGCCGCTCAAGCCGCGACGCTCCGGCTGCCGGGCTTGATCGCGGGCGTTTCCGCGAGTTCGGACGGCAGTTCGTCGGCGGCATAGGTCGGGAAGTTGATCGCGACGAGCGGGTAGAAGGGCACGCCAAGGTCGACGCTGCCCGCCGACCGGTCGACGAGCGCCGCTTCCGCAAGAACCTCGCCGCCCGCGGCGCGCACCGCCTCCATCGCCTCACGCGACGAAAGGCCGGTGGTCACGACATCTTCGACCATCAGCACTTTTGCGCCGGGATCGATCGCAAAGCCGCGGCGCAGTTCGAACGTGCCGGTCGGCCGCTCGACAAAGATCGCGGGCTTGCCGAGCGCCCGGCCCATTTCATGCCCGATGATCACGCCGCCCATCGCGGGCGAAACGACGATGTCGATCGCCTGGCGAAGCTCGCGCGGCAGCTTTGCCGCCAGCGCGGCGGCGAGCCGGCCGGCGCGCGTCGTGTCCATCAGCACGCGCGCGCATTGCAGATAATATTCGCTGTGGCGGCCGGAGGAGAGAAGGAAATGGCCCTGGAGCAGGGCGTCGGCGGCGCGGAATTCGGCCAGGATTTCATCATCGGTCATGGAAAATTTGTCTTTATGTCCATTGGGGCGCCCCCATCGGGCGGCTGGGTTTGGGCGGCGCGGATTTGCCAGCCGCAAAATAGTGTTAGAGATGCTTGAGGCAAGCGGCAAGCGGGTCTATAGCGCCCGCGAGATTCAGCCTGTCCGATGGCTGCACGGGCGTTTGTCCGGCGGTGGGGAAGGGCAGGCTGGGCGATCATAAATACAACAGGCAACGGGCGGCACATTCCTTATGAAGAGTTTGAAAACCCCTGTAATCAAGGTGTTAATGGCAGCGGCCTTGTCGCTTGGCGCGGCGGGTGCCGGCCAGGCTCAGACGGCGACGGCCCCGGCCGAAGCGCCCGCTGCAACGGTTGCGGCGAATCCGGCGCCGGTGGTTGCTCCGGTCGAGGCGCCCGCGGCGACGCCGGTTCCCGCGACGGATGCAGCCGCGCCCGCGGGCGACGCGACCTATGTGCCGATGAAGCCGACGCCGGGCGTCGGGCAGCCGGTCGACAGGGGAATCGATTTCCAGCCGCAGGTCAGCCCGATCGGCGAGCAGGCATATTGGTTCAACCATGTGATGCTGCTGCCGATCATCACCATCATTTCGCTCTTCGTTCTTGGCCTGCTGTTGTGGGCGATCGTGCGCTACCGCGCCAAGGCGAACCCGGTGCCGTCGAAGACGACGCACAACACCTTTATCGAAATCATCTGGACCGCGATTCCCGTCCTGATCCTGGCGGTGATCGCCGTGCCGTCGATCCGGTTGCTTGCGGCGCAATATGAACCGCCGAAAAAGGACGCGCTGACGATCAAGGTGACCGGATACCAATGGTATTGGGGCTATGCCTATCCCGATCAGGGCATCGGCGAATATGTGTCGAAGATGCTGACCAAGGAACAGGCCGACGCTGCGGGCGAACCGCACCAGCTGGCCGTCGACAACCGCATGGTCGTCCCCGTCGGGCGCCAGGTAAAGCTGATCATCACCGGTGCCGACGTGATCCACAGCTTCGCCGTCCCGGCCTTCTGGACCAAAATGGATGCGGTGCCGGGCCGCGCGAACGAAACGACCTTCACCGCCAACAAGGTGGGCGTTTATTACGGCCAGTGCTCCGAACTTTGCGGCGTCGACCATGGTTACATGCCGATCGCGGTCGAAGTGCTGCCGGTCGACAAGTGGGAAGCGTGGGTCCGCTCGAAGGGCGGTAACCCCGCCGGCCCGGTGGTCGAAACCGCCGCCGCGGCTCCGGCGGCGACGCCCGCCGCCACGACCGAATCCGCGCCGGCAGCGGCTCCCGCCGCCGCCCCGGCTGCCAAGAATTAACAAGGGGTCCGACAGATGACCGATATTGCAGCGACTGCACCCGCGCACGGCCATGCCGATCACGCGCATGACGACCACGACACGCCGGGCTTTTTTGTCCGCTGGTTCATGTCGACGAACCACAAG
>JBGTUD010000347.1:0-3140 GCA_041939405.1 Sphingopyxis sp. | reverse complement strand
GCCATCAGGTCGGCGGTCGCGGGCGCAACGACGACCAGATCGGCCTCGCGGCTTAGCTGGATATGCCCCATCTCGACCTCGTCCTTCAGGTCGAACAGATTGGTGTAAACCTTGTTCTCCGAAAGCGCCGCGAGCGTCAGCGGCGTCACAAACTGCTCGCCCGCACGCGTCAGCACGCAGCGCACCGTCATGCCCGCCTTGCGCAGCAGCCGGACGAGCTCGATGCTCTTGTACGCGGCGATGCCGCCGCCGATGATGAGCAGGATGCGTTTGGCAGCCATCGTCAAACCCCTGTCAGCAGTACGTCGAGCGCGTCGATAATGACAAAGCCGTGATCGCCAAGGCTCACGACGAAGTCGTCCAGCTGAGACGCCGGAACGGCCGCCGCGAACTGCGTGTACATGACATGCTCGACGTCTTCGATCGTGAAAAGCGGATTAAGGCGCCGTGCGACGACCTCGAACTGGTCGGCGGGTAGCAAAGGCACGACGAAGCGCGTCTCAAGATGGTCGAGCAGGTCCGACTGGCAGTCGACGACCAGATCGCCGTCGGGCGTACGCCACACGTCGAATTGCGCCATCAGAACAACCGATATTTGGCGAGCGGCAGGCCATGTTTGCGGACATAATCGTTCGACGCATCGATCGCCGCGCGATTTTCTTCCTTCCACTTCGCCCAGCGCGCCTTCTTCACCTCGGTCGCGAGCCCGCTCTGGCAGGCTTCGCTGACGTTGATGCCAAAGGCCCGGGCCTCATCGACAAGCTCGGCACTCAAGGACACATTGGTCGCCTTTTTGGGTCCTTCGAATCGCGCCGGACGGTTCATCGCCATTCTCCTTGCGCATAAGATATGCGCATGCAGAGCGAGGATCAATGGCCGACCATCCCCAGGCTCGCGAAGGGCTTTTGATGCTCGCCATATTTGTCGACCATCGTGGCGCTCGCTTCGTTGAGGCCGATGACCTCGACCGTCTTGCCCTCGCCGCGCAGGCGAAGGACGATCTTGTCGAGCATCCCGGTTGCCGAAATGTCCCAGAAATGCGCCTCGTGAACGTCGATGATCACCGTGTCGACGGCCGCCTCGTTAAACTCCATCGCATCGTAAAGCATGTCGACCGAGGCGAAGAAGATCTGCCCGCCGACGACATAATGGCGCGTTCCGCCCTCGACCCGCGTGTCGATGGTGAGCAGCTGGCGCACCTTCCAGGCAAAGAAAATGCCCGACAACAGCACGCCGGTCAGCACGCCGATCGACAGATCGTGCGTCGCGACGACCATCACCACGGTCGCGATCATCACGACATTCGACGGCCAGGGATGGTGCAATGTTTCGGCAAAGCTTTTCCAGCGAAAGGTTGAGACGGAGACAAAGATCATCACCGCGACCAGCGCGGGCATCGGGATTTGCGCAACCCATGGCCCCAGCGCAACGATCAGGATGAGCAGCATCACGCCCGCTACAAAGGTCGACAGCCGCCGCCGCCCGCCCGATTTGATGTTGATCACCGACTGGCCGATCATCGCACAGCCGCCCATGCCGCCGATGAAGCCGGTGACGAAATTGGCAAGACCCTGGCCCCAGGTTTCGCGGCGCTTGTCGCTGCGCGTTTCGGTCATATCGTCGACGATTGAGGCGGTGAGCAGGCTTTCGAGCAGGCCGACCGCCGCCATGGCGAGCGAATAAGGGGCGATGATCCGCAGCGTCTCCCAGGTCAGCGGCACCTCGGGCAGATGGAACCACGGCACGCTGTCGGGCAGCTTGCCCATGTCGCCGACGGTAAAGACATCGGCGCGGAAATAGATCGACACCGCCGCCAAGAGGACGATCGCGACCAGCGGTGAGGGGACGGCGGTGGTCAGGCGCGGCAGGCCATAGATGATGAGCAGCCCCGCCGCGACCATCGCATAGGTGGTGAGCGTCATCGCCTCGCCGGTCAGTTGCGGCAGTTGCGCCATGAAGATCAGGATTGCGAGCGCGTTGACAAAGCCGGTGATGACCGAGCGCGAGACGAAGCGCATGAGGAGGTCAAGCCGCAGCAGCGCCGCAATGCCCTGGAAAATTCCCATCAATATCGTCGCGGCGAACAGATATTCGACGCCGTGATCGCGCACCAACGGCACCACCAGCACCGCCACCGCCGCGGTCGCGGCGCTGATCATCCCGGGCCGTCCGCCGACCATCGCAATGATCACGGCGATCGAAAAGCTCGCATACAGGCCGACGCGCGGATCGACCCCGGCGATGATCGAAAATCCGATCGCCTCGGGGATCAGCGCGAGCGCGACCACGAGCCCCGACAGAAATTCGGCGCGCGGGTTCGCGAGCCAGTCGCGGCGGAAGTCGTTGTGAAGGGCCATGCTTGCTCCGGTACGGATGCGCGCAAAGGGGCATGCGGGCCCCTTACATGCGCTTGAAATCGGGAATGCGCGGCCTTTAGGGGCTGACGGCCCCGAAATCCAGAGCTGGGCGAAGGGGCAGTCGTCCCATCGGGCCGATCAGGATCGAAGGGCCATTAGCGACCGAAAGCCGATCCTTCTCTCATCGTCATCCCGGCGAAGGCCGGGATCTCACCGGTGAGGTAAACCGATAGGGCGAGATCGTGTTTCAGAGTCACGTGCCTCTGAACACCCTTCGCCGGGATGACGGAACTCAAGATGTCCAACGCGGAATCCTCGGCCGTCTTCGCCGCTCAGCCGACTAGCCCGCCCCACAGCATCGCGGCGATGGCGGCCGCCGCGCCGGCCAGGGCGGTCAGCGCATAGCGCCACCAGACGCGCCGTTCGCCCCTGTCCCACATCAGTGGAATCTCGGGCAGCGGCGGCGCGGGCGGCGCGGCGCCCTTGCGGGGCAGTTGTTCGTCGAGGCGGCGGATGATGTCGGGGATCAGCGCCAGCGTCTTGCCCTGTTCGCGAATCCCGTCGGCGAGCGCGGCTTCGGGGCCGAGTTCGTCGCGGATCCAGTTTTTCACGAACGGCCCCGACACGTCCCACATGTTGATCTTGGGATTGAGCATCGTCGCGACGCCTTCGACCATCACCATGGTTTTTTGCAGCAGCAAGAGATGCGGCTGCGTCTGCATTGATTTTTTCCACCGTTTTCGCGCCCCACGAGCCCGCCTTTACGGTTGAGTCGTTTGCCAT
>JBGTUD010000346.1:0-3165 GCA_041939405.1 Sphingopyxis sp. | reverse complement strand
TTCGAGCCCCGTCACTCGCGCCATTTCCTGTCCCCAGGGACGGAATGGCCACCGCAGCTTGGGGGCCTCCATCACTGGAAATTCTGGACTGGCGCCGCCGCTTAGCGGCGCCAGGTCCCCAGCTCCATCCAGCGCAGCAACGGCTTCAGCGGCGCGATCCATATGATCCCCGCAACCAGATAGAATATCGCCTGCAGCAGCACCGGCCATGTGCCGACCCATGGCGACAAGCTGACGATGATTACGGTCCAGCCCGCGATCAGCGCCAGGATCAGGAACATCCCCGCGGGCTTGCGCCAACTCGGCTGGGGGTCGGCAGGCTTGTCGTTCACAGGCGGTCTCCACAAAGGATGAGTTCTTGTTCGGTCAGCACCGCGTCGAGCGTGGCGTCGGTCGATTCGCTGGGGCAAGCGTCGATTTCCTGAACCGACCAGCCGACACCGATGCGCAGCGCCGCCGGATGGGCCGCGAAATAGCGGTCGTAATGACCGCCGCCCTGTCCGATACGGCCGCCGCGCCGGTCGAAACCGACGAGCGGGCAGAAAATCAGTCCCGGCTCGGCTGGCGGTGCGTCGTTAGTGGGCTGCTGTGTACCCCAGGGGCCCTTCGTCAGCGAGTCGCCGGGACGCCAGCGGCGGAAATCCATCGCGGGGCCCCGCGTGCGGTGATGGGGAAGGGCAAGCGCGCCCGCTTCGCCGACGCCGACGACCATCGGCAGAATGTCGGGTTCGTCGTTCCACGCGACATAAGCGCCCACGACGGCATGATGGGCCAGCCGTTCGACAAGCGTCGCCGGCAAGGCGCGAAACGCGGCAAGCTGGGCCATGTCGTCGAGATTCGCGGCAAAGTGCCGACGGCGAAAGCGCAGTCGATCGCGCAGTACATGCTTTTGGGCGGCGACGTCGGCAGAGAGGTCGGTCATCGCCTCCTCGGGAGCGAATGGGTGGGTTGGCGGGACCACCATAGTCGTTTGCCGGAAAATCCTCTGACGCCATGAACGTCAGGTGGGAACCATATACGTCGGACCAGGGCCCGGGCAGGGACAGCTCCCTTGGATGATGTATCGCCTCAGGGATATTCGCAGCGGCTCGTGCAGGGCAGTGCCCGCCGCCCTCTATGTAGGGGCGGAGGCGCCTTTGCTCAAGGGAGTTGCTCGACCCGTATCGCCAGCGCCTCGATACGGTCGGCGATTTGCAGCAGCGCGCGATTGTGTGCCGGGTTGGCCGAGGCGGCCGGGGCCGGCGTCGCATCCCGCGCCGCCTGAAGTTCCTTGAGCGCGGCTTGTTCGCGCGCAATCGCCGCCTGGAGCTCGTCGCGCGCCTGCGCCTCGCGGCTTTCGGCCAGCGCGACCGCCGCGCGGAGCGAATCCGACTGCGGTTCGACCTTGTCGACCTTGCCGCGCGCCTCCTGTGCTTCGTCGGCGAGCATCAGCGCCGCAAACAGCAGTTGGCGGACTTCGGTGCCGCCGGGCATGGTGCGAATCTTCGCGTCGACCGCCGACGCGAGTTCGATCAGCTGCGCTTCCTCGCCATCGGCGCAATGCACGTCATAGGGGCGGCCTCCCACGGTCAGCTTGACGTCAGCCACGATCGGCCTCCGCGATCAGCCGGTCGAGCTCGCCGATAACCGCCGCCACTTCGGCCTTCAGCGCCGACTGGTCGGCAGCAGCGGGACGGTTCGTACGATCGGCCAGCGCCTTTTCGATGCGGCTCAGCGCGCGCTCGATACGGCCGATCGCCAGGCTGGATTCGTCGAGATCGAGTTCCATGCGCCGAAAGCTAGCAGTGTGAGGGAAGGCGCGCAATCGCCGCGACTGTGTGAAATTCCCCGAATTTGTGCCGCGAGCGGTTGACTCCTGACGGTACGGCCGCAAAGGGCTGTCCCCACCGAATCCGGCCATCCCAATATCCGTCACCGGGGGACTGAATGACACTGCCCGAACGTCAGCTTGCCAACGCGATCCGTGCGCTTGCAATGGACGCCGTCCAGGCCGCCAACAGCGGCCATCCGGGGATGCCCATGGGCATGGCCGATGTCGCAACCGTCCTCTATTCGGATTATCTGAAATTCGATCCCAGCGACCCCAAATGGGCCGATCGCGACCGATTCGTCCTTTCCGCGGGGCATGGCTCGATGCTTGCCTATGCAACGCTGCATCTGGCGGGCTATGCGCGGCCGACGATCGACGACATCCGCAATTTCCGCCAGTTGCACAGTCCGTGCGCCGGACATCCCGAGAATTTCGAGCTGGCTGGCGTCGAAACGACGACGGGGCCGCTGGGGCAGGGGCTGGCCACCGCGGTCGGAATGGCGATCGCCGAGCGGCATCTGAACGCCCTCTATGGCGACGAGCTGGTCGATCACCGGACCTGGGTGATCGCAGGCGATGGCTGCCTGATGGAAGGGATTAATCACGAAGCCATCGGACTTGCGGGCCACCTCGGCCTCGGCCGCCTGATCGTGCTTTGGGACGACAACAAGATCACCATCGACGGGTCGACCGACTTGTCGACGAGCGAAGATGTGAAGGCGCGCTACGCCGCGACGGGCTGGCATGTCGAAAGCTGCGACGGGCATGATCCCGCAGACATCCGCCGCGCGATCGACGCCGCGCTCGCCGATCCGCGCCCGACGCTGATCGCGTGCCGCACGATCATCGGTTTCGGTGCGCCGAACAAGCAGGGAACCTCGGCAACCCATGGCGCGCCGCTGGGCGCCGACGAGATCGCCGCTGCGCGCACCGCGCTCGGCTGGGCCGCCGATCCCTTTATCGTTCCGGCCGATGTCGCCGCGGCCTGGGCCGCGTTCGGCGACAAAGGCAAAAAGCTTCATGCCGAATGGAATGATAGGCTCGCAAATAGCGAGAAAAAAACCGATTTTAATGATCGCCTGAGTGGCAAGGTCGTGCCGGGCGATGCCTTCAAATCCTATCTGGACGGGCTCGTCGCCGAGCCGCCGAAGGTCGCGACGCGCAAGGCGTCGGAAAACACGCTGACCGCACTCACTGCCGATATCGCGTCGCTGATCGGCGGCAGCGCCGACCTTACGGGTTCGAACAACACCAAAACATCGTCGACCAACGCACTGACAAAAGACGATTATTCGGGCCGCTATATCTATTATGGCATCCGCGAGTTCGGTATGGCCGCGGCGATGAACGGCATG
>JBGTUD010000345.1:0-3176 GCA_041939405.1 Sphingopyxis sp. | reverse complement strand
GCCACAGCAGGAAGGTCGCATAAAGCTTGGGGCTCGCCATCAGCTTGTCTGCGGCGAGGATGTTCACATAGCCGCGCCCCTTCTCGTCGGTGCGGATCATGTCCTGAATGTCGAGCGCGGGTTCGCCAAAGAAATGATCGCCGCCCTGGCTTTCCAGCGACAGCAATTGCCGCTGGATCGCGCCGACGCTCGCCTTGGTGACATTGCCATATTTGGCGGTGAGTTCGTCGGCATTTTCGGCGCACCAGGCGAGCATCGCCTGCAGATCGCCGAGGTCGAGCAGCAGCATATTCTGTTCGTCGGCGACCCGGAATGCGATGGCGAGAACGCCTTCCTGCGTCTCGTTGAGCCCCATCAGCCGCGCGAGCAGCAGCGGCCCCATTTCGGAGATGGTCGTGCGCACCGGATGCCCCTGCTCGCCGAACAGGTCCCAGAAGATCACGGGATTGTCGCGATAGGCCCATTGCGTATCGCCGATTTCGGCGGCGCGTTTTGAAAAGGGTTCGTGCACCTTCGCGGTCGGGCTTCCGGTCATCGCCATGCCCGAAAGGTCGCCCTTCACATCGGCGACAAAGACCGGAACGCCCACCGCGGAGAAACCCTCAGCCAGCCCCTGCAGCGTCACCGTCTTGCCGGTACCCGTCGCGCCGGCGATCAACCCATGCCGATTGGCGCGTTTCAGCACCAGCGACTGCCGCGGCCCGTCGGGCGCCCCGCCGCCGCCCAGGCCGATATAGATTTCGCTCGCCGCGCTACCCTCGCTCACTCACCATCCTCCGCTTGATAACCCGCTGCAAAGGTTAGAGCGGCAAGGTTAGAGAGGCAATTGGCAAACGGGAGTCGCCCTGTGAATCGGGCCGATACCCATCTTAATTCATTTGGGCCGTTACAGTTACCGGCTTCGGCTTGTCCTGGTCGCCTTCGACATAGGCGGGATTATGCGTTGCCAACCATTTTTCCGCTTCGACGAGCCATTCGATATGAACGTCCTCATAGGGCAGATTATGCGTACCCTTGGGCTGTTCGACATAACGGAAATCAACCCCCTCCCTTTTTCCCGACCGCTTTAGTCGCGACACCAGCGTGCGCGATTGCTCGATGGGAATCCGCGCGTCGCGAAGCCCAGCAACGATCAGCGTGGGCGACCAGCGGCCATCGGTGTTGCGTGCTGACGAAATGGAAATCAGGTCATTCGCCGTCGCCTGAAAACTAGCGCCAAAACTGCCGAATGTGTCGGTATCGAATGACTTCATCATCGGAAAATCATAGACTCCCGCGCCCGCTATCGCACAGCGCCACACGTCCGGGTCACGCTGCGCCCCACGCGCGCTGGCATAGCCACCGTAGGACCAGCCCATGATGCAGGCCCGCTTTGGATCGATCAGCCCTTCGCGCGCGAACCATGTGACCGCATCGTTGAGATCGTCCTGCATCCGGTTGCCGTATCCGTCCGGCTTGCGGCCCTCGAGGACGAACTTTTTTCCATATCCGCCCGAGCCTCGGTAATTGGGCTGGATCACGACATAGCCCAGTTCGGCGACCGCTTGATGCCAGGGGAAAAATCCAAAGCCTTCCTCATCGCGGATGCCATAGGGACCTCCATGAGGCATCACGACTACAGGCAGATTCTTGCGCCCCTTGCGGTGGCGTGGGTAGGTCACAACTGCCTCAATCTCCATGCCGTCTGAAGCTTTGTAACGAACCGTGTCGGTGGGGTTCATCTTGGCCCCCTGCAGAACAGGATGGACCCATCCAAGCAGTTGCAGCTTGCCGCTTTCGGTGTCGTAGAGATAATAGCCGCCCGGATCGCTCGTCTCGCCGATGCGGACGATCAACTTGGTATCCCCGTCATTGGTCGACGTAATGATGGCATTACCCTCACCAAAATCCTCGTCGAAAAACTGCTGGACCTGTGCGAGCCTCCCGTCGGTCCATTTGCGACGGTCTTTGTCGGTGATATAGGCGAATCCCAGAATGTCGTTTCCCGCCTCATTCGAAATGATGCCGTCGACATCATAGCCATCGAGTTCGAACAGGGGAGGACCAACGATCTCCATTGCCTTCATGTTCACCTTATAGACCCGGCGCAAATCATCCTTGTTACTTGTTGCGTAGGCCATATCGGGTTCATCAAGAAACACCGACGGCACGATCTGCGACTGCGTAAATGTTGGATCTTTCGCATTCGAAACGGTTTTCATCGTCTCGCTCGCATCCGATCGATACATCAGCCGCTGCTTTCCTTTGTCGTCTTGCCCTAGGCCACCACGAACAACCCCCTTACCGTCGACCAGCCAATTGCTGACCTCGACATTCGGTCGCTGCACCGTTTTGTATTTCCCTGTCCGAACGTCGACCTCGATCACTTCGGGTCCGGGAGAAAAGCTGCCGTCCTTGAAAATGCCGCGCTGAACCAGCATCTTTTCCGCCTCGTCGTCGACGTGCAAGATTGTTCCGCCATCGGCGCCAGCGTCAGTCCATGCCACCGGGATTAGCTTTCCCGTTTCGAGGTCATAAGCCGCCAGTCGGCGCAGGTCGGAACGCTGACCAAAAATAATCTCGCGCGACATCAATGTGATGACAAGGGTGCGGTTTCCAACCCAGCGCCATCCGGTGATGGTACGGTCACCGGCCTCGCGATACTCTTCTGCTTTCGCTATCAGCGTGGGGGCGCTTTCCGGTTTTTCAATATCGATCACGACCAAGTTGTCGATGCCATCACGGCTCATCATTACGGCAACCTTCGTCCCGCCGGGCGACAGGCGCGGATCGCGCATAAAAGGCCTTTTCCCAAATACCGCCGTTTCGACGCGCCCTTTCTGCGCTTTGGCGACGTTATCTTTCCCCTGCGCGATCGCAGGGCTCGATAGACCAGTTGCCGAAGCCAGCAAGGCGACGACGAAAAACTTCATGCCCATCTCAGTTCCCCCTTTTCGCGCCCGACGAAGAACGCAGCGCTCAATTTAGATCTTCGACTGTTCGCACAATCCTTGATCTTAAGCCTAGGAAAACGCTTGCCTCTTGGCAACATCAACCGTCTCTGCGCCATATAAGAAGCCCCGCCGGATCGCGCCGGCGGGGCTCTGTTTCGCACGTCGGCGCGGCTGCGCTTTATGCCGCGCCGTGTGCCAGCGCCGCGAGGAGCAGGATCGCCACGATGTTGGTGATCTTGATCA
>JBGTUD010000344.1:0-3177 GCA_041939405.1 Sphingopyxis sp. | reverse complement strand
ACGCGCGTCTCGATCAGCTCCTTGATCTGTTCGATGATGTCGGCATCGGCGGGGTCGTCGGCAAAGCCTTCGTCCTCCGCGGGCACCGAAAAACCCGCGCTCGCGGCATTGAACAGCGGCACATCGGCAAGGAAATGATCCATGACGATGCCCAGGATGTCGGGCTTCACATCGGCCCATTCGGCGCCGGGCGCGATCGTCACCGAAACGAAATCGCGGCCAAAGAACACGCCCGTGACATCGCCCAGCGAAAAGAGCGCGCTGGCGAGCGGCGAGGCTTCGGCCTCTTCGGGACTCGCAAAGTCGCGCGTTCCCGTCTCCATCACCGCCCGGCCGGGCAGGAATTTGAGCGTCGCGGGATTGGGCGTCGATTCGGTTTCAATCAGCATGGGGCGCATGTGGGATGCCATCGCCCTTTGTGCAAGCGTCATTGGCGCGTTAGATGGCGGCAATGCGCCGTTTTACCCACTTCGCCGCCCTCGACTGGTCGGGCGCCCGCGGTGCGCGCCAGCGCGGCATCGCCCTCGCCGTCGCCGGAGAAAGCGATGCTCCGGCGCTGGTGCGTCCGGGGCATATCTGGTCGCGCGCCGAGATACTGGAATGGCTCGAAAGTGTCGCGGCAGCGGGCACGAATATGCTGATCGGCTTTGATTTTTCGGCCGCCTTTGCCTTTGCCGATTGCGAAGCCTATTTTCCCCAATGGGACGAAAGCCCCGCCGACATGCCCGCGCTCTGGGCGCTCGTCGAGCGGCTCGCGAATGCCGATCCGCATTATGAGGCCGGCGGCTTCCTGGCGCACCCCGAGGCGCGGCGGCATTTCCGTCACGGCCGCGGCGATGTCGGCGACCTTTTCGCGCCCGGTGCCGGGCGGCTGCGGATCGTCGAACAGCATCAGCGCGCGACGAAGCAAGCCGCGAGCGTCAGCAATTTCAACCTGGTCGGCGCGGCGCAGGTCGGCAAGGCGAGCCTTTCGGGAATGCGGCTGCTGCACCGGCTTCGCGGCCGGATTCCGCTTTGGCCGCTCGACCCGGTGCCGCGCCAAGGGCCGGTGCTTGCCGAAATCTATACCAGTCTTGCCGCGCGCGCCGCGGGACTGCGTCCCGGCCGCAGCAAGATTCGGGACGGAGCCGCACTCGACGCGGCGCTGGCGATGCTCGGCTCGCCGGGCGCGGGGATCGCCGGGCCGGTCAGCGACCATGCCGCCGACGCGCTGCTCGCCGCCGCCTGGCTGCGCGCGATCGCGGGCGACGCCGCAAGCTGGGCCCCTGCCCCGCTTTCGGATCGCCTTGCCCGAACCGAAGGCTGGACCTTTGGCATTATTTGACGCAAAGGGCGCGACACGCCGGCTTAGCTCAGTTGGTAGAGCAACCGCCTTGTAAGCGGTAGGTCGTCAGTTCGAGTCTGACAGCCGGCACCAGATAATCGCCTTGGAAATATGATCGGCAGCGCCCGGACCGACCGCGAGGGTCTGTCGGTCGTCGCCGCAAAATCCGTCGCAACATCCTTACAACTGCGGGCCGTTGCAGAAATGGCGCGACCCCGAGGGGGAGGTGCCGATGCACGAGCATTTAGTCGACCGAATTTATGAATGCGCCGTCGTGCCAGAAGCGTGGCCGGCGGTTCTCGACAATGTCGCGCCGTTGGCGGGATCGACGGGCGGCTTGCTTTTTCCTGCGCGCAGGGCGCTCGACTGGAGATGATTTCTGGAGCGATGCGGAAATCGATGCCGATCCCGTCTACAGCGATTTTCCGCCGCGAGGTCGCGGCTGGTCGGCGGGAACGGGCGTGCAGATATGACCGGAGCGGACCGCTCCTTTGGATTATGCCGCCAATTTCGCCATTAAATGCAGGCGTCAGAACCAGGCGCGCACCCCGACGACGAAGCTCGTGCTTTCGGCGCTTTCGCCGCCGAGACGGGCGAAGCGCGCCGTATCGCCGAATTTCCGGCTCCATTCGACGCCGACATAGGGCGCAAATTCGCGAACGATTTCGTAACGCAGGCGAAGGCCGAGCTCGACGTCCGACAGACCCGATCCGATGCCGTTGGCAGGCACATCCTGCAACGCGAAATTGGCCTCGAGCGCCGGCTGGAGCACAAGGCGCTGGGTTATGCGCTGATCATATTCACCTTCGATTCGGGCGAGCACATCGCCCTTGTCGGACAGAAAGAGCGCGCCTTCGACCTCGAACCAATAGGGGGCGAGTCCCTCGATCGCGATGGTGGCATAGCTGCGGTCGGGACCGGGGCCGAAATCCTGGCGAACACCCGCCTGTGCGTTGAAATAGGGGCCGATGGCGCGGCTGTAGAGCAGCTGCATCTCGCCCTCCTCCAGCCCTTCCCCGATCGCACTTTCGCCTTCGCTCTTGATCGTCAGCCGGTTGATGTCGCCGCCGTACCAGGCCTCCCCGTCCCAGGTGAAGCCGTCGTGGCCCTCGCGCGCCTGATATTCGAGGTCGACGCTGACGAAGCCAAAGGTCTGGCCGCCATTTTCCTTCATCATTTCGTGCCGCGAATGATCCATTTCGGCTTTTGAAAAGATGCGGTCGGCGTACCAGTCACCCGGCGGCGGCGGCGCGGGGGCATCGCCCGCGGGCAGGTCGGTACCCACTGCGCCGCCAGCGGACGGCGGGGGCGGCGCGGCCTTGGGCGTGCAATGCCCCATGGCGGCATGTTCGGGCGGACAGGCGGGATCCGCCGGCACGGCGGGGACGGGCGGCGACATCATATGTCCGGCATGAGGGTTCGGTTCGGCCGGCGCGGCGTGATCGCCGTGCGCGTCATGCCCGCCCTGATCGCCGGGCTCATCCTCTGCCGCCATGGTGCAATGGCCCATCGCCGCATGTTCGGCGGTGCAGCCGCCGCCCGTGCCATGCACGTCCTGTGTACCCTGCGCCTTTGGCCGCGCCGCGGGTGCCTCCTTTGCGGGGGGCTGGTGCGCGCCATGCCCAGCATGGGAGCCCGACTGCGCCAGCGCGGGAGTGGCGAGCGCGAGGGCCGAGAGGCCGGCGAGCAGCATCGACGCGCGCATCATGCTGCGTCCTCCTTTGGGCGGACGCTGACGACACGCATCATCCCCGCGTGCATATGATAGAGAAGATGGCAGTGGAACGCCCAGTCACCGAGCGCGTCGGCGGTGAAATCGAAGGTCGCGATTCCGCCCGGCTGGACGATCACCG
>JBGTUD010000343.1:0-3185 GCA_041939405.1 Sphingopyxis sp. | reverse complement strand
CGATGATGGATATGCGAACTTTGTGCACCGCATTCATCCGATCCTTGAGCAACACGGAATGCAAGCCATTTGGTTCGTGCCGACGGAATTTCTCGGTTCGAGAGAGGCCTACTGGTTCGACCAGGTGGGGGTCGCAATCAAGTTCGCCAAGTCAAGACAGATCCAAGTGACGGATAGGGTTTGGCGCTTGCACCGCTGGGGCCGTGCGTTTGTGGCAAACGAAGTTACAGAATTCATGACGACATTGACCTCGGACGTCTTGGAAGCCGCCGTCACAGACCTCCTAATTCAGACAGGACTTCCCCCAACTGACCAACTAGAGGCTCGCCGAATCGCCACCGAGGACGAGATCCGCTCAGTCGATGGAAGGGGTGTTTGTGTGGCGAGCCACTCCAGGACTCACCGGAACCTCCCGGCACTGAATGATGACGACCTCGACGATGAACTGTCGATGTATCTCACCGATGGGGAAACAGCGCGCGGGACACCGGCGTACCGAACCGCGCCATGCCCTCGGTTTCGAGCAGGTCGGACACGCGGCGCGACAGTTCGGCGCAATCGTCGATCGTCAGCTGGCGCGTGTCGGGCCGTTCGGCCATCACCTGTAAGGTCGGATCATGGTCGCCGCCAAAAAAGGCGACGCGCACGAGCGCCAGGCCCATCGCCTCGGCTTCGGGTGCAATGATCGCGTTGAGGGCGTCGAAATCGACCAATCCAAATTCCCGTTTCGGACGACCGGAAAGCCATGCAGGAAAAGCCGCCGCGGCCCGCGGCCCCGACGTCCCAACTGGCTAACCATGTCAAGAAGTGAGGCGCATATAGGCCGATCCAGGGGAGTCGGCAAGGGGGAATGGTGGCGACGACGGATATCGCCGTTCCCACGACGCCGGAGGCCGTCGGCTGGTTTCAACCGAAAGCGGCCATGGCCGCCGAGGCAGCTTTGAATAGGATTCGCTCAGAGGCGCAGAGAGCGCAAGAACGAAATTTTCGCCCCCGTGATCTCATGGCAACCTAACAGGTCGCCCGATATGCCTTGAAACATTTTATTGGCGTTTCCGCGTATAAGGTGGGCTGGCTCGCTCTGCGCGAATCGCGCGCCGAACACCGATGGAACGTGAAAACACGAATGAAGCCCGAATTGACCCTGACGGCCCGTTCGACGTGGCGCGACCCGGTGCCGGAAAAGCCGGCGGGGCCGGGGCGCGCCTTCTGGGCGGCGATTGGCGGCGTATCGGCCGTGGCATGCCTCGCCTTTCTGCTCTCGAGCGGCCAGTTTCGCGCGCCCGTGCTCTTCGGTCCGTACAGCGTGTCGGTGCCGCTCGATTTCAGGCCTTACGACCCTCAACGCTGGGCGATCATGACCGCAGAGGATTATGAAGCGGCGCTGAAGATTGATCCGACGCTGCCCGATCCGCGCAGCGTTGATTTTGCCGATGCGACCGCGCTGCCCCCCGCCGATCCCGCACTGCTACGCGAGGAAGCCTTCGCCGGGCCGCCCGCCAAGCCCTATGTCTTTCGCGGGCTGACAGCGCTCGACCGCGAGCGCGCGCATTATTGCCTGACCGCCGCCATCTATTACGAAGCCGCTTCCGAAAGCGACGACGGCATGCGCGGCGTCGCGCAGACCGTGATCAATCGCGTGCGCCATCCCAGCTTTCCCAACACCATATGTGGCGTGGTTTTCCAAGGATCGCAGCGCGCGGGCGTGTGCCAGTTCACCTTTAGCTGCGACGGCGCGATGGCGCGCGCGCCGAGCCGCGCGAACTGGTTGCGCGCGAGCCGCGTGGCGGCGGCGGCGCTCGGCGGCCAAGTCTTTGCAAAGGTCGGGCTCGCGACCCATTATCATACGCAGGCGATCTGGCCGCGTTGGGGCAAGAGCCTGGTGATGACCAACATCGTCGGCGCGCATATTTTCCATCGCTGGCGCGGGCGCTGGGGAATGCCCGACGCCTTTCGCGCGCCCTATTCGGGCCGCGAGCCGGTGCCCGGCCCCTATCTCCCCGTCGCGCAGCAGATCGCGATCCTGAAGGGCCGGGGAATCGCCCCCGGCGCAGGGCCACTCCCGGCGCTCACCGGCGCCGCGGCGCCGCTTCCCGATGCTGCGCCCGCATCGCTGCCCGGAACGCTGGCCCCCGCCGCCCCCGGTGCGCCGGTCGCCGCGGCGCCCGCCGCACCAAGCTACACCGACCCGCGGCTCAGCCAGTCGGGCCAAATCCGCGAAGAATTTGCCAAAAGCGGAGAATGGAAACGCTGACCGCTTGCGCCTAGGCTGCCCCTCTTTGGACAAGAGAGGTGGTCATGGGACATGTCAAAGGCATCGGCGGGCTGTTTTTCCGCGCCCGCAACCCGGAGGCGCTCAACGCCTGGTATCGCGAGCGGCTGGGCGTCGGCGCCGGCTGCAACGCCGACGACAGCGGCCCGGTCGACGAATGGGCGTGGATGACGGCACCGGGTCCGCTCGTCTTTGCGGCGTTCAAGGCCGACACCGACTATTTCGCGGCCGACCGGCAATTCATGATCAACCTGCGCGTCGACGACCTCGACGCCGTACTCGCGCCGTTCCGCGACGCGGGGGAAGAGATCATCACCAAGAACGAATGGGACGACCCCGCCATCGGCCGCTTTGCCCGCGTTCACGACCCCGAGGGGAATCCGATCGAATTGTGGGAGCCGCCTAAGAACTGACGGCGCGGAGAGATTGGAACGAGCGGAGCCGGCCCGCAGCAGCCCTCTTTCATCGTCATCCCGGCGAAGGCCGGGATCTCACCGTTGCGATAAACCGTTAGGGTGAGATCCCGGCCTTCGCCGGGATGACGGATAAAGGAAGGTTGGGAAATCACCCCAAAGCCGACATCCGCAGGGCGCGAAATTGCGGACGCGCTCGCCAATGACGAGGCGCCTACCGCCCCTGGCTGCGCCAGCGTTTCACCACACGCTCAAGGATTTCGGCCTCGCCGCCGGTTTCGCGCCACAGTTTCGAAAAGAGCGGATCGCTCGACGCCGGCCGCTTTTCTTCCTCCAGCGTGTCGAGATAGACGCGGATCGGGATCGACACGCCTTCGCCGCAGACGATGCACTCGCGGTTGCGCAGCGCAGGGATCGAGTCGATGAACCCGCGCGCCCCTTCGGGCATCGCCGCTTTCACGAAATGCTGGTCGCGTTCGTTGTTGAGGCGCATCGAGATG
>JBGTUD010000342.1:0-3192 GCA_041939405.1 Sphingopyxis sp. | reverse complement strand
TCTATGGCCGCAACACGATCGGCGGCGCGGTCAAATATGTCACCAAGATGCTGCCGCAGGAGTTCAGCCTGAAGGCGCGCGCCACCTATGGCACCTATGACCAGGCCGAAGGGGTGCTGACGCTCAGCGCGCCGCTGTCCGACATGCTGCGCGCCGGCGGATCGATTGCGCGCCTGTCGCGCGGAGGTTTTGGCGACAATCTGACCATTCCGGGCGTGGAAAATTACAACAAGGATGTTTGGGCGGGCCGCGGCACGCTCGAATTCGGCGGCTATGACGCCCCGGTGCTGATCCGCATCTCCGGCGATTATACGCGCGACAAATCGGACCCGCGCAATGGCCATCGACTGATCCCCGGCCTTGCGACCGGAGCGCCGGTACTCGACGATGTCTATGACACGCGCGCCGGGCTCAACAATCCGAAGCAGGACGTTGAGGCGTGGGGCGTCGCGATGAACGTCAGCGCCGAACTGACCGACCATCTGACGTTGCGGTCGATCAGCGCGTGGCGCAAGGACACGAGCTACACGCCGATCGATTTCGACTCGCTCCCCGCGGCCGACGTCGACGTTCCCGCCGTCTATCGCAACGAGCAGCTCAGCCAGGAATTCCAGCTTCTCTACGAAGGCGACCGGCTGAACGGCCTTGTCGGCTTCTATTATCTCGACGCGCGCGCCTATACGAAGTTCGACGTGGTGCTGGCGACCACGGGCGCGCTTCTCAACCTGCCCGGCTTTGGACAGCAGACGGTGGGGGACGTACGCACCGACACCTGGTCGGTGTTCGGCGATTTCACGTTCGACGTCACCGACCGACTCCATCTGTCGGCGGGCGGCCGCTATACCGTCGACAACCGCAAAAGCTTTGTCTTCAAGCAGAATCGCCTGAACGGGGCCGATCCCGAATTCGGCGGAACCGGCATTGCGCTCGGCGGTCCGATCACCAACTTCAACGGCAAGGCGCGGTTCAAGAAGTTCACGCCGCGCGCCTCCATATCCTATGATGTCCACGACGATCTGATGATCTATGCCTCCTATTCAAAGGGGTTCAAGGGCGGCGGCTTCGACCCGCGCGGCAGCGCCAATGCTCCGGCGATCGACGTGAACGGCGACGGCATCTTCAGCTATGACGAGATTTATGATTTCTTTCTCTTCGAACCCGAAGAGGTCGACAGCTATGAAGTCGGGATCAAGGGCTCCACGCTCGGCGGCGATCTCAATTTCGCACTGACCGGCTTTTACGCCGACTACACCAATGTCCAGATTCCCGGATCGGTGGGCATCGACGCCAATGGCGACGGCGTATTCGAAGGATTTTCGGGAGTCACCACCAACGCCGCGTCGGCGACCTTCAAGGGGATCGAGCTCGAAACCTCGGCCCGCTTCGCCCGCGACTTTGCCGGTGCGGGATCGCGCATGACGTTCAACGGCACGCTCGGCTATATCGACGCGCAATATGACGAGTTCATCGGCAATCTCGGCACCGACGTGTCGGACATCACCGACATCCAGAACACGCCAAGCTGGACCGCGTCGGGCACGCTGGGCGCGCTGATCCCGGTCGGCGATACCGGGGCGGTCAATTTTTCGACCACCCTTTCCTATCGCAGCAAGACGCAGCAGTTCGAATATCCCAGCCCCTATCTCGACCAGAAGGGATATGCGCTGTGGGATGCCAGCCTGGTCTACAGCTTTGGCGACGATCGCTATTCGATCGGCGTTCACGGCAAGAATATTCTCGACAAACGGTACAAGACTTCGGGCTATCAGTTCCTTGTCACCAATCCGGCGACCGGGCTGCCCGTCATCGGCGCGAACGGCCGGCCGACCCCGTCGCTCGGCCGCGACGGCATCGCGACGGTCTTCTACGGCAATCCGCGCCAGGTGTTCGTCACCGGCACGGTCAAATTCTGAACCGCCGAACAGCGTGGAAAAAGGGGGAGAGGGGCGTCCGCTGCGGCGCCCCTTTTTCTTGCCCGGCGAGGCGTCTCGCAAGCGCAGCATGAGTGGACCCCGGGGGGAAGCATCGCTAGCCGTCCCTATGAGTACTCCGGCGAAAGCCGGGGCCCAGGGCGGAAAAAACCAAGGTCGCATTCTCGCTCTGGACCCCGGCTTTCGCCGGGGCACGGCTTATTCATTGGCAGGTGATGATCACAAACCGCTCCTAACCGCCGAGCGGCGGCGCGCCGGTTCGCGCCACCATCCGTTCGCCGTCGATCACGATCGGGCTCGCGACGCCATCGATCGACGCCCCGTCCGGGCGAAAGCGCATCCCGCGCGCCTGCACCTGCGGATCGGCGAACACCTGCGCCAGATCGTTGATCGGCCCCGCGGGCACGCCCTCCGCCTCCAGCGCGAGCGACAGCGGCTGCGCGTCCCACGCGGCGATCCTGGCCGCGAGCAACGGGATCAGCTCGGCCCGGTTTTCGAGCCGCGCGGCGTTGTTCGCGAAACGCGGGTCGTCGGCCCATTCGGGCGCGCCCAATATGGCGCAGAGCCTGCGATATTGCGCGTCATTGCCGACCGCGATCACCAGCTGGCCATCGGCCGTCGCAAAAACCTGATACGGCACGACATTGGCATGGGCGCTGCCCATTCGTTTGGGCGGAACGCCCGTCGCGAGATAATTGGCCGCCTGGTTGGCGAGCACCGCGACCTGGCAATCGAGCAGCGCCATGTCGATATGCGCCCCCGCCCCCGTGACGTCACGCCGCCTTAGCGCCGCAAGCACCGCGACCGCCGAATACATGCCGGTGAAAATATCGGCATAGGCAACGCCCGCCTTTAGCGGCGGCCCGTCGGGCTCGCCGGTCAGCGACATGAAACCGCTCATCGCCTGGACGATATAATCATAGCCCGCGCGGTGCGCATAGGGGCCGGTCTGACCGAAACCCGTGACCGAACAGACGATCAATCGCGGGAAATCGGCACACAGCCGCGCGGGATCGAGCCCATATTTGACCAGCCCGCCGACCTTGTAATTTTCGATGACGACATCGGCATCGGCAAGCAAGGCGCGCACTTCGGCCTGGCCCTCCGCGCTGGCAATGTCGATCGCGACGCTGCGCTTGCCGCGGTTGGTGCTGTGGTAATAGGCCGCGCCCAGATTGTCGCCGTCGGCGCCGGTGACAAAGGGCGGGCCCCAGTGGCGCGTATCGTCGCCGACGCCCGGCCGCTCGATCTTGATCACCTC
>JBGTUD010000341.1:0-3200 GCA_041939405.1 Sphingopyxis sp. | reverse complement strand
CCGACCGCGCTCTCGATGTCGGGCGACGGCGCGTGGCGCGCGCCGATGGGCGTCGTCGTGATCGGCGGCCTCATCCTGTCGACGGTGCTGACGCTGCTGATCGTGCCCGCAGGCTTCAGCCTCGCCGACAGCATCGAAAAGCGTCTCGGCGGCTTCTTCTCGCGCAACCTGCTGACCTATAGACCCGGCGACGACACCCGGCCGCATGGCGCGCCGACGCCCGAACCGGCCGAATGATGTGAACAAGGACCGGCGCGGCGACGCGTCGCGCCGGTTGCAACCTTTGCCGCGTTTCGCCATTTGGTTTGCATGACCGACCTCGCTTCCAGCCGGCCGATCGGCGTCGCCATCGCGGCGCGACCCTCCAACATCCGCATCCTTGCCACGGGGATGCTTGTCGTCATGGCGATCGTCTTTGTCGGCGCCAAGACATATCAGGACGTGCACCCGGCGATCGGCTTTGTCCGGGCATTTGCCGAGGCAGCGATGGTGGGCGGGCTTGCCGACTGGTTCGCCGTCACGGCGCTGTTCCGGCATCCAATGGGGCTGCCGATTCCGCATACGGCCATCGTCCCGCGTAACAAGAACCGTATCGGCGACACGCTCGCGCGCTTCCTGCTCACCAACTTCCTGCTGCCGCGGCTGATCGCGCGCAAGATGGTGGCGGTCGACGTCGCGGGCGCGGTCGGAAAATTTCTGTCCGAGCCCGCCGAGGGCGGCGGACGCCTGCGGCTCGGCGCGTCGCGGATCATCGCCGACGGTCTGGGCGCGCTCGACCAGCAACGCCTGGGCGGCATGGTCAAATCGGCGATCGCCGACCGCCTCCGCGAACTCGACGTCGCGCCCCTGCTGGGGCAGGCGCTTCAGGCCGCGCTTGCCGAGGGGCGGCACCAACCCCTCCTCGACGCGATGGTCAAATGGGGGTCGAAGACGCTGGAACTCAACGAGCATCTGATTCATCAGATGGTCCACGACAACAGCAACGCGATCGTGCGCTTCACGGGGCTGGACGAAAGTATTTCGAACCGGATCGTCGCGGGGCTGTCAAAGCTGTTGAGCGAAATGGCGGTCGATGAAACGCATCCCCTGCGCCTCCGCGTCGAGGAGGGGCTCGCCAAAATGGCGCTCGACCTGCAACACGACCCCGAAGTGAAGGCGAAGGTCGCGCGCGTGCGCGACGAGCTGCTCGAGAACAAGGCGGTCAAGCGCTGGCTCGACGGATTGTGGGAACAGGGGCGCAGTGCATTGCTGAAGGCGGCGCGCAACCCGGACACGATGCTCGCGGGGCGCATCGGCGAACTGGTGACGCAATTCGGCACGATGCTGGGCGAGGATGCGCATATCAAGCGCACGCTCAATCGCTATGCGCGGCGCGCGGTGGTCGGCATGGTCGACAGCTATGGCGAGGCGGCGCTGAAGCTCGTTTCCGACACGATCCGCAGCTGGGATGCCAAGACGATCACCGACCGGCTGGAAAATGCGGTGGGCGACGACCTGCAATATATCCGCATCAACGGGACGCTGGTGGGCGGGCTCGTGGGGGTGGCGATCCACACGGTCGATGTGCTGATCTGATCCCTCAGCGGCAGGCCGCCAGCCCCTCGCGAAAGCTTGGATAGCGTGGTGCCCACCCCAGCAGCCGCTTTGCCCGCCCGTTCGCGACGCGGCGGTTTTCGGCATAGAAAGCCCGCGCGGCCGCCGACAGGCCCGCTTCGTCGAGCGTCTGGAGCGGCGGGAGCGGCGCACCGAGCAGCGCGCATCCCCATTCGACCAGACGGTTCTGATGGCAGGGTTCGTCGTCGGCCAGATTATACACCCCCGCCGGCCCCCGGAATGACGCGAGCACGCCTCCCGCAATATCGTCCACATGGATGCGGCTGAACACCTGGCCTGGCAGGGCGATGCGGTGCGCGCGCGCTTCGGCGATCCGCTCGAGGATCGAACGGCCCGGACCATAGATGCCCGGCAGGCGAAAGATGCGGACGTCGCTCCGCAATGCCTGCCACGCCGCGTCGGCAGCGTTGCGGGCCGCGCGGCGGCCCTTGATCGGCGCGCCTTCGTCGACCCACGCGCCCCCGGTATCGCCATAAACCCCGGTCGAGGAGAAATAGCCCGTCCAGATCGCGGGGGCGAGGGCGATGGCGTCGCCATAGCGGGCGAGCACCGGATCATGCCCTTCGGCCGGCGGGACCGACGACAGGATGTGCGTGGCCCCGCGCAGCGCGGCGAGCACCGCCGCTTCGTCGTCGAACGCCATAGTGTCGCCGCGCCCGTCCTGCGTCGTTCCCGTCACGTCCCACCCGCGCGCGCCGAGCCGCGCGGCGAGATGCCCCGCCGCATAGCCCATTCCGAAAATCAGCATCTTTGCCATCGCGCCTCTTATTGCGCGTTCGCCGCGCGGTGCCTAGACCGGAGGGATGACCGACGCCTCTTCCACGCCCGCCGTTCCCGTCACCATCCACCGCGGCGACTATCGCCCGCCCGAATGGCAGGTTCCCGACGTGACGCTCGATTTCGTGCTGGGGATCGACGAGACGCGGGTGAACGCCGCGCTGGCGGTCGTGCGCCACGCCGATGCGCCCGCGCCGCTGGTGCTGCGCGGCGACGGGCTGACCCCCGCGGCGGTGCGCGTCGATGGTGAAGCGTGGAACGACTGGCGAATGGATGGCAGCGACCTGGTCGTCGACCTGGGCGAGCGGACGACGGCTACGGTCGAGATCGATACGGTGATCAACCCTGCAACGAACACGCAGCTGATGGGCCTTTACGCCTCGAACAACATGCTGTGCACGCAGTGCGAGGCCGAGGGATTCCGCCGCATCACCTTTCACCCCGACCGCCCCGATGTGCTGAGCCGCTACAAGGTGCGCATGACCGGGGACAAGACGCTTTTCCCCATCCTGCTTTCGAACGGCAATTGCGTCGGCCGCGGCGAGGGCGGCGGCGGGACGCACTGGGCCTTGTGGGAAGATCCATGGCCCAAGCCTTCCTATCTCTTCGCCCTGGTCGCGGGCGACCTGGTCGTCAATCGCGACAGTTTCGTCACCATGTCGGGGCGCGAGGTCGAGCTGGGCATATGGGTCCGCGCGGGCGACGAGGCGCGTACGGGCCATGCGATGCAGGCGCTCAAGAACAGCATGAAATGGGACGAGGCGGTTTATGGCCGCGAATATGACCTCGACCTGTTCAACATCGTCGCG
>JBGTUD010000340.1:0-3230 GCA_041939405.1 Sphingopyxis sp. | reverse complement strand
CGACGAGAAGCGGTAGAGCGAGTTCGTACATGGAAGACGCCCCCGCTTATGCGTGGTCGATGACGAGACCGTCGATTTCGTTTGCGACATCCTCGAAACTGTCGGTCACGCGCTCAAGGTGACGGAACAGCTCGCGCGCGATCAGGAAGCGTGTGGGATTCGCCTCGCCATGTTCGCGGAACAGGCGTTTCAGTCCTGCCGCGTGAATCTCGTCGGCATGGCCCTCCATCCGCACCAACCGCTCGGTCAGTTCGTGGAGCCGCGAGCCGTTGGCGCCGATATTGCGCAGCAACGGCAGCGCTTCCGCCGTCAAGCGCGCCGCATCGACGATGATGCCGGCAATGTCGCGCATTTCGGGTTCGAACTCGGTGACGTCATAGAGGTCGACCGCGCCCGCGGTCTTCTGCATCTCGTCGATCGCGTCATCCATCGAGGCAATCAGGTCGGTGATCGCGCTGCGGTCGAACGGCGTCAAAAAGGTACGGCGGACGGTCTGGAGCACTTCGCGCGTGATCGCGTCGGCATCATGTTCGCGCTCGATGATTTCCTGGACGTGATCCTTCATGCCTTCGCCGCCCTGCAGCATCCGCGACAAGGCGTTCGCGCCGGCCACGAGCGTCGCGGCGTGGCTTTCGAACAGCTCGAAGAAATTCCCCTGGCGCGGCAACAAGCGCTGGAACCATGCGAACATCCGGCTTACCCCTGTCTTGTCGCTTATATTCTGAACCACGTCGCGCGGCTGCGCGACCGCACGGAAACCGCCGTCGCCAAAGGATCGGATCAGCGCCTGCAAATCGGCCTCGTCGACCGCGGCGGCGGCGTCGCGGAACGAAAACCATTGGCGTTCGCGCTCGTCCATTTCCTTCCACTCGTGAAGCTCGTTGGTGACGGCGAGCGGAAAGACCTCGACATGATACATGATCGACGCGCCGTTCGCGCGGCGCTTGCGATATTCATAGCTGCCGATCGGCGTCGGGCAGACGGCGCCGATCACGCCCGCCTCCTCCTCCGCCTCGATCGCGGCGGCGGCGTGGCGCTCCATCCCGGTCAGCGGATTGCCCTTCGGGATCACCCAGCGCTTCGTCTCGCGCGATGTGATCAGCAGGATTTCGGTGGGCCCATCCTGCGCGGGGCCGCCGAATCGATAGGGAAGGACGGCGATCTGACGCATTAGGCTCCATCCTTTCCATGGTTTAGCGCGGCGGGCGGGCCGAACGGTGACAAACGGGTTTCGCGCCTATGACATTTTTGTGACAGCCACAAGCCGGGCTGCGCACGGGCGCGCCGGTTTCCGTAAACGTCAATTCGATTGCAAAATGCAACGCGGTGCGTAAGCTGCCTGCAAAAGACGACTGGGAGATGACATGATGACGAACACGGCGGGTTCCGTGGATCAGGATGTACTGATCGTCGGCGCGGGCATTTCGGGGATCGGCATGGCGGTCCATCTCCAGATGAACTGTCCCGATCGCAGCTTCGCGCTTGTCGAACGGCGGGCGCAGCTTGGCGGCACCTGGGATCTTTTCCGTTATCCCGGCATCCGGTCCGACAGCGACATGCACACGCTGGGATTCATCTTCGAGCCGTGGAAGCACGAAAAATCGATCGCCGACGGCCCCGCGATCCTCGAATATCTGAACCGCATCGTCGACGAGCGCCATATCCGCGAGCATATCCGCTTCGACCGCAAGGTGGTCGGCGCCGATTGGGATAGCGCCGCCGCGCGCTGGACCGTGACGATGGAGGACAGCCACGGAAAGGTCTCGACGACCACCGCGCGCTGGCTCTACCTCGGTTCGGGCTATTATGATTATGATGAGCCCTTCGACGCCGGGTTCGCGGGGCGCGAGGATTTTGAGGGACAGATTATCCACCCGCAATTCTGGCCGAAAGATCTCGATTACAAGGACAAGAAGGTCGTGGTGATCGGATCGGGCGCCACCGCGGTGACGATCGTTCCGTCCATGGGTGAGGCCGCCCATGTCACGATGCTCCAGCGCACCCCGACCTGGTATTTCATCCGTCCGGCAAAGGACGCGTTCGCCAATTTCCTGCGCAAGATCCTGCCCGAAAAGCTGGCGTACAAGATCACCCGTTTCAAGAATGTGCGCCTGCAGGACATCGCCTTCCGCCGCGCGCGCGAAAAGCCGGATAAGGTCAAGGAGTTCCTGACCAAGAAGCTGAAAGCGAGCCTTGGCGACCGATATGACGCCGAAGCCTTCACGCCGCCCTATAATCCGTGGGAACAGCGGCTCTGCCTTGTCCCCGACGCCGACTTTTTCGAAGCGATGAAGGCCGGCAAGGCGTCGGTCGTCACCGATCATATCGAGCGGTTCGATGCACGGGGTATCCAGCTCAAATCGGGCAAGCACCTCGACGCCGACATCATCATCACCGCAACGGGGCTCAAGCTCGCGGTGGCGGGCAAGATCCCGGTCCGCGTCGACGGCGCCCCCGTCAATTGGCACGACCATTTCTATTACAAGGCGTGCATGTTCTCGAACATTCCCAATTTCTCGGCGGTGTTCGGGTATTTGAACGCCAGCTGGACGCTGCGCGCCGACATCGTCTCCGAATATGTCTGCCGCGTCCTCAACCACATGAAATCGACGAGCACGCACGTCGCAACGCCGGTGCTTGCCGATCCGTCGAGCCTGGAAGAAGAAAATGTCTTCGACTTCTCGTCCGGCTATATCCAGCGATCGCTGCACATCATGCCCAAGAGCACGGCGTCGCTGCCGTGGCGCCTTAGCCAGAATTATGTCCAGGACCGGATCGACATGCGCACCGGCGCGATCGACGATGGCGTTTTGACCTTTAGCCATGCGAAGGCAAAGGCAGCGGCAGCTCCGGCGGAACTCGAAGCCGCCGAATAAGGATTATCCAACGCGCTCGGGTTTTCCCTTCGTCGAGCCTTTGGCGAAATCCTCAAGCTGATCTTCGGTCATGCTTTCGGCCATCTCTTTCGATGCGCCTTTGAGTTTCGATTTCGGCGTTTCGCCGCGCTTGGCGCTGAGCGCCGCGCCCGCGGCCTTTTGCTGGGCTTTCGATTTGGCTGGCATGGTCTTTCTCCTTCGCCGCCCCGCTAGGGTCAGGACGCATTAATTCCACGATCGAGGCGTCGAAATGGCGAAGATATCGGGCCTTTGCGGGTGCAGCGGGTAGCATCGCTACCCGCAAGGCCGCGAAGGTTCGAGATCGAAGCCATTTCGGCGTCCCCCCAGTAAGCG
>JBGTUD010000339.1:0-3250 GCA_041939405.1 Sphingopyxis sp. | reverse complement strand
CCCGCCAGCACCGCCGCGGGCGATGCCGCCAGCACCGGCGGCGAATCGAGGATCAGGATGCGCCCCGGCGCCCCCGCCTCGAGCTGCGCGAGCAGCGCCTCGGTCCGCGCCGAGGCAAGCAGTTCGGTGTCGTGCATATGGTGCGCCCCCGCGGGCATCACTTTCAATCCGGGAATGTCGGTCTGGATCAGGCAGTCGCCGACCGCCAGATGCGGGTCGGCGAGCGCGTCCATCAGCCCGGGGCCATTCTCCAGCCCCAGCGTGTCGAGCACGCTCGGCTTCGCAATGTCGGCGTCGATCAGCAGCACGTCATGGTCGGCCTCGACCGCCAGGCTGAGCGCCAAATTGACCGCCGAGAAGGTCTTGCCTTCGCCGGGGTTCGCCGACGCGATCAGCACGCGATGCCCGCGCGGCAGGATCGGGCGGTTGCCCGCGCCGCCGATGCCGCGAATAAGCTCGCGCTTGACGATGCGATATTCCTCCGAGATGCCCGTGACCGGCGTTCCCGGCACGATCATTCCCTGCGCGGCGAGCCGGTCGCGGTCGATCGTCCCCTGCCGTGTCGGCACGATCGCGGGCGCAGCCTTTGCCATCTCTTTGCGCGGCGAAGGGCGCGGCGACGGCGCGGTTTCGACGATCGGTTCGGCGTGGTCGGCGGTGGCCTCGGCCACAGGCTCGGCCTTGGCCTTCTTTGCCTTTTTCTCCGGCTCGGGCGGCAGGCTCGATACGTCGATCGTCGGTGCCTTGCCCGCCGGATCGAGCCCGAACATATCCGCGGCGCGTTCGAGCAGCGAGGGCGGACGTTTGACTTTGCGTTGGTCGTTCATGTCATCGCCCCCGGTCACGCAACCATGCCGCGCTGAATAAACTCGACGACGAGCAACAAGGCATAGAGTCCGACGAGCGCGCCTCCTCCCCCCGCGAGCCAGACGAGCTTCTTGCGGCGATCGAGCTGGCGTTCGGCCGTGACAACCTCGGTGATCGATCCGATCACCGGCAATCCGCTCGCGCGCTCCAGCCGCGCCGCGGTTGCGTAACTCGTGCGCACTTGCGACAGGCCAAAAGCCGCGCCGACGCCCCCGCCAATCCCGGCAAGCAGCACGAGCGTCAGGAACAGCGGCCGGTTGGGCGCCGCGGGGCTGGTCGGCTTCGACGGCGGGTCGAGCAACTCGATGCGGATCGCGTCGGTCTCGGTCTGCACCTCGCCGCGCAGCCGCACCTGTTCGCGCTGTGCCAGCAGCTTGTCATATTGCGCCTTGAAGGCCGTATATTCGCCGTTGATCCGGTCATATTCGGCGGCGATGCCGGGATTCTGGATCTGCTGAGCGGTGATCCGCGCTATGTCGCTCGTCAGCTGGCTCTTGCGCGCGGTCAGCGCGCTCACTGTCGCCTGCCGTTCGGCGCGCATCGCGGCGAGCGAGGCATAGGCCGGATTCTGCATCCCGCCGCCGCCGCCCGATCCTTCGCGGTCGGCCTGCGCTTTCAGCGACGCAATCTGGCTCTTGAGCGCGATGACGTCGGGATGCGCATCGGTCAGCCCGCGCGACCGCATGGCCGACAGCTCGTTCTGCGCACCGGCAAGTTGCTGCCGCGCGACGCCGCCGCCGACGCCGCCGACGCCGGGAATGGTCGCCGGGGTCGATGCGAGCTGGCCGTTCGCGGCCGCCAGCTGCGCCTGGGCGGCGACCAGCTGCGACTCGATCTGGCTGAGCTCGGCGCGCGCCGCCTCGACGCGCTGCGCGGGCGATCCGGCTCCACCGGCCACCAGCCCGATATTCTGCGCCTCGAACGCCGCGCGGCGCGCCTCGACCTCGCGCAGCGCCTTTTCGCGGTCGGCGATCTGCGCGTCGAGGAATTTCAACCCTTCGCGCGCGTTCATCCGTCCCCCGCGCAGCTGGTCGTCGCGAAACACGGTGATCAGGCTGTCGAGGACCCCCGACGCCAGCTTGGCATTGTCGGCGTCGGACAGGCTGCCGACGGCAACGCTCGACGTGATTTCAAAGATATTGTCCTGCTGCGGCACGACCTTGATATTCTTTTGCAGCATCGCGACCACATTCGCCTTGTCGCGTTCGTTCGCGCCGGCGGGCAGCAGTCCCGTGGTTGCCGCAACCTTTTCCATGTTGCGCGCGCTGGTCAGCGTTTCGCGAATCTGGTCGATCTGGGCGCGGCCGCCGCCGAGCTGCGCTTCGCCCGGAAGGATTTCGTTGACGTCGACCAGCAGCCGCGCGCGGCTGTCGTAACGGTTGGGGATCGACGCGATCGCCAGCCAGCCGAGGATGCAGATCCCCCACGCGACCGCAAGGACCAGCCAGCGGCGAATCCAGACGCTGTGCAGTGCGACCCGCAATTCGTCGTAAAGGCTGTTCATCGCGAAAGATCGTTCCTTGGATCGTGTAAAGTTGGTGGCGCCGCTATCCGGGGTCAGAACATGCTTTCCGGGATGATGATAACGTCGCCCGGCTGCAACCGGACATTCGCCTTGATGTCGCCGCGCTTGATGAGGTCGTTCAATCGCAGCGCAAATTCCTGCTGCTTGCCGCTGCCCTTGTCGAAACGGACGAGTCGCGCCTTGTTCCCCGCCGCATATTCGCCCAGGCCGCCGACCGCAATCATCGCGTCGAGAACGGTCATATTGGCGCGGAACGGAATCGACGCCGGTTTTTCGGTCGCGCCGACGACGCGCACCTGCTGCGAAAAGGTGCTGTTGAACGTCGTGACGATCACGCTGACGATCGGATCGGTGATATATTGGCTGAGCTGCAGCTTGATGTCCTGTTGCAGCATCGTCGGCGTCTTGCCGACCGCAGGCATGTCGGTGATTAGCGGGGTGGTGATCCGCCCGTCGGGGCGCACCTGCACCTTGCCGCCGAGTTCGGGGTTGCGCCACACGAAGATCTGCAATTCGTCGAGGGGGCCGATGATATATTCCTCGCCCGGTCCCTCCTGATTCGCGACGAAATTCGCGCTGGGAAGCTGCGGCGCATGACCTGCGCCCATGCACGCGGTCAACGCCGTCGCGGCAATGCCCGATAGCAGCGCGGCGCGCGCGATATGGTGCGGGGGGAACGAAGCCATAATCCATCAACCTTTCGAGCCGCCGGGGGAGCCGCGGTCCGGACCTTCGCGGCGACAGCCATTGCGTCAGCCTTCGCCATTGCAGGAAAAGGGTGAACATAATGTTAGTCTTGGTATAAGTTTGGCCCGCGCCTTTGGGAATATGTCCCCATAGGGGACAGTTTTCGCGTCC
>JBGTUD010000338.1:0-3262 GCA_041939405.1 Sphingopyxis sp. | reverse complement strand
TTCAAGGGCAAGAAGGTCGAGGTCGGCCGCTTCAAAGGCTTGGGAGAAATGAACCCCAACCAGCTCAAAGAAACGACGATGGACCCCGCCACGCGCAGTCTGCTGCGCGTAACGCTGCCGCAGGAATATGAAGAGCGGCACCAGGTCAAGGACCTGGTCGACCGGCTGATGGGCAAGCATCCCGAACATCGGTTCCAGTTCATCCAAGCCAACGCCGCCAGCCTCGACGAAGCCGCGATCGACGCGTAGGGGCGGGCGAGGAAAAATGACAAGGAAGGACACGCTGGTCCGTCGCCGTTTCGCCCTCCCCCTTTTGTCCCTGCTGCTCGCGGCGACGCCGGAGATCGCCACGCGGCCGGCGCTGGCGCATCAGTCGCCCGGTGGGGTTGCGCTCGCCGATACCGCCTTCGCCCGCCGCGCGAACCAGCTTGTCGACCTGCTCGCCGGGCGGATCGCCTTTGCGGACTATTTCGACCCCGGCTTCCAGAACGCCGTGCCCGAAGCCCAGTTTCGCGCCATTACCGCCAATCTGATCGCCCAATATGGCGCCCCCGTGGCGGTCGATAACGCGGCGTCGGCGAACGGCTTGTCGGGCACCGTCCAGCTGCGTTTTGAAAAGGGCGTCGCGACGGTGCTGCTCGATGTCGCCGCGGGTGCGGGCGAAAAGGTTGTCGGGCTGCGCATCACCGACGTCGCCGTGGCGAACGACAGTTTCGACACGGTTGCCGCGGAGCTGGCGGCCCTGCCCGGCCGCACCGGCTTTCTGGCCGCCGAGCTTGTCGGGGACGGGTTCGTACCCATCGCCGCGGCCAGCGCGGACCGGCAGTTCGCGGTCGGATCGACCTTTAAACTCTATATATTGAACGAATTGGCGGCGCAGATCGCCGCGGGCGAACGCAAATGGTCCGACGTGGTGCCTTTGACGCACGCCAGCTTTTCATCGGCCGCTACCGCCGGCTGGCCGATCGGCACGCCCGTCACGCTCCAAACGCTCGCCAACTGGATGATGTCGGTCAGCGACAATGGCGCGACCGACACGCTGATCCACCTGATCGGGCGCGAGCGGATCGAGGCGCGGATGAAAGCGGCCGGCCACAGCGATCCATCGCGCAACATCCCCTTCCTCACCACCGTCGAGGCCTTCGCGCTCAAAGGCAATAATTTCGAGCGCGAGCGCGCGGCGTTCGTCGGTGCTTCCGATGGCGAGCAGCGGCGGCTGCTCGAAGCGCACGCCGACCGGATGGTTTTGGACAATGTCGACGGGGTCAGTTTTGCGGGGGGCCCGCGCTTCATCGCCAGCCTCGAATGGTTCGCCAGCCCCAACGACCTCGCGCGCGCGTTGGTCGACCTGCGCGCGCGACAGTCGCCGGAGGCCATGGCGGCCATCGCGATCAACAACGGCGTCGGACCGGCCGCGGCCGCCGACTGGGCGTGGCTCGGTTACAAGGGCGGATCGGAAACCGGCGTGTTGTCGATGAGCCTGCTCGGTCAGCGCAAGCGCGACGGCAAATATATCGTCGTGACGGCCAGCTGGAACGACCCCGACGCGCCGGTGGCCGCCGAAACGATGGTCGCGCTGGTGAAGCGACTGCTGGCGCTCGCGGCGAAATAGATCAGGCCGTCAGCGCCGCGACCAGCGCCTTGACCTTTGCCTGCCGCCACTGCGGCGTCGGCGCGACGAGCCAATAGCCGCGCTTGACCGCGACGGGCTCGCCCACCTGGCGCACACGGCCCGCGGCAATATCTCCCTCGGCGAGCATGGCGGGGACATTGGCGTGGCCCAGCCCGTTCGCGGCGGCATCGATCGCGAGCCCCGCGTCGCCAAGCCGCAGCGCGGGCTCGCCATCGGCCACCGGGCAGCCGGGCCAGGCGATGCGCGTATCGCTGCCCGCCCCCGGCCCCGCGACCGTCACCATCAACGGCTCGGCCAGCGCGACGCCTTCATGGTCCCCCGCGCCGTCGGTCCAGAAAATCGCGAGGTCAAGGTTGGCTTCGGTGAAATCGATTCCCGCGTCGGCCGACACCAGGGTAAAACGCACGTCGGGCGCCTGCTGGCTGTAGCGCGCGAGGCGCGGCGCCAGCCATTTGGCGGTCAGGTCGCGCGGCGCCGCGATCGTCAGCGATTGCGACGATTGACCGGCCTGCATCGCGCGCACCGACTCCTCGAATTGCAGAAATCCCTGCCGCAACGCATCGAGCCCCGCCTGCGCCTCGCCCGTCAGTTCCAGACCCTTGGGCGTACGGCGGAACAGCACGACGCCCAGCATATCCTCGAGCGCGCGAATCTGTTGTCCGACCGCGGCGGGCGTCACCGCCAGTTCGTCGGCAGCGCGCGTAAAGCTGAGATGACGGGCAGCGGCGTCGAAAACGCGCAGCGCGTTCAGGGGCAGGTGCGTGCGCTTCATGACGCGGTGGCGGGGGCCACAAGCGGAAAGAGCGGAATGGCGACGAGCATCTGCGATCCGTCGCCAAGTTCCATCGTATAGCTGCCGACCATCGACCCTTCGGGGGTGGGCAGCGGACAGCCCGAGACATAGTCATACGCGCCGCCTGGCACGATCAGCGGCTGTTCGCCGACGACGCCTTCGCCCTCCACTTCGCTGATCTGACCGCGCCCGTCGCTGATTCGCCAGTGCCGCGTCAGCAACTGCACCGCCGTATCGCCATGATTTTCCACCCGGACATGATAGGCCCAGAACCACCGGCCGAGCGCCGGGTGCGACTGTTCGGGCAGATAGCTTACGGCGACGCGCACGGTGACGGGGCCGGTGGTCGCGGCAAAGGGGAAAAAGGAGTCGATCATCTCCACCCCAGATTCGCCTAAAGCCCCACCCGGGTCAATGCCTGGTCCAGATCGGCAATGATGTCGCGCGGGTCTTCAAGACCGATGTTGATGCGCAGCATCCCTTCGACAACGCCCATGTCGGCCCGCGCCTCGGCACTGACGCCATAATGGGTTGTCGAGGCGGGATGACAGCAAAGGCTGCGCGAATCGCCGATATTGTTGGAAATGTCGACAAGCTCGAGCGCATTGAGCAGCGCCATCGCCTGTTCGCGCCCTTCGAGGACGAAGGAAAAAATCGGCCCGCAATCGTCCATCTGACTTTTCGCCAGATTATGTTGCGGATGGCTCGCGAGGCCGGGGTGCAGGATCTTCGGCACGCGGCTTTCGACGAACTTGCCCACTGCGAGCGCATTCTCGGACTGCCGCCGCGCGCGCAGGTCGAGCGTTTCCAGCCCCTTCAGCACCACCCAGGCGTTG
>JBGTUD010000337.1:0-3295 GCA_041939405.1 Sphingopyxis sp. | reverse complement strand
GGCTCGCCCAGAACCAGCGGACGCGGTGCGCGCTCCGGTGAAAGACATAATAGGCCAGGTCGTCGAGGATGAAGCAGAGGATCCATGCCCACCACCAGGTCTCGAACGCGATCCCGATGTCGAAAAGCCGGAACTGGTGTACCCACACGGCCATGCCGACGACCGCCGCGCCGACGAGCGCGCCCGCGACCTGGCTTCCCGTGCCGAGCATCAGCGAAGTGAGCGTGTCGCGCGCTTCATACCGGCTCCTGTCGGCGCGCAGCGACACGATCATCTCGACGATCAGCAGCAGGATGAAGGCGGGGACCGCATAGACGACGGGATCGGGCAGCTCAGCCACGAACGATCTCCCGCATCCGGCTCGCCCACATTCCGGCATCCCTCCCCAATTGCAGCGTTACCGCACCGAATGTTCGCTCAGGCATGGTGAGCGTCAGGAAATCCTTGTCGAGGCGGCCGATCACCTGCGCGTCGACCGGCCGCGCCGCAAAGAAATTGCCGTGCGCGCGCACCAGCATCATCCGGCCTTCGGCGTTGCGCACGATCGCGGCAAAGCCGGCGCGGTCGCGCCCGACCTCGATCCCGCCAAATCCCGCCTCGGCCTCTTCGGCGAGGCGGATCGCATGGGCCGCATCCTCGATCCGCGGGTCGGCGCCGAGCCCCATCTTGCCGACCAGCCAGGCGACGAACAGCACCGCCACAAGCGACGCGCCCGCCTGAATGGCCATGGCCGTCATTTTTCCCCCGAAAGCGCGTCCAGCATCGGCCGCAGCCCCGAAAGATCGTAACCCGCCTTCGCCGCCGCATCGACGATGCCGCCGACATCATCGCCGGCGCGCGCGCGGGCGAGCGCCCACAAATGCGTCGAGCGCGTCCCCGATCGGCAATAGGCAAGGATCGGCCCCGTCGCATCGCGGAGCAATTTGTCGAGCGCGTCGATCTGCGCATGGCTGAACCCCGCATGGCCGATCGGGATCGCCGCATAGGCCAAGCCTTCGGCGGCGCAGGCGTGACCGATCGCGTCGCCTTGCGGCGCGGCCGGTTCCTCGCCGTCGGGGCGGTTGTTGATCACCATCGCAAAGCCTTGCGCTTTCGCTTCGGCGACATCGTCGATGCCGATTTGCGGCGCGACGCTGAACTGGGCGGACAGGGGACGAAAATCGCTCATGTCAGCGACCTACTCCCGCCGCGTGGCTGCTGACAAGCATGAAGGTGCGAACACGATCGACGTATGGAAAAAGCAGAAGGTTGGCTTTGGGCCGAAACAGCATCGACCCTTCCTTCGCCGATGCGCGCAAGCCGCATTGTCGGCGCGCATCGGCGCGGCTAAGAGATCGCGCGTGACCGCGACACGCCCCCGCATCGCCGCTTTCGCCGACCGCTGGCCAAAGTCCCTCGCGCTGTTCCTCGGCGCCGTTTCGGCGACAGGGTTCGCGCCGCTGAACCTCTGGCCGCTCACCTTGCTCGCACTCGCCGGATGGATGGCGCTAGTGGCGCAGAGCCCGCGCGGCTGGCGCGCGTTCGGCACCGGCTGGGCATTCGGGGTCGGGCATTTCGTCGTCGGGCTGGGCTGGATCGCGACCGCCTTTACCTATCAGGCGGCGATGCCCGCATGGCTGGGCTGGATCGCGGTCGTGCTGCTGGCGCTTTATCTGGCGATCTATCCTGCGTTGGCGGCATGGGGGGCTTGGCTGACGCAAAAAATCGTCGCCTCCGCGAAGGGTGTCGGGAGGCGCGTGACTCCCGCCACGGCCGCTGGCGGTTTATCCGGGGACGATGGCGCAAGGCCGACTGCGGCCCCCGCCTTCGCGGGGGCGACGCTGTCTTTCATCCTCGCCTTTGCCGCGCTGTGGACACTCACCGAATGGCTGCGGAGCTGGGTTTTTACAGGGTTTGCGTGGAATCCACTTGTCGCGATCCAGATGGACGCCAGCGCGCCGGCGATCTGGATCGGCACCTACGGGGCGTCCGCGCTGGTCGTCATGGCCGCCGGAATCCTGCTCCTCGCCGCCGGTCGTCACGTGCCAAGCGCCACGATCGTAACCGTCGGCGTTGCGCTGCCCATCATCGCGGCGAGCGTGCTAATCGATCATAAGGGTTTTCAAGCCGCCGTTGCACGAGACAGCGAAGGAAAAGGCACGACCGTCCCCATCACCGTCGTCCAGCCCAATGTCGGCCAGCAGGACAAGTGGGAAGGCAGCAAGGCCGACGCCAATTTCGCCAAGCTGGCGCGGCTGACGGCGCCCCGGGACGATACACCGCGCCTCATCCTCTGGCCCGAGGCGGCGATTCCCGACTATCTCGAATGGGGTTATCCCGCCATCTATTACGACCGCTCGCCCGCAGAAGCGCGGCGGCGGATCACCGACCTGATGAACGCGGACGATGTCATGCTGCTTGGCGCGCTCAAGCTCGAAATGGACAAGGGCGGTGAGGTCGTCGGCGCGCGCAATGCGGTGATGACGCTCCACGCCGACGGCACGCTCGGGCCGCGCTACGACAAGGCGCATCTCGTGCCTTATGGCGAATATCTGCCGATGCGGCCCATTCTGTCGGCGATCGGCCTGTCGCGTCTGGCGCCCGGCGACATCGATTTCTGGCCCGGACCGGGGCCGCGCACGATCGACCTTGGCGCCTTCGGGCGCATCGGCCTGCAAATCTGTTACGAGATCATCTTTTCGGGGCAGGTCGTCGACCGCGCCCACCGCCCCGATTTCATCTTCAACCCGTCGAACGACGCCTGGTTCGGATCGTGGGGCCCGCCGCAGCATCTGGCGCAAGCGCGGCTGCGCGCGATCGAGGAAGGGCTGCCGGTCGTGCGCGCCACGCCGACGGGGATCAGCGCGGTGATCGATGCCGACGGCCGCATCGTCGAATCGCTGCCGATGCATGCCGCGGGGCGCATCGACACGGTGGTGCCGCCCGCGCACGAACCGACGCTCTTTGCGCGTTTCGGCAATGCGCTGCCGGTCGGATTGGCGCTTGCGCTTCTCGCGCTGGCCATTGCCTTTCGCCGCCGCGGACGCTAACAGCCACCCAACATAAACTTTTCTTTATATCCGTCGCTCGAAAAGGCTCCCCATGCGCAACAGCTTCCTCTTCACCTCCGAAAGCGTGTCCGAAGGGCATCCCGACAAGGTGGCCGACCAGATCAGCGATTCGATCGTCGACCTGTTCCTGTCGAAAGACCCGGAAGCGCGCGTGGCGTGCGAAACGCTGACGACGACGCAGCTTGTCGTGCCGTAAAAGATAAAGCGGCCGCCAGACTTAACGAAGTGGCCATGAAAGATCTGCC
>JBGTUD010000336.1:0-3300 GCA_041939405.1 Sphingopyxis sp. | reverse complement strand
GGGCATGGGCGGGGCAATGGACCTTGTCGCCGGGGTCAAGAAGATCATCGTCGTGATGGAGCATGTGTCGAAGAACGGCGACCCCAAATTCATCCCGGCGTGCACCCTGCCGCTGACCGGCAAGAATGTCGTCGACATGATCATCACCGACCTCGCGGTGTTCAAGCGCGACGACCATGAAAGCCCCTTCCGGCTGATCGAGCTGGCGCCGGGTGTGACGGCGGAGGAAGTCGCCGCCAAGACGACGGCGCATTATATTGGCTGATGTTGCGGTTCATCCGGGTTCGCCCTGGCTGATTACCGGGGCGTGCCTGTCGATCCTGGCCGCGCTCGCGCATCTTGCCTGCATCGTCGGCGGGCCCGAATGGTATCGCTTTTTCGGCGCGGGCGAAGCGATGGCGCGCGCGGCGGGGCGCGGCGAATGGACGCCGACGCTGGTGACGCTGGGCATCGCGGCGATGCTGTTCATCTGGGGCGCCTATGCGCTTTCAGCCGCGGGAGTGCTGCCGCGCCTGCCGTTGCTGCGAACGGGCCTGGTCGTCATCGCCGCCATCTATTTGCTGCGCGGGCTCGCCTTTGTCCCGGTGAACCTCGTGACGCGTCAATATTCGGACGGATTCGCGGTCATCTCGTCGCTGATCGTGCTGATTTACGGGGTTGTTTACGCCATCGGCACAGCAAAAGCGTGGGAGCATCTTGCGCGCTGAGGCGCTCCGCGGATAAGAGGCGCGCACCATTCGGGCGGAGGAAAATGATGCGCGTGCTGCTGACCGGGTCTTCGGGGTGGCTCGGACGCTATCTTGCGCCCTTGCTGGCGCAGAATGGCCATGATGTCACCGGGCTCGACGTCGTGCCCGGCGCGCATACGCAGATCGTGGGCACGGTCGCCGACCGCGCGCTGGTCGAGCGGACGATGGGCGAGCATGGCATTGAGGCCATCATCCATGGCGGCGCGCTGCACAAGCCCGACATCGTGCGCTATCCGCGGCAGGCCTTTATCGACGTCAATGTCACGGGAACGCTGAACCTGATCGAGGCGGCGGTGGCGGCGGGCAACGACCGCTTTCTCTTCACCTCGACCACCTCGCTGATGGTGCGCGCCGATGTCCGCGCGGGCGCGAGCGACAAGGGCGCGTGGTGGATGGACGAGGATTTCGGGCCGCTGGAGCCGCGCAACATCTATGGCATAACCAAGCTTGCAGCGGAGCAGGCGGCGAAGCTGATCCACCGCGAACATGGCATCAACGTCGCGATCCTGCGCACGGGCCGCTTCTTTCCCGAAGACGACGATACGCACGCCGTCCCCAGTGGGCCGAATTTGAAAGCCAATGAGTTGCTCCACCGCCGCCTGGCGGTCGAGGATGCCGCGGCGGCACATCTCGCGGCCCTCGAAGCGGTGCCGGCGATCGGCTGCGACAGCTTCATCCTCTCGGCGCCGCCGCCCTTCGTGCGCGCCGACGCCGAGGAGCTGGCGCGCGATGCGCGTGCGGTGATCGCGCGCTATTACCCCGACGCGGCCGAACTCTACGCCGCCGCCGGCTGGACGCTCCCCCAAACGATCGATCGCGTTTACGATCCGTCGCGCGCCGAGCGCCGTTTTGGCTGGCGCGCGCAAACCGACTTCGCCAGCGTGCTGACGGCGCTCCGCAACGGTACGGCGTCGCCCGTCGCGCACGATCCCGACTACACCTCCCCCATCGTCCGTCAGGAGCGCGAAGCATGTACGAACTGATCACCGCCAACCGCAATTATTCGAGCTGGTCGCTGCGCCCCTGGATCCTGATGAAGGGATTGGGCATCGCCTTCACCGACCGGATCGAGCCCTTTACCAACCCGAGCAATTACGAGGATTTCCGCAGCTTTTCGCCGACGGGCCAGGTGCCCGCGCTGCTGCATGAAGGGCGGACGGTGTATGATTCGCTCGGCATTGCCCTCTATCTCGCCGACCGGCATGACGCGGTGTGGCCCGCCGATCCCGATGCGCGCGCCTGGGCGCAATGCGCCGCGGCCGAAATGCACAGCGGCTTTGCCGCGCTGCGGAACGATTGCACGATGAACGTCGGCGTACGCGTGACGCCCAAACCGATGTCGGAAGCGCTGAAAGCCAATGTCGCGCGGCTGCGCGAATTGTTCGAGCAAGGCCTGGCAAAGTTCGGCGGCCCCTGGCTTGCAGGCGCAGATTTCTCGGCCGTCGACGCCTTTTTCGCGCCCGTAGCTTTCCGCATTCGCACCTATGGCCTCGACGTCGGTGCGGGCCAAGCGTGGGTCGACCATATGCTCGCCCACCCCGCGATGCGCGATTGGGAAAGCCAGGCACTCGCCGAAAGCTGGCGCGAGGAAGGGCATGAGGCCGAGCTGATGGAAGCGGGCGTGATTACCGCGGACTATCGGGCGGCGTGAGCAATCGCCCGCTCCCTCCTGCGCGGGGGCGAAGGCGTTATTCCGCCAAAGCGTCGCGCACCACGGCGATACCCGCCTCCCGCTGCGCCCTCAGTTCGGCCTTGAGCTTTACAGGATCGCGCGCGAGCACGAAGCCGAAGCTGACCCCGCCCTCTTTGCCGATTGTGGCGTGATGGAGCTTGTGCGCCTGCACGAGCCGTTTGGCATAGCCGCGCCGCGGCACCCAGCGGAAATAGCGCTGGTGGACGAGCCCGTCGTGCACGAGCGTGTAGATGACGCCATAAAGGAGGATGCCGAGCCCGATCCAGGTCGCGGGCTCCCACGCCGCGGCGCCCATGATCATCGGGCTGCCGAGCGCGAACATCGAAATGCTCATCGCCGCGCCGACGATGGCGAAAAGGTCGTTCTTTTCGAGGCGATTCCCATGCGGTTCGTGATGGTCGCGGTGCCACGCCCAGCCGAAGCCGTGCATGATATATTTGTGGCTGGCCCAGGCGACGCCCTCCATCGCCGCAACGGTGGCGAGAATGAGGGCAAGGATAGCGGGCAGCGACATGGGGGGATTATAGGCGTGTTCAGCAAGCAATGCACCATATCCTCGTCATCCCGGCGAAGGCCGGGATCTCATGCGGTCGGCATGGCGCGCCGGCGAGATCCCGGCCTTCGCCGGGATGACGAAAAAAGGACGCTGGGCACGGCGCAACGTCCATCGCGACCGAAAATTGCGTTTTTCTTCGCCACTCGCTTGCAAAGTTGTGCAGGCGGCGTAAGTGAACCCGCATGACTCGGCCCCGCACGCTTTACGAGAAAATCTGGGACGCGCACGTCGTCGAACGGCGCGCCGATGGCACCTGCCTGATCTTCATCGACCGCCACCTCGTCCATGAAGTCACCAGCCCG
>JBGTUD010000335.1:0-3305 GCA_041939405.1 Sphingopyxis sp. | reverse complement strand
GCCCTGCGGCCCGCGCAGCACCTCGATCCGTTCGATGTCGAAGATGTCGAGGACCGCCCCCTGCGGCCGCGCGATATAGATGTCGTCCACGTAAAGCCCGACGCCGGGTTCGAAACCCCACAACGGGTCCTGCTGACCGATACCGCGGATGAAAGCCGTCAGCGTCGAGTTGGTGCCGCGCGAAACCTGAAGCGTCAGATTGGGTGTCGAGCGCTGGAGCGCCGTGATGTCGGGCGCGCCCTTCTGATCGAGTGCGTCGGCCGTGAAGGCCGTGACCGCAATCGGAACGTCCTGCAAACTCTCTTCGCGGCGCCGCGCGGTAACGACGATCTCTTCCACCTGCGCCGCGCTCGCCCCGTCGGACGGCGCCTCCTGCGCGGCGGCATTCGTGCCTGTCATCGCGGCCAGCGTCGATCCGGCAAGCAACATGCAATTCAGCGCCCGGCGATATTCGGTCATCTACTCGTCCCTCCCATGCGAATCATTTCATTCGATTCCGTATGAGATATTTATAAATTGGACTAGCATTAAACGTCAATATGACATGGCATTATGACTTGAATAGATTCTGTTTCGGATCGGAAAAAACGCAGGCATTGACCTTGCGGACGGTGCGCCCTAGGCCTTGCCCCATGTCGTTGCCGCCGCTTCCGCTCCAGCCGGCCGTTCCAGGCGCGACCGGCGCGCCGGTCAAACGCGGCCCCAAGCCCAGGATCCCCGCCGAACGCTGGTTCATTGCCGCGCTCGAGCAACTCGCGCTGGGCGGGATCGATTCGGTGCGCGTCGAATTGCTCGCCGAGGCGCTCGGCGTCACCAAGGGCATGTTCTACGCCCGTTTCGACACGCGCGAGAGCTTTCTCGAAGCGATGATCGATTACTGGCGCCAGCGCACGACGACCGGGCTCGTTGCCGAACTGACCGCGATGGATTCGGCCCCCGAAGACCGGCTGACGCGGCTGTTCGCCATATCGCGCATGGATCGCACCCGGACGGGCGCGTGGATCGAGGTCGCGATGCGCACCTGGGCGCTGACCGACGAACGCGCGCGACGCGCACTCGAAGAGATCGACCGGCATCGGCTGGTCTATTTCGAATCGGTGCTCACGGCGAATGGCGTCCCAAAGGACCAGGCGCCTGCCCGCGCCTTTCTGATCTACAGCTATGTGATCGGCGACACATTGCTGTCGGGCGACCGGACCGCGATCCGCGACCTGTGCCAAGCGATGCTGGCCGCGCCCTGAAAAAAACTGGATGCCCCGCGAGGATTCGAACCTCGATAGACGGAATCAGAATCCGTAGTCTTACCATTAGACGACGGGGCAAAGAGGGGCGCGCAATATGACCCGGCGCGCGCGCTGTCAAGGCCGCGGCGCCCGACTGCAACAGTGCGCTTGCCCTGCCGCATTTCGCCGCTAGCATCATCGCACAACACAGGGGCCGCGCCCCCGGCGCAGGTTCCGCATTCGGAGTGGACTGATGCGTCATGTCGCGATCGTCGGGTCGGGCCCGGCGGGTTATTATACCGCCGAAACCTTGCAGAAGGCGGAGGACATCGCGGTCGACGTCATCGACCGCCTGCCCGTCCCCTATGGCCTGATCCGTACCGGCGTTGCCCCCGATCACCAGTCGATCAAGGCGGTGTCGCGCCGCTATGAAGGCGTCGCGCTGACCGACAATGTCCGTTTCGTCGGCCATGTGGCGGTCGGCAGCGACGTGACCATCGACGAACTCGTCGCCCTCTATGACGCGGTGGTTCTGGCGACGGGCGCGCCGAACGACCGCCCGCTGGACATTCCGGGGTCCGACCTGCCGGGCGTCATCGGGAGCGCGGCCTTCGTCGGCTGGTACAACGGGCATCCCGACTTCGCCGACCTCGATCCGCCGCTGGGCGCCGCCGGGGTTGCGGTGATCGGCAACGGCAATGTCGCGCTCGACGTTGCGCGCATCCTGGCCAAGACACCGCAGGAATTTGCGGGCAGCGACATCGTGGCCCATGCGCGGCAGGCGCTCGCCGAAAGCAATGTGCGGCACATCCACATCCTCGGCCGCCGCGGCCCGCACCAGATTGCGATGACGCCCAAGGAATTGGGCGAGCTCGGCCATCTCGATCGCGCGGGCCCGCGCGTCGACCCCACCGACCTTCCGGACGAGGGCGACGATGCGCTGCTCGAACCGGGGATGCGCAAGTCGGTGACGCATTTGCGCAGCTTTGCCGCCAATCCCGTCGCCAAACCCGTGACGATCGATTTCGATTTTTTTGCCATGCCCATCGCGATCGAAGGCAGTGGGGGACCGGACGGCAGGGTGCAGCGCGTGATCGTCGAAAAGACCGCGCTCGACGCCGAGCTGCGCAGCCGGGGTACGGGCGAAACCTACGCCATCGACGCGGGGCTCGTCATCAGCTGCATCGGTTATCAGACGCCGCCGATCCCCGGCGTTCCCTATGAACATGGCCGCGGCCGTTTCGCGAATGACGACGGACGAATCCTGCCCGGCCTCTATTGTGTGGGCTGGGCCCGCCGCGGCCCGTCGGGGACGATCGGTACCAACAAGCCCGACGGCGCGCGCGTCGCCGAAATGGTGCTCGAAGACATCGGCCCCGGCGCGGGCAAGGCCGGACGCCCCGGTCTCGACGCGCTGCTCGCCAGCCGTAACATTGCCCCCGTCACCTTCCGCGACTGGCGCCGCATCGAGGAAGCCGAGGTCGCCGCCGCGCTGGACGGCAATCCGCGCGAAAAATTCACGAGCGTCGAGGCGATGCTCGCCGCGATCGGGCGGTGAAGGGGCGCGTCCGTACCACGCTGCGCTGGCTGCTCGCATTGGCCTATGGCTATGCAGGCTGGCGCCATCTCGCGACCCCCGAGCCCTTTCTGGCGATCACCCCGCCGTGGGTGCCCGAACCCCGCCTGGTCGTCGCCGCGACCGGGATCGCCGAAATCGCGGGCGCGGCCGGCCTGACGATTCCGCGGCTCCGCAAGCCCGCGGGCTGGGGGCTCGCGCTCTATGCGCTCTGCGTCTGGCCCGCCAATCTTCACCATGCGCTCGCCAATGTCGCGATCGGCGGCGCGACGCTTGGCTGGGAATATCACGCCCCGCGGCTCGCCGCGCAGCCGCTGATCATCTGGGGGGCGCTGTGGGCGAGCAGCGCGACCGACTGGCCGTTTGCGAAGAAGCACGGTTTATAGAGTTCAGACCTGTTAACGGACCCGAACCCTAATCCGTTCGCCCCGAGCTTGTCGAAGGGCCGTTCTGTCTTCGCCCTGCCGCAAGGAAGGACGGTGCTTCGACAAGCTCAGCACGAACGG
>JBGTUD010000334.1:0-3322 GCA_041939405.1 Sphingopyxis sp. | reverse complement strand
GCTCTGGTCGCGCGCGGGATCGACCGCGCGGTGCAGCTCGGCCCCCGCGGGCCCCATCACGCGTCGGACATAATGGCCCGTCGCAAGGCAATCGGCGCCGAGGTCCTTCGCCAGCTGGAACAGGTCGGTGAACTTCACCCCCATATTGCAGCGGACGCACGGAATCGGCGTCCGGCCGGCGAGATATTCGTCGGCGAACTGGTCGATCACCGTGTCGCGGAACCGGCTTTCATGGTCATGGACATGGTGCGCAAAGCCCAGCCGGTCGGCGACCGCGCGTGCGTCGCGAATATCCTGCCCCGCGCAGCACGCGCCAACGCGCTTCGCCTTGGCGCCATGGTCATAAAGCTGGAGCGTCACACCGATCACCTCGGCGCCCGACCGCGCGGCGAGCGCGGCGACGACGCTCGAGTCGACCCCGCCCGACATCGCGACGACGATTCGCCGGGCCTGCATCGGTCCGGCGAGCTGAAAGTCGGCCCGGGCGAGCCCGTCAGGAGAGGAAATCGTTTCGATCATGGTCGGCGCCATCTAGGGACGGCGCCCGCAAAAATCCAGCTTTTCCGCGGTCGGCGTCAAGATATTGACAGGGGTTAAGCTTCGCTAACAGGGACTGAAACGGGCATTTACGGGACCTTAGGCCCTCTGGGCTAGACGAGTCGCATGAACCTCGACCCGTCCGATTTCCCGCGCACCGCCGGTGCGGCCCGATTGTCGAAGCCCGCCTTCGACATCATTCTGGCCGTGTCGAGCGCGCGGCAGGCCGCCCTCCCCACGGTGCGGACATTGCGCGGACACGCGCAGCGCAACCGTCATGCCGAGCGGGTTAATGCGGTTAAGGAAATTTTCTGCGGGAGCCGGGAACAAGGGGAACAAAGGGCGGCCCGCGTCGTTCGCTTTTTCGATTTGTCGGACGATCGCAACGTCCTGCCCGAAACTATGAACAGCCTGTTTACCAGAGGGTTTCAGCCGATGTTGAATCCCTCCGATCTAGATCTGAAGGCGTCGGACACACCCCCATCCGATGTTGAGAATATGGAATGAGCATGATCGAGAATCAGAAAATCCGGCCGGCGCAGGTCATCGGCCCCTTGGGCGAACCGCTGACGCTGGACTCGCTGCCGCCGCCGACGACGACCCGCTGGGTCGTACGCCGCAAGGCGGAAGTCGTCGCGGCGGTCAACGGCGGCCTGCTGACGGTCGACGAAGCGTGCGAACGCTATGGGCTGACGCTGGAGGAATTTGCCAGCTGGCAGCGGTCGATCGATCGCAGCGGCATGCCGGGGCTGCGCGTCACGCGCATCCAGCACTACCGCGATCTGTACGAGCGTCAGCAGCGCTTCTGAACCCGCGCAACGAGACCGAATGACAGGAGGGCGTCTTCGGGCGCCCTCTTTTTTGCCCTCTGCGCGTGGTGCGGGCCCAAACGAGCAAAAGAAAATCGCTCGATTCCAGCTGCATGACGATTTTCTTGCAACTCTCCCGTTCACCCGGCGTTAAGCCCCCGAGTCAACTTTGGGAGTCACTCACTATGCGCAAGATGTTCATCACCCTCGCCGCGACGTCGGCCCTCGCCCTCGGCGCCTGCCAGAGCCCGGAAGCCGACAGAGTCGAGGATCAGGCCGAAGCCCAAGCAGAAGCCATCGACGAACAGGCCGACGCCATGCCCGAAGGCCCCGCCAAGGAAGCCATGGAAAACAAGGCCGATGTCGTCGAGGAAATGGGCGAGGAAAAGGCCAACGCCATCGACGACGATGGCGAAATCGCGCCGTCCGAATCGGGCGTCGGCGACACGCAGACCAAATAAGGGCTGCCTCCCCTAAAGGGCAGAGGAAGGGCGCCGGTCATCCCGGCGCCCTTTTTCATGCGCGATCGCTCGTGCGATGTGATTGCGATCACCGCGGCGGCGGATCATCACGGTTAATGCGGCGTTCGGGACGGGAACACGCTTTCAGCGATAAGCTTCGCGGACCACTCTCCCGCCGTCCTTTGCGACCCAGGGCGGCGGGAGGGGCTATTGCAGCGTATCGAGCGCGGCCAGGACATCGCGCACGCCCGGCGCATCGCTATCCGCCCGCAGCGCGGCGAGCCCTTCCGCCACGTCGAGCCGATATTCGGCGACGCCCGCGCTTTCGCCGACCCATATCGCGCCCAATGTCTTGACGAGCCGCCGCGCCGCGTCATTTTCCGACAGCATATGGACGTCGAGTTCGACGAGGCCCTCGTCGAGACAATCGACGAGCAGCGCCGCGGTCATCATCCGCGCCAGCCCCTGCCCATGATAGTCGTCGAGCACCGCGATCGAAAATTCGCCCACCGGCCCGTCGGGGCGGTGGCGCACGGCGTGCACCGCGCCGATCGCGGGCCGGTCGGGGCACGAGCTGCAGATCGCGCCCCACGCGATATGGTCGTGCCCGTCGACGTCGACCAGCCGTTCGATCACCGCGTCGGGCAAGGAGGTCGCCGGCGAGAAAAAGCGCAGATAGCGCGATTCGGCCGACAGCCGCGCGATCCCCTCGCGGATCAGCTCGGCGTCGTCGGGGGTAATGGTGCGCAGACATACCGCGGTGCCGTCGTTCAGCCGGCAGTGAATCGCGGCGTCCTCGATCCGGCGCTTCGGCGCGGCGCCTTCCCGCCGCGCGTCCTGTTCCTCCATCGCGGCCTCCCGCCGGTCGCGGCAAGACCCGCGGCCCGCCGCCGGGTCCGCCGCCCTGCCACTCGTCCTCAACATTCGCCGCCCCGCGGGCGGTGAAATGTTGAAAGCCGAACCGAGCTTAACTTGCTATTTGTTGCGCGTCCAAGGCAGAAAGGTTGCAACCCCGTGTCCCCCCCGCATGTTGACGGCCCGGCGCAGTATGAAACGCTGGGCGCCCGGCTCGAGCGCCTGCGCAAGGTGCGCGGGCTCAGCAAGACCGCCCTCGCCCACCGGCTCGGCATTACGCCGACCTCGATCTGCTATTGGGAACAGGGACGTTCGCGCCCGCGGCCCGCGCTGCTGAGCGCGGTAGCGGAAATCCTTGGCCTTTCCCCCGCCGACCTGCTGGGCGAGGCGCCGGGCCCGGACGGCGATCGGCTCTTCAACATGGTCGCGCGGATGCGCGCCGAAATTGCCGATGCGGCGGGGGTCAGCCCGGCCAAGGTCCGCATCTCGATCGAGATGTAGACCCCAAAGCCGTTCAGGCATCGTCACCCATACGCAGCGCGGCGATGAACGCTTCCTGCGGGATGTTGACATTGCCATATTCGCGCATCCGCTTCTTGCCCTCTTTCTGCTTTTCCAGCAGCTTTTTCTTGCGGGTCGCGTCGCCGCCGTAACATTTGG
>JBGTUD010000333.1:0-3376 GCA_041939405.1 Sphingopyxis sp. | reverse complement strand
AAGACAAGGTCGGGCTTGTGCGTCTTGATCTTTCGGATGGCCTCGCGGCCGTTCTGGGCGGTGTCGACAACCTCGACATCCGAATGCGCTTCGAGCCGCAGTTGCAGGCCCTGCGTCGCCAATTTTTCGTCATCCACCAGGATGGTTCTGATCGTCATGTGCCTTCGGTTCCAATTCTTGCTTGCCCATCGGGCTGGAACGGAAACTCGATCACCACCGTGAAGCCGCCCTCAGCGCCCAGCTGGGCGTCGAACCGGTGCTGGTCGCCAAATGCCTGCGCCAAGCGGTCCCGGATGTTGGCTAAACCCACGCCGGTCGATTCCGTTGCAACGCCCGTGGTGGGGTCGGTGCGCTCGCCTGACAATCCCGCGCCGGTGTCGGACACGGTGATCCGGACATTTTGACCGGCCAGCTGTGCAGAGATGGTGATGTCGGCGCCATCTTCCTGCGGCGTCACCGCATATTTGATGGCATTTTCGATGAGCGGCTGGAGCAAGAGCGAGGGCAGGCGCGCGCGCGCCACCGCCGGGTCGATCGCGAAATGCGGGCGCAGCCGGTCCTCGAAACGCATTTTTTCGATGTCGAGATACAGCTTCAGCGTCTCGATCTCTTGCGCCAGCGTCACCTGCGCGGTCGGTTCGTTGGCGAGCGTGTAGCGCAGGAAGGCCGACAGGCGCGAGAGCATCGCATTGGCGGGTTCGGCCTGTTTCAAAAGCACGAGCGTCGAAATGCTGTTCAGCGTGTTGAACAGAAAGTGGGGATTGAGCTGATAACGCAGCATCGCGAGCTGCGCCGACGCCGCCTGCGCTTCGAGGCGGAGCACGCGGTCATTCTGTTCTTCCAGCTGGAGGAAATAATTGATGGCGAAATAAAGCGCCGACCAGGCCGCAAGCGACGTCGCGTCGATATACATCGCGCCGAGGAGCAGGCTGGTAAAGCCCGCCTCGCTCGCCGGATTCTGAATCTGCGCGACCCAGGCGTCGATGAACGCCCAAAGCGCCGTCGCGAGGCCGGCGAGCCCGAAACTGACCCCCCACATGAGCAGCGGGCGGCGGTTGATCAGCGCGCGGTAGCAGACCGACAGGATCAGCGTCAGCGAAAAGCCGGTGATCGCCGAAATCGTCTGCGGAATGAAGAAGGTGAACGCCTGCCCATTGGCAAGGCCCGACACGCCGCGCAGGCCGAGCCACGCGGCCCAGCCCAATATCTGAAGATTCCAGAAAGCCCGAACCTTGTTATCGAAAAAGGGACCGGGCGAAGTCAGTCGAAACAGCGGCATGGGGGTCCGGGCGATGGCGATGGTCAACGGCCGCGCACGACGAGGCGGGCGGCGGCGCGGCGGATCATTCCGCCGCGACCGGCGCCGCGGCGCCATCGGCGCGCACGCGCGCCTGACCCAGCGGCTGAAGCTCCGACCGATGCTTCCACAGCAATTCCTTGTACCCGATCACCCGGCCGTCATGCGCGGTCAGCCCGACGGGCCCGATCGGCTGTTCGTCGCGCGCGTCGACAAGAACGGGGGTCGAAGGAACGCCGGCGCCCCATTTTTCGCCCCATTGGCGCAGCGCGATCATCGCGGGGAGCAGGTCGATGCCCTTTTCGGTAAGCTGATACCGCACCTTGCGCCGATCCTCGGCCATGACTTCGCGCGCCATGATCCCGTGGTCGACCAGCTTCGACAGCCGGTTCGACAGGATGTTGCGCGCGATGCCGAGTTCCTGCTGGAACTCCTCGAAATGATGGACGCCGTTGAACGCCGCACGCAGGATCATGAAAGACCAGCGTTCGCCCATCGCTTCGAGGGCCAGGGGCAAGGCGCAATTGCCGCCGTTCAGATCGTTCAAGACTTCGCGTAATTTTCCCATGCCCAAAGCCCTAACGTAAAATCGCCCAACGTGCCAAAAAAATATAGAGGCTGCGTTGCGTTTCGCAACGGGAATCGCCCGCCGTTCAGGCGGTGAAGCGGTTGCGCGCGACGACGAGCGACCAGCGGGCAAGCGCGGGGAGCCGCACCAAGACCGGCGCCGGATGCGCGCGAAAGGCGCGGCCGACGAGGTCGAGCCGCCACCGCCCCCGGCTGCGCAGCGCAAGCCCGACGAGGATTTCGCTGCGGATGCGTGCGGGCAGCGTATCGGGGAGTGCGCGTTCGACGATTTCGGCGGTCAGCGCCTGGATCTCGTCGGACCGCTGATTGGTCAGGCTGCCGCCATGTTTGCGGTAAATGTACAGATCCTCGTGCAGCGCGACAAAGCGGAAGCGCTGCGCGGCGCGAAGCCAGAAGTCATAATCCTCGACGCCGAAGAGCCGGGGGTCATAACCGCCGAGCGCTCGGCCCACGCCCGCGCGATACAGGAAACAGGCGCCGATATTGTTGCCGTATAGCAGCCGTTCGATCGGCCCCACCTGCGCCCGGCCAAGTTCGAGGCCATCCTCGTCGACGAGCATGAAGTCGGCGTGGACGATGTCCGCGTCCGGGTGCGCGTCGAGCGTCGCGACGAGGCGGGTCAGCATTTGCGGGCGAAGCAGATTATCGTCCGAGGTCCAGCTGTGAAGCTCGCCGCGCGCGGCGGCAAAGCCGTGATTGAGCGCCGCGGGCAGGCCCTGATTGGCGTTCAGCCGCACCAGCCGCACGCGCGGGTCGCGCGCGGCGGCGTCAGCCATGATCGCGGGCGAATCGTCGCGCGAGGCGTCGTCGACTAGAATCAGTTCGAAATCGGCGAAATCCTGGGCAAGGACCGATGCAATAGCGTCAGCAAGCCAGCGTGCGCCATTGTGCACGGGCATGATCATCGACACGCGCGGCGGCGGTGTCGAATCAAGAGCTTCGGTCCCCATCTGTCGCCTCTCCTAGCGGCGACGCACGATGCTTCCAACGCGCTTTACCAAAGTTGCGGATGCCTTCTGCACGGCGCACGCAAATTTCGCATTGCAATATGGACGGCAGGGGCGACATTGGGGTCGATGTTGCGTCAATATGAACTTGTCGAGCGCGTGCGTGCTTATGATCCCGACGTCGACGAGACGCTGCTCAACCGCGCCTATGTCTTTACCGTCCAGAAACATGGCAGCCAGAAGCGCGCATCGGGCGATCCCTATTTCAGCCATCCGGTCGAAGTCGCGGGAATCCTGACCGACCTGCACCTCGACAGCGAAACGATCGTCACCGCGCTGCTCCACGACACGCTCGAGGACACGCTGACGACGCCCGAGGAAATCGAACGGCTGTTCGGGCCCAACGTCGGCCGGCTGGTCGATGGCGTGACCAAATTGAGCAAGATCGAAGCGCAGACCGAAAATGAGCGCGCGGCGGAAAATCTGCGCGATTCGGGTGATCTTGAAGGGGCATTTTCGCTGCTCGAGGATCTGGCGCTTCGCC
>JBGTUD010000332.1:0-3416 GCA_041939405.1 Sphingopyxis sp. | reverse complement strand
CGTCCATCACCTGGCTCACCGGATGCACGCTGCCGCGCGGACCCGGCTCGGCGGGGAGCGTCATGTCGATCGCTTCGGCGGCGAGCCTGGCGTCGAGCGCGGCGGCGTCGAGCACCGCCTTGCGCGCGGCGAGCGCGGCGGTGACGCGCTCGCGCAGGCCGTGGATTGCGGGTCCCTGCACCTGCCGCTCTTCGGGGCTCATGCCGCCCAATGTCTTGAGCATTGCGGTGATGCTGCCCGCCTTGCCGAGCGCGGCAATGCGCAGCGCCTCGACGGCCGCCGTGTCGGCTGCGGCCTCGATCTCGCTCAAGAGCTGGGTCTGGATGGCTTCGATATCGCTCATCGTCACTCGTCCTGTTCCGGCGGCGCTGCCGCCGCCGGTATCGTCTTTCCGTCGGTGCTTGGATAGGCGGCTGCCCGCGCGTCCGTGGTCCGCCGCTCGCACCGAACGCGCCGCGGGTCAAGTCCGTTGGCCGGAAAGCGGCCTATGCGGAGGGTTGGTGCAGCCCCTGAACCGCCGCGCCCGCCGCCGCCGTGCGCGCGAAGGCCGCGGCACCGAGGATCGGTTTCGGCCGCGCGGCATAGGCGCGCGGGCTCATCCCCATAAAGCGCCTGAAATCCCGGGTGAATTGCGCCTGATCATAATAATGATGATCCATCGTATCGATCCACGCCATCGAGGGGTCGAGCATGAAGCGCGCGAGGCTGCGCAGGAACCGCTGGCGGCGAAGCAGCAATTTGGGGGCAAAGCCGAAAGCGCGCCGGCTCAATCGTTCGACCGATCGTTCGGACAGGCCGAGGCGGGCCGAAAGGTCGGCGACGCTCGCCGCTTCGTCGTCGAGCAGCGCCCGGTGGGCGGCGACGATCGCGGGGTCGTCGGCGGGTGCCGATGCCAAGAGCGCGCAAAAATGGGCGTCGATCAACGCCGCCGCGGCCTCGACGTCGTTGACGCGGGGCAGCGCGTCGGTGAGCGGCGCAAAGGCTGTAAAAGCGTGGTGGGTACGGCCATCGCAATAGGTGTCGGCCAATGCCGCGGCGGGGATCGATACCAGCTTGGCCCAGCCGGCCGGCAGGATGCCGACGCCCCAGACGCGCATGTCGCCCGCGGAGAAATAGCTGGCGCGGCTGGTCGGCCCGGCGACGATGAAACGCGGCGCGCGGGCGGCCGGACCGCCGCCGATCGCGACGTGCGGGGCGTCGCCCTCGATGAAGCGCATATTCGCCCATTCGGGATGCAGATAATCCTCGATCCGCTGCGCGCCGTTCAACGCGACCGCGGTGAGATAGATCGCGCTCAGATAGGGCGCCAGTGCGCGTGATGGCGGAAAAAAGCGCGTCGCGACCTGGGCGGAGGTGGGAGGGCGGTGAGATGCGTCGCGCTGCGGCATGTTGCACCACTCTGACACAAAAAGCATGAAAAACAATGCCGGGTCGCCGATCTGTGTCGGCTTCTTACAATTTTATGCGTTCAGCCTGCGCCATAATTCCGTTGTCCGCTGCCGAAGGCGGGCGGGTTTGGAAGATGGCGACGCGCCGGCGGAGGGGTTGGCGGGGACCTGAAACAGACGAGCGATTTTCCAGGCTTCGTTCCGGCCGTCAGCTTTCTGCGACCCACGGCTATCCGGACCGGACGAGGGGGGCGATGGTTTCATAGGAACCATTGTCGGGGCGGCGTGGAGCGCAAGCTTTGCGCCGCCCCATCCGTTTTGCGGCCGTTCGCCGCCCGTGCGTGCCTGACCCTAATGGAAATCGCGGGATTTCGGCAGAATGCGTACATTGCGCGGATGTCCGTGACGCGGGGCATGGCCGCGCGGATATTGCGGATGCTTCACCTCGTCGGCGCGCGCGAGGCCCCCGTCGAAACGCCGGTGGCTGCCCAGCATATCGAGCATCGCCGTGCGGTCGACGATACGCGTCGCCATCAGGTGAATGACGCCTTCCTTGCTCCGCTGAACCTCGCCTTCGGCAAGCATCAGTCGCGACGCCATGACGGCGCGGCGATAGCGTTCGAAATGGCGCGCCCAGAGGAGGATGTTGACGATGCCGCTTTCGTCCTCGATCGTGATGAAGATCGCATTGCCCTTTCCGGGGCGCTGGCGGATCAAGACGACGCCCGCGGCGCACACGATAGAGCCGTTCCTTGCCGCGGCGACCCCGGCGGCGCTGAGCACGCCTTCGCGTTCGAAATCGCTGCGCAGGAACGCCATGGGGTGTCCTTTGAGCGACAGCCGCGTCGTCTGATAATCGGTGAGCACATGTTCGACCATCGGCGTCGGCGGCAGTGCGGCATCCTCCTCGAAGCCGAGTTCGTTCGCCTCGGCGGCGGCGAACAGCGGCAACACCCCCTGCCGCACCCGCCGCGCATCCCACAGCGCCGGACGCCGATCGAGCCCCATCGACCGGCACGCATCGGCATCGGCGAGAAGGCGCAGCGCGCGCGATGGCAGATTGGCGCGGCGTGCGAGTTCCTCGACCGAAGCGAAGGGCGTAGTGCGCGCCAAAGCGATCTGCGCTGCCCACTCCTCGCGAAACCCGTCGACCTGGCGAAAGCCGAGCCGCAGCGCGAGGCTGCCATCATTCTTTCGTTCGAGGCTGTTGTCCCAATTGCTGTGATTGACATCGATCGCGCGCACCTCGACCCCATGTTCGCGCGCATCGCGCACGAGCTGCGCGGGAGCGTAAAAGCCCATCGGCTGCGAATTGAGGATGCCGCACGCGAAGACCGCGGGGTGGTAATGCTTGATCCATGAGGAGACATAAACGAGCCGCGCAAAGGATTGCGCATGGCTTTCGGGAAAACCATAGCTGCCGAAGCCCTCGATTTGCTTGAAACAGCGTTCGGCGAAATCTTGGCTGTAGCCACGACGCATCATGCCCCCGATCATCTTCTCACGGAAATTCTCGATCGTTCCGACATTCCGAAAGGTCGCCATCGCGCGGCGCAGGCCATTGGCTTCTTCCGGGCTGAATTCGGCTGCAACCATTGCGAGTTTCATCGCCTGCTCCTGAAACAGCGGAACGCCAAAGGTTTTACCCAAGACATCATGCAGTTCATCAGGCGGATTAGGTGGCGCAGGTTCCGGAAATTCGACCGGTTCCTCCTTGTTGCGGCGGCGTAGATAGGGGTGGACCATGTCGCCCTCGATCGGGCCGGGGCGGACGATCGCCACTTGCACCACCAGATCATAGAAGACCTCCGGCTTGAGGCGCGGCAGCATGTTGATCTGCGCGCGGCTTTCGACCTGAAAAACGCCGATGCTGTCACCCTTCTGCAGCATGCCGTAGACTTCCGGATCATCACAATCGATGTCGACTTCCAACGTATGATCGCCAAGGCCATGCTCGCGCATCAGGTCGAAGCATTTGCGAATGCAAGTCAGCATGCCGAGCGCGAGCACGTCGACCTTCACGATCGA
>JBGTUD010000331.1:0-3424 GCA_041939405.1 Sphingopyxis sp. | reverse complement strand
ATGCGGAGCTTGTAAACGGCGAATGGAAGAAAGGCGATGACCGCCACCGCCGCAAAAAACGCAAAAAATCGGATGGTTTCAGCCACTCACCCACGTCTCCGCATGGTCTACCGCGCTAACGGCAGGTTTGGCCTAGGGGGGTCGCTATAGCCATGCGCTTCGTGCCTCGCAACGCCAAAGATCGCCGATTTTTTACCGCGCGGCCTTCATTTCGCCGTTCAATCGATTCGATCCGGCGCAAAATCGACTCAGGTCATCGCCCGTTCATTGCCCGGCCGCCAAAGCGAGTCATGATTAACGCGGGATCGCTTTCGCGGCGCCGAGATATTTGGGGGTCACCTATGCACAAGACATTCACCAGCCTGGCCATGGCGACATTGGCGTCGATCGGCCTGGCGCTGACGCCGGTTCCGGCGGCAGCACAGATGCGCGAGATCGATCCAAACAATATGCGGATCGATTCCGACCTCGACAATCCGCCGCCACCGACGACCGGAGAATCGGTATCGAGCGAAACCTATGACAGCGACCTCGCAACCGGCGACGAACAGACGAGCGAAGTCGTCGTCGACCCACCCGCAGCGGCCGGCGCAAACAGCGACACAACGGCAGCAACCGTCGCGGCGGATACCGATTCGACCTACAAAAAGGATGATCTGATCGGCGCCGCCGAAGGCGTGTTCGGCAAGGGTGCCCAGGGCCTCGCCGCGATGATCGAGGACATATTGAAGAAGCAGGGCGAGCCCAACGCCTATATCGTCGGGCGCGAGGCCGGCGGTGCGCTCGTGCTCGGCGTGCGCTACGGATCGGGAACGCTGCACCACAAGATCGAGGGCGAACTGCCCGCCTATTGGACCGGCCCGTCGGTCGGTTTCGATGCCGGCGCCAATGCCGGCAACACCTTCGTTCTCGTCTACAACCTCTTCGACAGCGAAGATCTGTATAAGCGCTATCCGGCGGGCGAAGGCGCGGCCTATCTCGTCGGCGGCTTCAACGCCAGCTATCTGCGCCGCGGCGACGTCGTGCTGATCCCCATCCGCGTCGGCGTTGGGGCACGCCTTGGCGCCAATGTCGGTTATATGAAGTTCCGCAAGAAGCAGAACTGGGTGCCCTTTTAAAAACAGCCCGTTTGCCACGGGGGGCGATAGCCCGCGCTTCGGCGCGGGCTTTTTCTTTGCCGCTAGCGGCGGCTAACGACCGATAGATGTCCCGTCATCCCGGCGAAGGCCGGGATCTCGCCCTGTCGTTTTACCGCACCGGTGAGATCCCGGCCTTCGCCGGGATGACGGATAAAGGAAGGTCGAGAAACCACCCCAATGCCGACATTCGCAGCGCAAAAAGCACTGTCCTACATTACCCGGCTGTGTCAGCCATGGTTCTCGCCATTTCAATATGTGAGCAAATGCGGACGCACCTGGGTTCGAGCACGCGGCCCATTCCGGTCGCCGCCCACCTGCCTCCAAGCACAACCGATCGGGGCCTGCCCAAGGCTGACCTTTCCTGACCTTTGGCGGGACCAATTACGCCGGGGGCTGCGCAAACCGCTCTCCACCCGAATTCGTGCGAAACGCTAATCGCCGTCGAACGCGATCAGCGTCTCACAGGCCAGCCCGGCCGCCGCCAGCCGCGCCGATCCACCCAGATCGGGAAGATCGATCACGAAGAGCGCCGCTGCCACCTCGGCGCCCACGCTGCGCATCAGCGCCGCCGTGGCGAGAATCGTGCCGCCAGTGGCGAGCAGGTCGTCGACGAGCACGACGCGGTGCCCCGGCAGGACGGCGCCCTCGTGAAGCTCCAACCGGTCGGTTCCATATTCAAGCGCATAATCGACGCCGATCGTCACCCCCGGCAGCTTGCCAGCCTTGCGCACCGGCACGACGCCCAGTCCCATCATGGTCGCCATCGCAGCGCCGAACAGAAAGCCGCGCGCTTCGACAGCAACGATAAGGTCGGGGCGATAGGCCGCGGCACGGGCGCTCAGGCGCCGGACGCTTTCGCTGAAACCGGCGGCGTCGCCGATCAGCGTGGTGATGTCACGAAACTGGATGCCGGGCCTAGGGAAATCGGCGATCGTGCGGACGAGCGACGCGAGGTCGAGGTCCGGCTGGGGCGGGAGGGCGATCATCGGCTGGTCGCCCTCCCCGGCCCTCAATGCTTCTTGTCGGCCCAGATGTTGCGGTACGACAAATAGGTCAGCACGGTGAAGATCAGCAGGAATCCGATCACCGCCCAGCCCACCTGCACGCGCTTCACCAGCTTGGGTTCGGCGGTCCAGACGAGGAAGGCGGTGACGTCCTTCGCCATCTGATCGACGCTCGCCTTGGTGCCGTCGGCGTAGGTCACTTGCCCGTCCGACAGCGGCTTTGCCATCGCAAGGTTCAGGTTGGGGAAATAGGGGTTGTAGTGCAGCCCCGTGCCCGGCTTGAGTTCCTTCGGCAGGTTCGCCGGTGGGTTCTGATAGCCGGTGAGCAGCGAATAGACATAATCCTTGCCACCTTCGCGCGCCTTGGTGATCAGCGACAGGTCGGGCGGCAGTGCATTGTTGTTCGCAGCGCGCGCCGCGACTTCATTCGCATAGGGTGCCGGGAAATGGTCCGACGGCAAGCCGTCGCGCGTCGCCGGTTCACCCGTGTCGGGGTTGACCGAGGGCACCTGGAAACCCTTGGCGAACGTTTTCACCTGGCCTTCGGTGTAGCCCAGATCCTGAATGTTGCGGAACGCGACGAGATTCAGGCTGTGGCAGGCCGAGCAGACCTCCTTGTACACCTGCATCCCGCGCTGGAGCTGCGCCACATCCCAGTGCGGCATTAGCCCGTCGCTCGCGAGCTTCAGGTGCCGCGGATGTTTGACAAAACTATAGGCGGCATTGGGCTCATTCTTCAGCGGCGTCGTGAAAATCGCAAAGACGAGCGCGGTGATGAAACCCAGGCCGACGAGAAAACCGAGCGGACGAACCATGGCTGTATCAGCTCCTATAAATGTCCGGCGCTCAGGCCGTGGCCGCCGACTTGTCGTCGACATGCTTTGCAAGGACCGCTTCCGTGATCGAATTCGGCATCGGGAGCGGACGCTCGATGCGCGAAACGATCGGCAGAATGATCAGGAAATGCGCGAAATAATAAGCCGCACCGATCTGGCTCAAAATGACCCACGGCTGTTCGGCGGGCATCTTGCCGCAGATCGCGAGCAGGACGACGTCGGCCACCAGCACCCAGAAGAAGATGCGATAGAGCGGGCGATAGTTCGACGATTTCACCGGCGAGCTGTCGAGCCAGGGCAGGAAGAACAGCACGGCGATCGAAGCGAACATCGCGATGACGCCCCACAGCTTCGCATCGATCCACAGGAAGTTGAAGGTGAAGGCGCGGAGGATCGCATAGAAGGGCCAAAAGTACCATTCGGGGTCCACGCCTTCATTGCGATC
>JBGTUD010000330.1:0-3429 GCA_041939405.1 Sphingopyxis sp. | reverse complement strand
ACGATGTCGAGGCTGTCGGCGCCCAGATCGTCGATGAAGCTCGCTTCCTCGGTGACCTTGTCGGCTTCGACACCCAGATGTTCGACGACGATCTTTTTAACCTTTTCGGCCGAATCGCTCATGCACAGTTCCTTTTTCTGACCTGGTCGTGAATGTTGGGAATTGCCCTAGTGCTCGTGGGCGGGGCTGGCAAGAGGGCTGGTACCGGCGACGCGGAGAAGCGCCTGTCGCCCTGTTCGCACTCTCTGAAACGCTCGCGCCCCCTTCCGCCCCTCTGGCGCCCGCCACCGCAAATAGGCACCGCCCTTTCCGCGTTCAAGGCCAGGCACGGCGAATTATCGGTTCGCGCAAAGCTCAGCCCGGAGCGGGGCCGACCACGCCGGATTCGCGCAGCGCCGCCGACGCTCGCATGATCACCGCGGGCGTGATCATGAACCGGCCCAGTACGCGTTCGGGCGGCGCGTCGGCGGGCTGGCGCGTATGGGCGAGCACGCGCCGCCACAGCGCGCGCGCAGCGTCGGCTTCGCCCTGCCGCGCCAGCACGATCGCGCGTACCATCATATATTGCGGTTCCAGGTTGCTGGGCGAGGGCATTTTGTCGAGGACGGCCTGCGCCTCCGCCTGCTCGCCGCGTTGCGAGAGGATGAACGCCAGCGTCACCGCGGGGACGCCAGGATATGAGGAATCGAGCGCCAGCGAGCGACGCACCAGCGCCTCCCCTTCCTCCGCGCGGCCGCATGACAGCTTGAACAGGCCAAGAAAGCCGGCCACGTCGGCGTCGAACGGATTGCTCGCCGCCGCCGCATCACCCATCGTCATGCCGCCCGCGCAATCGCCTGCATAAAAGCTCGCGCGCGCGATCGCGAATTGGCTCACCGGCGAATTGGGGTTTTCCCGATAGGCGCGCAGGGCAAGCGACCGGGCCTCGGCAAAGGCTTCGCGGCCCGCTGGGGTCGTACGCGCTGGCTGCCAGTCGCCGAAGCGTACCAGCGACAGGGCGGCAAGCGCAGTCGAATCCAACGGATCGAGCTTGATCGTGGCACGGAGGCAGTCGGTGATCCGCTTTACCGTTGCCGGATCGCGCATCTGGCGCATCCGGTTGAACTGGGCAAGGCAGGGATAGCCGGGGGCATAATTGTCTGGCTGGCGCCGGATCTGATCGCGCACGATCACGCCATAATCGCCCGCAATCTGCGCTACCAATGGCTCGATCCTGGTGAATTCGGGCGTGTCGAGATGGTCGAACCGTATCTGCTGCGACCAGATGGCGCGCTGATCGGCGACGCGGTTGAGCACCAGCGTCACGTCGACAAAACCATCCGCGGTGCGAACGAGCGAGGTATCGAGGCGATAGTCGCCGATGCGCGGCGCAGCGCCGCCTTCGGCGCGTGCACTCAACAGGTCGACCAGCTCGAATCGCCGCAATCCGTCGCGCAGCTTGCCGTCGAGCGCGCGGGCAAGCGCACGCGACTGGGCCATATCGCCCGAGTCCGGCTCGCTGATCTCCAGCAGCGGAATGGCGACCGGATCACGTGCGAACAGCCCCTGCGTTTCGCCGCCGAGGGTCCAGAGCGCAAGCAGCGAAAGCGCGAGGAGCACCAGCGCCACCACCCACCGGCCGAAACGGCGACGATCCGGGGGCGGCGCCGCTTCTTCGCCGGCCGGCGCGGGTGCGGCCTTGACGTCACCGGCCTCCTCCGCCGCGCGCGCAGACGGCGGCGCCGAGCGATATTGGACAACAACTTCATAGCTGCCTTGCGGAACGCGCAGCCGATGGACCCACGCGGTCTCGGCATAATAGCGATCGAGCAGGCTGCGCAGCCGCCCGACCATGACGCGCGGATAGCTGTCGACCGCGGGGTCGAAATCCTCGCTGCGTCCCAGCGCCTCGGTCGCGATCGCATAGGCCTTGGGGGCGCTGCGACCGCCGCGCAAGCGGTGTTCGACGAGGAATTGCAGCAGCCGCGAAAGCACTGGCGACCGCGTGAACATCGGCGAATCGAGCAGCCGCTGCAATTCCTCGGCGATGATTCTTTCGACCTCGCCGGGGTCGGTTTCGTTCGCTTTCGCCTGGTCCATGCTACCCTCGAATGCCCGCCTCGGGCGCAGCGGTAGATACGCCAATCGTTCGGCACGACCACCCATTGTTACGCCTTCGTAACGGTAACAAGGCGGCTTTTCATCCTATCAGAAGTCGAAGCGCACGCCAATCTGCGACCGAAAAAGGGGAAAACGGGTTAAGAAAGGGTTATCAAATGGCGACACGGCGGCGTGTGACCCCTTGTAACTGCCCCGAAACGGGAATTCTGTCATTCTTCCCATGGCCGCTTCGCTCTTCTGTCGATGCGGTGTGAAGCCCAAGGCGAATGGTGCGAGCTGGTCCCTGGCACCTTTCGAACCCCCTCAGGCTTCATTTCAAGACTTCGCCGGGCGGCTCGACAGCCCCACCTGTTCTCCGCCCGGCAAGTCGACTCCCTCATCCCCCCCCAATCCGGCGCAAGACCCACCGCGATGGTATCGGAACCGCGCGATCAGGGCCTCAACGACAAAGGGGCGCCGCTTGTCAGCGACGCCCCCTTCATTGAGCAATGAAGTGAATGCCGCGTCAGGTCGTCGCGGGCGCCTTGCAAGGGCCGGTGTGCGTGCTCACCATCTGCATCACCATTTCCATGTCGCCGCCGGTCGGCACCTTGCCTTTGGTGGTGATCGTCACGTCCGACTTTTTCGCTTCCATCGTGCCGTTCATCGCCATTTCGACGGTCTGACCATTGGCGGTGCAGGTGCCTGCAACATCAATTTTTCCGCCCGCGACGTCCTTTTTCGACCAGGTGCATTCGCCGCCGTTACCCGGCCCCTTCGCGAGCTCGGCCGCAATATCTTCCTTGTCGACCTGTTCCTGCGTGAAACACTGGTCCAGGCCGCTTGCGCCTTCGACCATCTTGGCCATGCCGTCCTTCATTTCGGGCGGCATGCCCGGAACTTCGAACTTCACCAGCTTCACTTCGGTTTTCCAATTGCCCGCCTCGCGCTTCACGGGACCGCTGGCATTTTCAGTCTTGCCGCAACCCGACACTGCCAAAAGCGTGCCGAGGGCGGCAATCGTGATCAATTTCTTCATACGTGTCTCCTGTGACTTGCCGCTGCCCGCTCTCCGGCTGACTCATTGCGATTGTGGACCCGCTCCATCGATACCATATTGGTGGCAATGGCAATCCAGATTCGCACCTCGCTCGATGAAATCGATACGGCAGAGGGCTATGTCCCGCACCGCCCCGCCCGCCCCGACAAGGTTGAGGGCGGCAAGAGATTCGAACTGGTCAGCGACTATCAGCCCGCGGGCGACCAGCCGACCGCGATCAAGGAACTGGTCGAAACCGCGCTGGCGGGCGAACGCGATCAGGTGCTGCTCGGCGTCACCGGATCGGGCAA
>JBGTUD010000329.1:0-3433 GCA_041939405.1 Sphingopyxis sp. | reverse complement strand
GTGCGACATCAAGGACCCGACCCAGAATATCAACTGGGTTACTCCCGAAGGCGGCGGAGGCCCCAATTATCCGAATATGTAAGCCCGCCTGTCGCTTGCTCGCTGCCGGTGCGCTGGCGACAGCGGCGCCCGTATCGGCTTCGGAAGGTGATGGAGCCGCGCTCAACGCGCTGATCCGCGCCCGGCTGGCCGAAGAAAATGGGACGCCCGCGGCGGCGCTCTCGGCGCTGAATGTGGTGGCGAGCCTTGCGCCGGGGCTTCCAGGCGTGCGCGGCCGGATGCTGGAACAGGCGATCGCGGCGGGCGATCTGGTGGCCGCGCGCAGCGCCGCGCAGCAATTGTGGAGCGCGGGGGATCTTCGTTTCGATGCCCAGCTCGTCCTCATCGTCGATGCGATGCGCCGGTCGGACTGGAAGGGCGCACGCGCCTATCTCGCAGGGCGGCCCGACAAGACGGGCACCGACTCGATCGCACGCGTAATTGCGCCGACCTTTCAGGCGTGGATCGATGTCGGCGCGCGCAGTCGGCGGCCCGAGCGTCATCTGATCGATACGGCGCGCAGTGCGCACCCCGAACCCGCGCTCGTTTTGCAGGCCGTCATGGTGCAGGCGGCGGCGGGGCGTTCGGACGAAGCCGCGGCATTGGCGGACAGCGTCACGCTCAGCGACCGGATGAGCCAGCTCGTCGGCCTGCGCGCCGCAGCAACGCTTGCGAAGGCGGGCGAGAGCGCGGCGGCCGAGCGGTTGCGCCGCCGCATTGCGCTCGCCGCCGGCGAGCGCGAGGATCCCATGCTGCTTCTGCCCGATCAGCCTGTGGCCAGCCCGCGCGCGGGAACCGCGCAATGGCTCGGCCTGCTCGCCGACGGCCTCGCGCGCACGCCCAATGGCAGCACGAAGCTGCCGCTGCTTTTTGCGCGTGCGGCCCACTGGCTGAACGATGACGATTGGGCGGTGCGCGCGGCGCTGGTCGAGGCGCTGGCGCGCGACGGACAGGGCAAGGCGGCGGTGGCGCTGCTCGATGCGAGCCGCGCACCCCTGCCGGCAGTGCTTGCGATGCGGCAGGCGGAGTTGATCGCCGACAGCGGTGATCTGGCCGCGGCGCTTGCGCGCGCCGAAGCTGCCGCAAGGGGCGATGCGGCACGCGGCCTGCTGGTGCGCTTTGCCGACCTGGCGCGGCGGTCGGGCGACCGCGAAGCGGCGGCAGATGCGTATGAACGGCTTGAGGCTGCGCTGGACCAGGATAAGAGCGACCATCCGCTCCGCAGCTCGCTGTTGCTGGCGCGCGCGGAGCTGAAGCTTCAGGCGGGCGAATGGGATGCCGCGGAGCCGCTGATCGAACGCGCGGTGGCCTTGCAGCCCGACGATCCGACCGTCCTCAATTTCGCTGGTTACTCGGCGCTCGAACGGCGCAAGGATGTGAAGCAGTCGCTCGCGCGGATCGAGGCGGCATGGGCAAAGGCGCCGCAGAATGCCAGCATCACCGACTCGCTCGGCTGGGCCTATTTACTGACCGGGCGCACCGACGATGCCGTCGAACTGCTCGAACGCGCGCAGCGCGGCGAGCCCGATAATCCGGTGATCGTCGAGCATCTGGGCGATGCCTATTGGCAGGCGGGCCGCAAGTTTCAGGCGCGCTACAGCTGGCGTGCGGCGGCTTTGCTGGCGGACGCCGACATGGCGACGCGGATCGAGGCGAAGCTGCGCGACGGCCTGACCCCCGCGACGGTGGCGCCGTGAGCGCCATCATGCGCGAAACGGGCTGGGCCAAGATCAACCTGGCGCTGCACGTCCGCGCGCGACGCCCCGATGGTTATCACGACATCGAAACGCTGTTTGCCTTCGTCGACGATGGGGATGCGCTCGCGGCGAGCGTTGCCGAGGCCGATGCCCTGGTGATCGACGGCCCCTTCGCGGAGGGCCTCAGCGCGGGCGATGACAATCTGGTGCGGCGTGTGCTGGTACTTCTGCGCACCCACTATGGCGCGGACCGGGTGCCGCCGCTTGCGGTGACGCTGACCAAGCAGCTTCCGGTCGCCGCGGGGATCGGCGGCGGATCGGCCGATGCGGCGGCAATGGCACGGCTGATCCGCGCGCATTTCCTGCCCGAAGTCGGTGACGAGGCGTTGGCCCGGCTGGTCGCTCCGCTGGGCGCCGACATCGCCGCGTGCGTCACAAGCACAACCTGCCTTGGGACCGGCGCCGGGGAGGAATTGAACCCGGTCGCGGGGCTGCGGGTGGAGGGCACGCCGGTGCTGCTCGTCAACCCGCGCCAGCCGGTCGCGACCGGGCCGGTCTTTGCGGCGTGGGACGCAATCGACCGCGGACCGCTTTATATCGGGACCGATCACCGCGCGCAGCTGATCGGTGCACGCAACGATCTGCAGCGCCCGGCGACCGCGGCCTGCCCGGCGATCGCCGACGTGCTTCTCGAACTCGGAGCCTTGCGTCCGTGGCTGGCGCGCATGTCGGGATCGGGGGCGACCTGTTTTGCGTTGTTCGACGCCGCGGCCGCGCGCGACGCGGCGGCAGCGGCGCTCGCGGCGCGGCATCCGGGCTGGTGGGTGATGACGGGAGCATTAAGGTGAACGAAGCGTGGCGGCAGATCGGCGAGGCGCGCGCGGGCGGCATATTGCTGATCGGCGATCATGCGTCGGCGCATGTGCCGGACGACATCGGCCTGGGCATCGATCCCGCGCTGCTGTCCAACCATATTGCGATCGACATCGGCGTCGCGGAGGTCGCGGCGTTGCTCGTTGCGCGGGGCGCGGTCGATGCGGCGATCCTTGGCGGCGTGTCGCGGCTTGTCGTCGACTGCAACCGCGATGAGGATGCGCCCGGCGTGCTCCCGATTGCCAGCGATGGCCACGCCGTTCCGGGCAATGCGGTGGACGATGCCGCGCGCGAGGCCCGGCTGGCGCGCTTTTTCCGGCCCTATCACGATCATATCGCGGCGACGGTTGCGGCGCATCGGCCCGCGATGATCCTGTCGCTCCACAGCTTCACGCCATCGCTCGCGGCGCATCCCGATCAGGCGCGGCCGTGGCACGTCGGCGTGCTCTATAACGAGGATGACCGGCTTGCGCCCGCAGCGATCGCCGCGCTGGAGGCCGAAGGGATGATCGTCGGCGATCAGCAGCCCTATTCGGGCAAGCTGCTCAACGCGACGATGAACCGCCACGCCGAGGCGAACGCGATACCCTATATCGGGATCGAGATGCGGCAGGATCTGGTCGACGATGCCGCGGGGCAGGCGCTGTTCGCCGAGCGGCTGGCGCGCATGTGTCATAGTCTGGCATTGAATATCGCGGAATAGGCGTGTAGAGGCGCTTTTCCTCGCCAAATTTTGAAATAAAATTATCAGGAATAATGAAAATGCCTTCTTATCGTTCGCGCACCACCACCCACGGCCGCAACATGGCCGGCGCCCGCGGCCT
>JBGTUD010000328.1:0-3433 GCA_041939405.1 Sphingopyxis sp. | reverse complement strand
GACTACCCTTTAGGCGGATTCACGGACGGTAATATTTACGAGGTTTCCGATAACGCCTACACACGAACTTGCCCGACACGATGTCGACCTGCCCGCCGCCGAAGCTTTTGGCGAAAATGCCATTCTTGACGCGCGAAAGCAGCTCGGCGGGATCGTCGCCCCCGCCGCGCATGAAGGTGTTGGTCATCCGCGGCATCGGGGCGTGCGCGAAGCTTTCGCGGCGGCCGTTGCCCGTCGGTTCGACCCCCATCAGCCGCGCGTTGAGGCGGTCCTGCATATAACCTTTGAGAATACCGTCCTCGATCAGCACCGTCTCGCCGGTCGGCGTGCCCTCGTCGTCGATGCTGAGCGAACCGCGGCGGCCGCCACCGACCGGACTTTCCATCGCGCCGTCGTCGACCACGGTGACGCCGGGGGCCGCAACGCGCTCACCGATGCGGCCCGAAAAGGCGCTCGAGCCCGTGGCCGACGGCTTCGTGGAGCAGTACGCCGGGCCAGCCGGGGCCGAGCAGCACGGTGAATTCGCCCGCGGGCGCATCGGCCGCGCGCAGATTGACGAGCGCCTGATTCAGCGCCTCGTCGATTGCGCGGTTCCACTGCGCTTCCTCGAACAGATGGTCGTACATATAGCGGCCGCCGAGGCCGAAATAGCCGCTTTCACGCCGCCCATTTTCCTCGACCACGATGCTTACGTTCAGACGCACGAGCGGGCGGATGTCGGTCGCAAGGAAACCATCGGCGCGGACGATCTCGACCACCGACCAGCTCCCCGCGAGCGCGACCGACACCTGCACGACGCGCGGATCGCGCGCGCGCGCGGCGGCATCGACCTTCTGGCACAGCTCGACCTTCTTCGCGAAGGGGATGAGGTCGAGCGGGTTCGCCTCGTCATAGAGGTGGCGGTTGGTGCGCGGCGGCGGGGCGGCGGGCGCCTGCTTCGCCGGATCGAGCAGCGCCAGCGTCTCGGCCGCACGGCGAATCGCCCCGGCGCTGATGTCGCTGGCGTGCGCAAAACCCGTCATCTCGCCCGACACGGCGCGCAGGCCGAATCCGGCGTCGGTCGAATAATCGGCGGTCTTCAATCGCCCGTCATCGAAACCGAAGCTCTCGGTCGCGCGATATTGCAGATAAAGCTCCCCGTCGTCGGCCTTGGCGAGCGCTTCGCGCGCGAGCACCTGCGCCAGATCGGGGTCGAGGGCATCGGCGCGGTAAAGGAAGCGGCGGGGGTCGGTGGGGCTTGTCATAAGGGGTGATATAGGGGGGCGAACCCGCAAGGCAAAGGCCCGTTCCGCAAGGGGCGACAGGGCGGCTGGCGTGTCGGGGCGGATTTGGGGTGGGGAGCGTCGGCGCAGTCCGCCCAATTCGTCCAAAGGTCAGAAAAGGTCAGCCCTGTGTACGCGCCGATCGGCTGCGCACAGCCGCATTATGTAGGACGGCCATTTTTTAACAGGCTTGCGGATTGAGGAGGGAAGCGGACATAACCAACTCTCGTCATTCCCGCGAAAGCGGGAACCCAGTGCGGGATCAGCCTATGCACATTCTGGGTCCCTGCTTTCGCGGGGATGACGAAGTAGGTGAGGGACGACGTCTGACCTCGGCCGCAAGCGAACGAAGACCTAAAGATAATTCACCGTCAGCGTGAACGTCCCGCTGTAATCGCCCGGTGGCTGACTCGGGGGCACGGTGAGCGTCCCGCCGATATAATAGGTCTGGACGCCGCTGGGCAGCAGCGTCGTGCCGATCAGCGCGATGCCGCCGCCGCTGGTGCTCGCGGCGCGAACCAGGCTGGCGGTCATCGGCGCCGCACCGCCGCCCGCGCGCGCCAGCGTGACCGACGTGCTGCCCGACACGACGATGAGCAGGCGGCCGCCGGTACCCCGGAACTCGGCGCGATGCGCACCCCCGCCGACCGGCACGGCCCCGCCGCCGGTCGTGCGTGCATTGGTGACGGGGTTCACCGTCACCGTGCCGCCTGTTGGCCCGCTGACCAGTGTTCCGAAATCGAGATCGTCGGTCTTGATCAGCGTGTTGGGTTGCACGACCGCGGCATTGGCCGTCGCATTGGTGTCGGCCGCGAACGCTGCAACGGGCAGCAGCGTCGTCGCGACTCCCACTGTGGCGGCGCGCAGCGCGCAGCGCGCGCGCCCGAAAATTCTGGTCCCTTGAATCCCCACGATTCTGCTCCTGTCTGACACAAATATGCCAGCAGCGCGTTCATCGGCGATGCACGGGATTGGTAAAGCGGGCGTTTACCCTTGGCGCCGTTCAGGCCTGGTCGGCGACGCCGCCGATCAGGATGAAGCGGCGGTCGCAATAGCCGCAATCGACGAACCCCTCGTCGGGGTCGATCTCGAGCCAGACGCGCGGATGGCCGAGCGCCGCATTGGCGAGGCCGTCGCCGGTGCCGTCGCAGGCGATGCGCGTCTTGGGCGTGCGGATGGTTTCGGGGGCGGGTGCAGGCTGGGTCATCGAGCGCGCCCATAGCAAGCGCGCGAAGGCTCGGCAATCGGGTCTGCGCGGATGGAGCCGGGTCTTGACGGCACCGGTGCAAGCCCCCGTCCGGGTGCCAGTGGTCCCCCGGTGCCGTCTTCCCCCCACAGGAAGGTTGAAAAGCCTAAAGATAGTTGAGCGTGATCGAGAAGGTGCCGCTATATTCGCCGGGTGCCTGGTTCGCGCCGACCTCCAGCGTTGCGCCGACCGGAAAATTATAATTGCCGAGCGGCGAGGTGATGCGAAAGCGGGTGGGCGAGGTCGAAAGGATCGCGGTCGGCGTGCTGCCGATCTCGAAATTGCGGACGCGCATCCGCGTGCCGGGGCCGGTGATCCAGATGCTGTTCGACCCCAGCGAGATATTGACCTGGCGGTTGAAGCTGCCGAGGCCGGCAAAGCGTGCGGGCTGCCCGCCGTCGCCGGCCAGCGTGACGCCGCCGGTGCGGCTGCGCGATCCGTCGGGGTGGAGGCGCACGGTGCCCGCGCTCGCCGACGGAATGATGTCGCCGAAGTCGAGGTCGTTCACCTTGAAGAAGGAAAGCGGGCGAAGCACGATCGCTTCGGCCTCGCTCTGCGCGTTCGATTGCGCCAGCGCCGGCGAAGCGGCGGCGGACGCGATCAGAATCGCAACGGCGGTCAGGCCGCGCTGCGTCGGCAGCGGGCAAAAGATGTGGCTGGTCCTCACAGCGGTCGATCTAGGGCGGACCTGCCAATTTATCGTTAACGGCGCGGTGATCATGGTAATGTCCCGCGAGGGGCCTTTCACGGCGGCGGAGGCGCGGCTATGGAGGCGGCCATGAGTGAAGCCGCCATCCGCATCGACACCGTCTCCAAAATCTATGCCGGGGGCAAGCAGGCGCTCGACAAGGTCAGCTTCGACGTTCCGCGCGGGCAGATTTTTGGGTTGCTCGGCCCCAATGGCGCGGGCAAGTCGACGCTGATC
>JBGTUD010000327.1:0-3433 GCA_041939405.1 Sphingopyxis sp. | reverse complement strand
GGTTGAAGCGGTTGCCATGGCTGAATTCGGGGATATTGGCGTTGATCAGCCAAACCTCGCCGCCCGTCACCTCGGCATAGCTTTCGGCAATAGTGCCCTCGCCAAAGCGTAGCGATTTCACCTCGGTCCCTTGCAGCGCGATCCCCGCCTCGAAAACCTGTTCGATGCTATAGTCGAAGCGCGCGCGCCGGTTTTCGGCAACGACCTTTTTCTTGTCGAATTCGGCGGCGGATTGCGGACGGGCCATGACGAAAGCTCAGATCACTCCTGCCGACGACAATGCGGCATCGACGGCCTTGCGCGACGCATCGGACGCCGGGATGATAGGTAGGCGCACTTCGGGCGAAAACCAGTCGTGAACGCGCGACAGCGCATATTTGACGGGTCCGGGCGACGTGTCGGAGAACATCGCCTTGTGCAGATCGAACAGCCGGTCGTGAAGCGTCAGCGCGCGCGCCCAGTCCCCCGCCGCGCAGGCAGCGGCGAAATCGGCGCAAAGCCGCGGCGCGACATTGGCCGTAACCGAAATACACCCCACGCCGCCCAGCACCGCATGCGGCAGCCACAGATCGTCATTGCCGGACAGCTGGCAGAAATCATGCCCGGCGCCTGCACGGTGGGCGGTGACACGATCGAGATGCCCGCTCGCGTCCTTGATCGCGACGACAGTGGAAATCTCGGCGAGCTTGCACATCGTTTCGGCGCTGATGTCGCAGGACGTGCGGCTTGGGACATTATAGACGACGATCGGCAGGTCGCTGGCATCGGCCAGTGCCTTGTAATGCGCGATCATCCCCTCCTGGCTCGGCCGGTTGTAATAGGGAGCGACGACGAGCGCCGCCGCGGCGCCCGACGCCTGTGCGTGGCGCATGTGGCGGATCGCGGTCGCGGTGTCGTTCGACCCGCAACCGGCGATCACCGGGACGCGCCCCGCCGCGGCCTCGATGCAGCAATCGATCACGCGATAATGTTCGTCATAGCCGAGCGTCGGGCTTTCGCCGGTCGTCCCGCACGGCACCAGCGCGCTCGTTCCTTCTTTGACCTGCCAATCCACAAGGCGCGCGAAGGCGGGCGCGTCGAACGCCCCGTCGCGGAATGGCGTCACCAAGGCGGGAATCGAACCCGAAAACATGCTCCGCTCCTTTACAAGGCCATGGCCAGACCGATAGAATCCGGTCCGCGCGCCGCTATTGAACGTCTATTCAGCGCCCCGCAAGGAGTTTGGCATTAATATGGCGGACATGACCTCGCTCACCAGAATTTCCCACCTCGCCCTCGCGCTGGCGCTCGCTATCCCCACCGCCGCGACCGCCAGCGAGCTTACACCCGAACAAATGGCCTGGTATCGCGCCCAGATGGGCCTCACATCGGTGTCGGGCCCGCCGCCCGCACCCAATATGGTGGGCGAGGCGGTGATGGAGTGGCGGCGCCTGACGGCGAACGGCGGCGCCTCCTTCGATCAACTGTCGCGATTCCTGATGGCGAACAAGGGCTGGCCCGATGCCGACAAGCTGCGCGTGCGCGCCGAAAAGGCAATCGCGCTCGACAGTTTCGACCCCGCGCGCACGCTCGCCTTTTTCACCGCCTATCCGCCGCAGACCGCCAGCGGCCACTTGCGCATGGCGATCGCGCTGAACGCGTCGGGGCGGCGGGAGGAGGCGAACGCCGCCGTGCGCCGCGCATGGACCAGCGGGCCACTCGACGATTATGAAACAAGCCGCGCGCTCAGCATGTTCCCCGGGGCAATCACCCTCGCCGACCATGACGCGCGCATGGACAAGCTGCTCTGGTCGGGCGCAACCGCGGCGGCGAGCCGTCAGCTCGGCTATACCTCGCCCGACAAGCGCGCGATCTTTGCCGCGCGCCTGGCGATGCGCAGCGGCGCGGTCGATGCCGCCTTGCAGGCGGCGGCGGTCGAAAGCGCCAACCCGTCGATCACCCGTACCGATCCCGGCTACATCACCGCAAAGGCCACCTGGCTGCGCGCGTCGGGCCGGGTGGGCGAAGCGCGCGCGCTGCTCGCGGCGCCGCGATCGCTGGTCACCGCGCCCACCGATGCCGAGGAATGGCTGGAAACATTGCTCACCAATGCGCGGCTCGCCGAGGCCGGCGGCGACAAGACCACCGCCTATCGCATTGCGAGCCAGCTCGACGACGCTTTTCCTCCCGGCACCGTGATCCGCGAGACGCCGCTGGGCGTTCGCGACGATTATACGTCGCTCGCCTGGCTTGCGGGCCAGCTGGCGCTCAAGGATCTCGGCCGCCCTGCGGAGGCGGCGAAGCATTACCGCGCCTATGGCGAAGCGGCGCGTTCGGCGCAGACGCGCACCAAGGGCTTCTACTGGGCCGGCCGCGCGGCCCTTGCCGCCGGTGATCGCACCGCCGCCAACGCACATTTCGCCGATGCGGCGCAGCATTATGACCAGTTTTACGGCCAGTTGGCGCTCGAACGATTGAACCGTCCGCAACCCCGGCCGTCGCCGACCCCGTCGATCGCGGTGAGCGCGGAGGAACAGCGCGCGTTCGAGGACGACCGGCTGGTCCGCGCCGCCCGCGCGCTGGGCGAGATCGGCGCATGGCGCGAGCAGTCGCTCTTTCTCCGCGCGCTGGCTCAAAAGGCCAGTACACCCGCCGACCATGTGCTCGCGGGCAAGCTCGCCACCAAGATCGGCCGCCCCGATCTGGGCGTGATGATCGGGCGGAGCGCGCAGGCGAACAGCCTCGACGCGGTCGAGGTCGCGGGCTTTCCGACCGTGCGCGTTCCCGCAGGGCACGAAAACAACTGGACCTTCATCCACGCGATCACACGGCAGGAAAGCCAGTTCGACCGCGCCGCGATCAGCCACGCCGGCGCGCGCGGGATGATGCAGCTGATGCCGGGCACGGCGCGCGAAGTCGCCGGCAAGCTGGGGCTGAATTACGACGGCGGTGCGCTGACCACCGACACCAATTATAATATGACGCTGGGGTCGACCTATTTTCAGCAGATGCTGCGCTATTATGGCGGCAGCTATCCGCTCGCGGTTGCGGCCTATAACGCGGGGCCGGGCAATGTGAACAAATGGTTGCGCGCCAATGGTGACCCGCGCACCGGCGCGATCGACATCCTCGACTGGATCGAGGCGATCCCCCTCTTTATCAAGGAGCGGATCATCCGTCGGGAGGTCCGCTCCGGCTCCGAAGTCACCGAGGTGGAGTCCACCCAGACCGAAGTCGACCAGGAGGCGATGGAGGCTTTTTTCCGCAGCCACGCCGAATTCTGGGCCCGCAATCTCGACGCCGTCATGGAGTCGGAGCGCCTGTCTCTGGCGCGACAGCTCCTGATCGACGACGATCCGCGTCTGTGTCGCGCTGCCGACCGCCTGCTCGTTGACGACCCGTCAATCGACAGAGAGGAGGCGGTCTATCGAGTGGCGATGACACGGCCCGACCT
>JBGTUD010000326.1:0-3434 GCA_041939405.1 Sphingopyxis sp. | reverse complement strand
GTGCGTCTGGCCGCCGAAAATGCCGCCCCCGAACGGTGTGCGCACCGTCATCGGGCAGATATAATCGTTCGCGGAGCGATAACGCAGCCGCGCCGCTTCGCTGACGAGTTGGTCGAGACCGGGGTAGATATAGTCGGCGAACTGGATTTCCGGCACCGGCCGCAGGCCATAGGCCCCCATGCCGACCGCGACGCCGATGATTCCGCATTCGTTGATCGGCGTGTCGAACACGCGCGTCTTGCCGTGCTTCTTTTGCAGCCCCGCCGTTGCGCGGAATACGCCGCCGAAATAGCCGACGTCCTCGCCCATGACCACCGTTGCCGGGTCGCGTTCGAGCATGACGTCCATAGCGCTGTTGATCGCCTCGATCATGTTCATGGTCTTGCTATCCGCGGTCATCATTCGGGCTTCCAGTCAGGGCCGAACTTGGCCTTTTGTTCGGCCAGCATCTGATCGCATTGTTCCTTGAGGTGCCACGGCATCTCCTCGAACACGTCCTGGAACATGGTTTCGAACGGCTGGTGCATGCCGTGGCCCAAAATCCCCAGCTTTTCCGACTGCTTCTGGGTCGTTTTTACCAAATCGTCCAATTCCTTGGCCTGCGCTTCGTGGCGCGCATCGTCCCATTCGCCCAGCGCGATCAGATGCTGCCGCAGCCGCGCGATCGGGTCGCCGAACGGCCAGGCCGTCGCCTCGTCCGCAGCGCGATAGGCGGTGGGATCGTCGGACGTGCTGTGCCCCTCGCTGCGATAGGTGAAATGTTCGATCAGCGTCGGGCCATTATTGGTGCGGGCGCGGTCGGCGGCCCACTGCGTCGCGGCATAGACCGCGAGCGGGTCGTTTCCGTCGACGCGCAGCCCGGCGATGCCATATCCCACCGCGCGCGCGGCAAAGGTCGTCCGCTCGCCCCCGGCAAAGCCCGAAAAGCTGGAGATCGCCCATTGGTTATTGACGACGTTAAAGATAACCGGCGCATTATAAACGGTGGCAAAGGTCAGCGCCGAGTGAAAATCGCCTTCCGCCGAAGACCCCTCGCCGCACCAAACGGTCGCGATGCGGCTGTCACCCTTTGACGCCGATGCCATCGCCCAGCCGACCGCCTGCGGATATTGTGTCGCAAGATTGCCCGACACGCTGAAAAAGCCATGCTCGGGCGCCGAATACATGATCGGCAGCTGACGCCCGAGCAGATGGTCGCCGCGGTTCGAATAAATCTGATTCATCATCTGGATCAGCGGATAGTCGCGCGCGATCAAAATGCCCTGCTGGCGATAGCTGGGGAAGCACATGTCGGCGCGGTCGATCGCCATCGTCGATGCGATCGACGTCGCCTCTTCGCCGGTGCATTTCATGTAAAAGCTGGTCTTGCCCTGCCGTTGCGCCCGGAACATGCGGTCGTCGAACGCGCGCGTCAGCATCATGTACCGCAGCATCGTGCGCAGCCGTTCGGGCGCCAGTTTGGGATCCCACGGTCCCTTTGCCTGCCCGTCGAAATCGAGCACGCGCACCAGCCCGTAACACAGCTCGCGCATGGCGTCGGGCCTGGTGGCTTCGCTCGGGCGCGGGGTCGCCTCGACCGCGGGGATTTCGATGTCGCCAAAGTCCGGGGTATCGCCGGGGCGATAGCGCGGTTCGGGGATATGAAGCGACAGCGGCGGCAGGTTGCTCGCCGGTCGGCTGTCCGACTCAGGCATATCTTCTTCCCTTCGGGCGCGAATCGCGCGCCTAGTTATATTTCACGTTAGCGACATATTATTACAGTCGCCGTAGGAATGCAACGCCACGCCTCACACTGCGACGGGCGCGGAAATATGGGCTTGCGGCGCATAATCCTCGACCGCGAAATCCTCGAACCGGTAATCGAAAATGCTGGCCGGGCGGCGAAGAATGCGCAGCCGCGGCGCCCCTTCGGGCACCCGCGCCAGCTGCTGCTCGACCAGATCGGCGTGGTTCAGGTAAAGATGCACATCGCCGCCGGTCCACACGACCTCATGCGCGTGCAGATCGCATTGCTGCGCGATCATCCGCGTGAGCAGCGCCGCCTCGAAAATGTTGAACGCAAAGCCGAGGCCGAGGTCGCACGACCGCTGGAACAGCAGGCACGAAAGGCCGCCGTCGCTGCGGACGTGAAACTGGTAAGTCATATGGCATGGCGGTAGGGCCATTCGGTCGAGGTCGGCGACATTCCAGCCGGTGAAGATGTGCCGCCGAGATCCCGGATTGGTCCGGAGCGAGGCGATCAGCGCGGCAATCTGGTTGTGCCCCCGGTCGGCGCGGCGGAACAGTCCGTCGCCAGCGGGCTCATAGCGCGGCCAGTTGACCCATTGATGGCCGTAAACGGGGCCAAGATCGCCCCATTGTTCGGCGAAGTCGTCGTCGGCAATGACGCGTGCCTCGAAATCTTCCGCACTGATGTCATCGCCGGTGGCGCGGCGATATTTATCGAGCGGCCAGTCGGTCCAGATTTTGACGCCCTGCGCCACCAGCGGCCGGATGTTGGTGTCGCCGGTCAGGAACCACAACAATTCGCGAAGCGCGGTCTTCCAATAGACGCGCTTTGTGGTGAGCAACGGAATGGCATCATCCCGCAACGAGAATCGCATCGTCTCGCCGAACAAGGACCGCGTCCCAACGCCGGTGCGGTCGACGCGCTCGTCGCCCTCGACCCAGATGCGGCGCATCAGGTCGAGATATTGCAGTTCATAATGGATGGAATCAGCCAAGGCGCGCTCCCTTAATTTCTCTTCCATTGCTAGGCTGCGCGCCGCGCGCCGACAAGAGAGGCGCCGGCGCGGCGGCAGGGGTTCGTCCGTTGCGGGGCAATTGCACGTTGGGGCTGGCGGCCTGCTGCGCCATGGCGCGATGATGACGATCTTTAAGCCCGTCGGGAAAGAAGGTCCTGTTTCCACCGAGCATCGCGGTTTCGTTTCGCGCGATGCCGAAGATGCGATCGCGCGGGAACTCCTGCGTCCGCAATTCGCCGACAACCGCGAAAGCATGATCCTCGCCGGGTTCGACGCCTTTGGCCGCCTCACCTGTTTCGAGCGCGTCGATAGCGGCACCCCACGTCGCTGCGCCGTGCCGCCGCGATGCTGGCGCACATTGATCGGCAAAAGAGCCGTAGCCGTCGTGATGGCGCACAACCATCCGTCGGGCACCCCCTGGCCGAGCGATGCCGACATCGCCGCCACGCATGATTCCGCGCTTTTCCTGCGGACAGCGGACGTCGATCTGGTCGATCATCTGATTTTTGTTGCCGACGGTCATTTCAGCTTCCGGACTGCCGAAATGCTGTGATGGCGGCAATCCTCTTCGCTGTGCCGATTGGCGCTTGAAGTTCGCAGATTGCGCGTCTAGAGGACCGCCCTGCCTTCGCGGCGGCCTCACGGCTGCGGCGCAGAACGGTCGGGGAGTAGCTCAGCCTGGTAGAGCAC
>JBGTUD010000325.1:0-3449 GCA_041939405.1 Sphingopyxis sp. | reverse complement strand
TGCGAAACCTTCTTCGACGATGTGAAAGTGCCCAAGGACCAGTTCGTGGGTGAGGTCAATCGCGGCTGGGACGTCGCCAAATATCTCTTGGGCCACGAGCGCGAGATGATTTCGGGCGGCGGCGCGGGCGGCGACATGGTCAGCATCGGCGGCGCCTTCGTCAAATCCTTTGGCAAAAATGCTGCCGGCGAGCTCGACGATCCGATCCTGCGCGCCGAAATGGCGGCGTTCGACGTCGACGTCTTTGCCTATCGCGCGATGGGCGAACGCTTCATGGACATGTGGAAGACCGGCCGCGCGCATCCCGCCAGCTCGAACATGATGAAATATGTTGGCACCGAACTCAACAAGCGCCGCCACGAACTCGTCATGGCAGGCGGCGGCAGCGAAGCGCTCGAATGGGACAGCGACGAAAGCAAGGGCGGCGCGCGCGCGCGCAGCTGGCTGCGCACCAAGGCCAATTCGATCGAAGGCGGGACGAGCGAGGTGATGCTCAACGTCATCGCCAAGCGGATTTTGGATTTGCCGGGAGCGTAGAACCCGTCGCCCCAGCGAAAGCTGGGGCCGCTATCGGGACAGGGCGGCGTCGGCCGCCAACGATCCCAGCTTTCGCTGGGATGACGAAAAGAGATTGGGACAGATATGCCGCTCTATCACAATGACGATCAGGCGATGCTCAAGGACAGCGTCGCGCCCTTCATGGCCGAACAGGCGCCCGTGTCGCACCTGCGCAGCCTTCGCGACAGCGCCGACGCCACCGGCTTCTCGCGCGAGCTTTGGGCGCAGTTCACCGAAATGGGCCTCCCCGGCATGCTCGTTCCCGAAGAGCATGGCGGGCTCGGCATGGGACATATGGAAGCGGGCATCGTGCTCGAGGAAATCGGGCGCAACCTCACGCCGTCGCCCTTTCTTGCTACCAGCGTCGGCGCGGTGGCCGCGCTTGCGAAGGCGGGCGGGACGCAGGCCAGCCGCTGGCTCCCCGCGATCGCGGGCGGCGAGGCGATCGTCGCGCTCGCGATCGACGAGGGCGCGAAGCACCGCCCCGACCGCATCGCGACGACCGCGACGCGTAGCGGCAACGGCTTCCGCCTGGACGGCAAGAAAAGCTTCGTCCTCCACGGCCATGTCGCCGACATGAGCATCGTCGCGGCCAAGACGGATGGCGGGATCACGCTCTTTGCGGTGCCGAAAGATGCGAAGGGCGTGACCGCCGACCCGCGCCGCCTGGTCGACTCCAGCCTCGCCAGCCATGTCACCCTCGACGGCGTCGAGGTCGATGCCGATGCGGTGATCGGGGAGGTCGATGCCGGCGGCGAAATCCTCGACGCGCTGCTCGCCGCGACGCGCACCGGCGCCGCCGCCGAAATGGTCGGGGTCGGGCAGGGCGCGATGGACATGACCGTCAATTATCTCAAGGAACGCAAGCAGTTTGGGCGTCTGATCGGTGAGTTCCAGGGGCTCCAGCACCGCGCCGCGCATCGCTATGGCGAAATGGAAGTCGCGCGCGCCACGGTGATGAAGGCGCAGCAGCTGCTCGATGAGGGCAGCGAGGGCGCCCGGCTGATGGTCTCGGTCGCGAAAGCCAAGGCGGGCCGCGCCGCCAATCTCGCCGTGCGCGAAGGCGTGCAGATGCACGACGGCATCGGCATGACCAACGAATATGACATCGGCCTCTATATGAAACGCGACCGCGCGCTCGCGGAGTTTATGGGCGATGTGCATTACCACATCGACCAGGTCGCGCGGATGAACGGATACTAAAGCCAGGCATTTCCAAACCCGTTTGCCCTGAGCTTGTCGAAGGGCCGTCCTTATCTTTCGGACGTCGCGGGGAAGGACGGTCCTTCGACAAGCTCAGGACGAACGGAAAAGGGATTAGATTATGAACCTCAACACCATGTTCGGCCTCGACGGCCGCATCGCGCTCGTCACCGGCGGTTCGCGCGGCATCGGGAAGATGATCGTCGAAGGCTATCTCGCCGCGGGCTGCGCGCGCGTCTATATCTCGGCGCGCAAGACGGCGCAGATTGAGGATGCCGTCGCCGATTTCGACACGCGCTATCCCGGGAAGGTCATCGGCCTTCCCGTCGACCTCTCGACCGTCGAGGGGTGCCGCGCGCTGGCGAAGGAGCTGGAGGCGCGCGAGGAGCGGCTCGACATCCTCGTCAACAATGCGGGGGCTGCATGGGGCGAGCCGTTCGAGGGCTTTCCCGAAGCGGGCTGGGACAAGGTGATGGACATCAACGTCAAATCGCCCTTCTTTCTGACCCAGGCGCTCCACGGGCTCTTGAAGGCGGGCGGCACCGCGGAGCGCCCCGCCAAGGTGATCAACATCGGCTCGATCGACGGGATGCGGCTCAATCCGTGGGAAACCTACAGCTATCACGCGTCAAAGGCGGCGATCCTCTATTTGACCAAGCGCATGGCGGCGCGCCTCGTCACCGACCATATCCTCGTCACCGCGATCGCGCCGGGTGCTTTCCAGTCGGACATGAACAAGGCCGCGCGCGACCATGGCGATGCGGTGGCAAAGAGCATCCCGGTGAAGCGCATCGGCGTGCCCGAAGATATGGCCGGCGCCGCGATCTTCCTCGCGTCGAAGGCAGGGGACTATGTCGTCGGCGACACGATCACCGTCGATGGCGGGCTGGTGCACGGTGATTTGAAGACCAGCATCGACGCCTGACGGCACCATCGTCACCCCGGACTTGATCCGGGGTCCACTACCGCGCCCCCGGAATGGATGCCGGATCAAGTCCGGCATGACGAAGAGGGGGAGCGATTGACTCGTCCGGCTCCGGGTGTATTATTTAACTAATGCACCAAGGAGATTTGCCATGCGCCTCGCCTTTCTCGTTCCGCCGATGATGCTCCTCGCCGCGTGCGGGGCGGGCGAGGAAAAGGAACGGACCGAAGTGTCGATCAACGCCGGCGATGAAAAAGGCGGTGTGCAGATCCGGGCGGGCAAGGACGGCAGCCGGATCAAGATCGGCGGCGACGGCGTCGGCATCGACCTCAAGATTCCCGATTTCGTCGACCTCGACGTCGAGGGCGATTTCGACATCGACGGGGTCAAGCTCTACCCGGGCAGCAAGGTTACGACGGTCAATGTCGATGCGACCGACAGAAATGGCGCCGACAAGGCGACGGTCGAGCTCGGCTTCACCTCGCCCGCGGCGCCCAGGGTGGCGGCCGACTGGATGGCGGGCGAGTTTGCGAAAAAGGGCATCGACGTGACGCGCAGCGGCGACACGCTCGCGGGCACGGCGAAGGATGGCGACAATTTCCGGATCGACTTCGGCCCCGACGGCGCGAACAGCAAGGGCAAGGTGCTGATCAGCAAAGGCTGAGCCTCGCTCCTGTGATCGTCACCCCGGCGAAGGCCGGGGTCTCACCCTATCGTGTTGAGGCACCGGCGAGATCCCGGCCTTCGCCGGGATGATGGAAGG
>JBGTUD010000324.1:0-3458 GCA_041939405.1 Sphingopyxis sp. | reverse complement strand
CCCACGGCGTCGTCGCATCGTCGACGACGTGGAGCAGGCGCGCGTTGATCTCGTCGCGTTTCGACAGGGTCTCGTCGAGGTCCATCGACCCCATGACGGTGCGCAGGTTCGTCGTCGTCAGGTTCATGATCGAGAGGTAAAGATCGCTGACTTCATAGGCCGCCTTGGCCGCGTCGAGCACCTGGAAAAACACCACCCCGTCGACCGCGACCATCGCAGTGTCCTTGGTGATGATTTCCTGCCCCGGAATGTCGAGCACCTGTTCCATCATGTTCACTTTCCGGCCCACCCGGTCGAAAATCGGCATGATGAAGTTGAGCCCCGGCTGCGCGGTGTGCGTGTAGCGGCCGAAGCGTTCGATCGTATAGGCAAAGCCCTGCCGCACGGGCGTCAACGCCCAGATCAGGAACACCAGCGCCAGAACCACCAGTGCGATTGCGAATTCCATCGATCATCCCCTTTGCAAACAAGCGTCTTTGCAAACCCGCCTTCCTTATTGCGGCAATGGCGCGGCTGCGCCACAGAAAAGCGCATGACCGACTTTGCACCGCGCTCGCTGCTCTATGTTCCGGGGTCGAACGCCCGCGCGCTCGAAAAGGCGATCCCACGCCGCGACAATCGGAACCCGGCCTCGACCCAATTATGATTGAGCTGCGGCCGTCTTCGCCGCGACGGCGGGCGGGCTAGAAGCTCGCCCGCGCGGTGAGGCGAATGTCGCGGCCCGCCAGCGGCACATAATCCTTGGTGAAGCTGGCGTGACGACGCGCCTCGACGTCGAAGATGTTGTTGGCGGCCAGGCTGAGCGTCAGGTTGCGGCTGTCGGGAAGCGGGCGCCAGCTGATCGATGCGTTGACCAGCGTAAAGCCCTTCGTCGCCGTCTCGAACGGCGCGATGCGCGTCTGGTCGTCGGTCCATTCGACTTCGGCGCGTGCGTCGATCCGTTCGCCCTGTGCCTCTAGTCCGCCGAGTACGCGTAGTGCGGGAATGCGCGGCGCATGTTGGTCGAGCCCGCCCTTGATTTTTGCGCGCGTCATGTCGGCCGTCGCGTCGGCGACAATGTTGAACCCGCCGATCTGCGCCAGCCGCGCGCTCGCCTCGGCCTCGAAGCCCCAGACGCGTGCGTCGCGTTGGAAATATTGGAAGATGGGAAGCTCATCCTCCTCTTCGCCGGTGGCATTGGAATAGATGAAATTGTCGAACCAGTTGGAATAGGCCGCGAGGCTCAGGTTGAAGCCGTCGGTCCTGAGCTTGAACGACGCCTCGGCGCCCCAGCTCGCTTCGCGCTTGAGGTCCGGGTCGCCGACCTCGAACGACTGGGTCGCAATATGCGGGCCGTTGGAGAAAAGCTCCTCTGCCGATGGCGCGCGCACGGCGCGAGCGAGCGAGACGCCGAACTTTACGCCGTCGGCCAGCTCGTAATTGGCGCCGAGCGCGCCCGAGAAGGTGTCGAAATCGCGCTCAATCCGCAGTGCCGGCGCACGGACGTTCGTGCTTTCGAAACGCGCCGCCGCCTCGATCCCCAGCGGGCCCGCCTGCCATTCCTGAAGCGTGAACAGCGCAAACTGGTCGGTCAGGTTGCGCGGGACAAAGGCTTCGGCACCGATCGCGTTGAAATCGCGGTGGCTGTACTGCACCCCGCTGGCGCCGCGCCAACCCCCACGGTCATTCTGCGCCAGTTCCAGCCGGCCTTCGACGCCCTGATTGGTAAAGACGGTACCGACCTCGTCCCCTTCGAACTCGGTATGTTCATAATCGGCATAACCGGCGCGGATACGAAGCTTGTCGAAAAAGCCGTCGCCCATCTCGACCTCGCCGCGCAAATCGGCGCGCCATTGCTTGAGGCCAATGGTCACCGGGCCTTCGCCATGCTCGTGGCCGTGATCGTCATCCTCGTCGTCGTGGCCGTGCTCGTGCGCGGTATTCGGCCGCGATGGCACGCCATAATTGCTGTCGAAATAGCTCACCGAAATGCCGAGCTGGCCGCCATCGTTGATCAGCGACAGGCCGCCGGCGGCTGTCCAGGTTTCGCTGGCCGTGTTCGCAACCTTGCCGCGCGATCCCGCCTGCTCGGTCAGTTCGGCGGCCTCGTCGGCATGGCCTTCTTCGGCTTCGTGCTCGGCAAGGTGCAAAAGCTCGTCACGCAATTCGGGCGCATAGACAAATCCGCCCGTGCGCACGTCGCCGGTCTTGCGCCAGCTGCCGTCGAGATGCGCGACGATCTGCGGCGAGAGGGCGACGTCGATCGACGCCCCGACGTTGCGGTCGTCGGCGGCAGTGGCATAGCCGCCGATGGCGTCGAGGTGGACGTGATCGCTGGGCACCTTGCGCGGGATGCGGCGGTCGAACAGGTTCACCGCCCCGCCGATCGCCTGGCTGCCGAACAACAGCACTGCGGGGCCGCGCAGGATTTCGACGCGCTCGACGGTGAGCGGGTCGATCGTCACCGCATGGTCGGCCGAGGTGTTCGACACGTCGATCGATCCGATGCCGTCGGTCAAGACGCGGACGCGCTCGCCCGAAAAACCGCGCAGCACGGGGCGTGACGCGCCAGGAGCGAAGCTGGTTGCCGAAACGCCCGCTTGCCGCGTCAGGCTGTCGCCAATCTGGCCGCGGAGGTCGCGCGCCAGCTCGTCGCCTTCGAGCACCGAAACATTGCCGAGGATGTCGAGGCTGCGCACATAAGGCGCGGTGACGATAATCGGTTCGCGAGTGTGCACATCGTCGTCGCTTCCCGTCGCCGGGCGGTCCTGCGCGAAGGCGGGCGCCGAGAGGATGAGGGCAAGGGTGAAACCGGCGGAAGAGAGAAAGCGCATGGGACCGAACAAATCCTGTTTGATTGGGGATGGCGCGGTTCAGTAATGTTATACTGTCACAAATACAAGCCCGTTCGACCCTGCTGGCGGTCGTTGGTCGGCGGCAGAACGTCATTCGTCGACAAAGGCCGATCATCGGCAGGGCAAGCGAAGCTGTCTTGCGGGGGGCGGGGCTCGGCCCTAGATCAAGGGCATGATCATTGCCAAAACCAGTCTGGACCTGATCGGCAATACGCCGCTCGTCCTGCTCAAAGGCCCCAGCGAAGCGACCGGCTGCGAAATCTGGGGCAAGTGCGAATATGCCAACCCCGGCGGATCGGTGAAGGATCGCGCCGCGCTCTATATCGTCCGCGACGCCGAAGCAAATGGCAGCCTGGCGCCCGGCGGCACGATCGTCGAGGGGACGGCGGGCAATACGGGAATCGGGCTTGCGCTTGTCGCCAATGCGCTCGGTTACCGAACGATCATTGTCATGCCCGACAATCAGAGCGCGGAGAAGATGGCGACGATCCGTGCCCTCGGCGCCGAGCTGGTGCTCGTCCCGCCAGCACCGTTCGCCAATCCCGGCCATTTCGTTCACACATCACGCCGCATTGCCGAGGAAACCGATAATGCGATCTGGGCCAACCAGTTCGACAATATCGC
>JBGTUD010000323.1:0-3459 GCA_041939405.1 Sphingopyxis sp. | reverse complement strand
ACCATGTCGATGCCGACGACGCCATAAAGCTGGCGCTTCGCCTCCGCCACCCACGCATTGCCGGGGCCGGTGACGACATCGACCGGCGCAATCCGATTGGTGCCATAAGCGAGCGCCGCGACGGCCTGCGCGCCGCCAACGCGCAAGATTTCATCGACCCCGCCGATATGCGCCGCGGCCATCACCACCGGGTTGACCTCGCCGCCCGGCGTCGGCGTCATCATCACGATGCGCTCCACCCCGGCGACTTTCGCAGGGATGATGTTCATCAGCACCGACGAGGGATAGGCAGCGCGCCCGCCGGGGACATAGACGCCCGCGGCATCGACGCCGCGCCAGCGCGCGCCCAGCCGCGCGCCGGTATCGTCGCGATAGTCGCGGTCCTCGGGCAATTGCGCGGCATGATAGGCACGGATGCGATCCGCGGCGAGGTTCAGCGCATCGCGCAACTCGGGCGCCAGCGCCGCATAGGCGGCGGCGCATTCCTCTTGGGATATGCTCCAGCCGCTCGCATCGAGGTCGAAGCGGTCGAAACGCGCGGTATAGTCGGCGAGCGCCTTGTCGCCCTCTGCCTTCACGCGCGCGATGATCGCCGCGACATCGGCCGACACGTCGGACGCGCTTTCGCGCCGATCGTTTACCAGCGCGTCGAACGCGGCGGCAAAGCCGGGCGCGGAGGCATCAAGCCGACGCATTACCGACCGCTTGACGGAATTTCTCGACCAGCGCGGGCACTTCGGCCGAATTGAGCTTGAACGCCGCGCGGTTGACGATCAGCCGCGCCGACACGTCGCTGATGATTTTCTGCTCGGCAAGCGCATTTTCGACGAGCGTACGTCCGGTCGAAACCAGATCGACGATGTGCGAGGCGAGGCCCAGTTTCGGCGCAATCTCCATCGCGCCATTCAATTTGATGCACTCGGCCTGGATACCCTGCGCCTCGAACCAGCGGCGCGTCGTCGCGGGATATTTGGTCGCGACGCGGATATGGCTTTCGCCCAGCCCCGGCGGCGCGCTGCCCTCCGGCCCCGCAAGCGACAGGCGGCAATGGCCGATGCCAAGGTCGACCGGCGCGTAAAGCTCGCTGTAATCGAACTCGTCGACGACATCGGACCCGACGATGCCAAGCTGCGCGGCGCCGTGGGCCACAAAGGTCGCGACGTCGAACGCGCGTACGCGGATCAGCGAGATATGCGGCTGATTCGTCCCGAACACCAGCGCGCGGCTTTTCTTGTCGAAGAAATCCGCCGCAGGCTCGATCCCGACGCGCGCAAGCAGCGGCAGCGCCTCGTCGAGAATGCGTCCCTTGGGGATGGCAAAGATGATCGGTTCGGGCATAAGCGCGCCAGCCCATAAGCGGAGCCGGGAGAAAGGGCAATGAGCGAGCGTTATCAGCCGATCGACATGGCAGACACGGGGGCCCGGGCGGTGCGCACCGCCTTTGCCAATCAGGTCGCCTATTGCCGCGCGAACGACGCCCGCGTCACCGCGCGGATCGTCGCGGCGCTGGCCACGCTGCTCGACGCACCCGCCAGCGATTTTGCGCGCCGCATTGCGGACTGGAAAGGCGCACCGCTCGCCGATGCCTTGCCGCTGCGCGCCGCAGGCGGCATCCACGCGCTGCACCTGTCGGGCGCCGCGCACGAACTCGCGCCGATCTACGCCGATGCCGAGGACATTAACGACGCCGCGGTGCTTGCCGGCGTGGTGCGCCGCCACGACGCCGCGCTCCTGACCTGGCTCGACGGTCCGCCACAGACGAACGAAGCGGGGCGCTCGTCGAATTTCATCGCCGCGATGCTGTGGCTCGCCGACCGCGGCCTGCCGCCGCGTTTCGACTGCCTTGAAATCGGATCGAGCGCTGGGATCAACCTGATGATCGACCGCTATCACTACGACCTTGGCGGCGTGCATGTCGGACCAAATCCGGGCGCGATCGCCTTCGCACCCGACTGGCGGGGAAACCACCCGCCGATGCACGGGATCGACATCAAAAGCCTCAAAGGCTGCGACGTCGCGCCGGTCGACCTCAACGACCCGGCGCAGGCCTTGCGGCTCAAAGCCTATATCTGGCCCGAACACGCCGTCCGCTTTGCGCGCATCGAGGCCGCGATTGCCGAGGCCGGCAAGCAAAAGCCCGATCTGACTCGCGCCAACGCCGCCGATTTTGTCGAGGCCGAACTCGCACGGCCGCAGGCGGCGGGAACGACGCGGGTGCTGATGCACTCGATCGTCTGGCAATATGTGCCCGCCGACCAGCAGGCGCGCGTCACCGCCGCGATGGAAGCCGCCGCCGCGCGCGCGACGGCCGATCGCCCGCTCGCCTGGGTTGCGCTCGAGGCGAACCGGACGGTGCACCATCACGAACTGGTCGTGCGTTACTGGCCCGGCGGCGGCGACCCCCGCAAGCTGGCGCACGCCCACGCGCATGGCGCGTGGATCGAGTGGCTGGGTTAGGGCCGCCCCCGGCGCGCCGTCTTCAATGCACCGTGTCGGCGGCGTCCTCTTGGGCCACCGCTGCGGGACGCGAAAGCGTCCACCAGCTGCCGAGCATCAGGAGGACCGACAAGGCCTCGACGATCATGCCCTGTACGATGCCCGCATTGGTGGGGTCCCCCATTGCAACGCCGAACAGCCGTCCGGCGAGCGCGGTGCCGTAAAGCGCCGCAGGTACGAGCAAGGCGCGCACCCAAGCCGGGACCAGCGCGCCGAGCGCCGCCGCGCCTGCCGATACCAGGAAAAAGGACGACAGATCGGCGCGCAGCGTGTTGATCGCGACGCCGCTGATCGTGAAGCCGAAGGTATCGGTATAGCTCGCGGGATCCAACAACCCGCGCGCGCCGACGATGGCAAAGAAGGCCGCCCACAGCAGGACGGCGCCGCGCAAGACTATGTTGACCATCATATTCCTCCCCGATTTTCCGCCAAGCTGCGGCATCGGGAAGAAAAACTCAATCTATTCCGCGAACAGATCGTGGGAGGGGAAGGTCTCTTCGATCCACCCGCCCCCGAGTACGCGGCTGGCGTCGGCCGCATCGTAGAGCACCGCCGCCTGCCCCGGCGCGACGCCATATTCGGCCGCGGCGAAGATCAGGCGGTCGTCGCTGACGCGCGCCGGAACGGGCTTTGCCATGCTGCGCACCTTGGCCAGCACATTGCGCCCCTCGACATCCGCAAGCCAGTTCGCTTCGCCGAGCCGCGCGCCCGCCACGGCAAGCGCGCGCCGCGGTCCGACGATCACTTCCTTCGTCGCCGCATCGAGGCGCACGACATAAAGCGGTTCGGCCTGCCCGCCGATCTCGATCCCGCGCCGCTGACCGACCGTATAGTGGATCAGCCCCTTGTGTGCGCCGAGCACCGTCCCGTCGACATGGACGATCGCGCCCTGATCGTCGGCCTCGGGGCGCAGTTTCCTCACGAGCGTGGCATAGTCGCCGTCGGGAACGAAGCAGATGTCCT
>JBGTUD010000322.1:0-3493 GCA_041939405.1 Sphingopyxis sp. | reverse complement strand
GTGCGCCGCCCCGACCTGACGCTGGCGGTGCCCGATCATAATGTACCGACGACCGCGCGGCGCGACGCCGCGGGCAACCGCCTGCCCATCGCCGATCCCGAAAGCGCGGCGCAGCTCGCGGCGCTGGAAAAGAACGCGCCCGCGTTCGGTATCCGCTACATCGACGCGATCGCCCCCGAACAGGGCATCGTCCATGTCGTCGGCCCCGAACAGGGTTTCTCGCTGCCCGGCACCACCATCGTCTGCGGCGACAGCCATACCGCGTGCCACGGCGGCATCGGCGCGCTGGCGTTCGGCATCGGGACGAGCGAAGTCGAACATGTGCTGGCGACGCAGACATTGCTGCTCCAGCCCGCCAAAACGATGGAGGTTCGCGTCGAGGGCGAGGTCGGGCCCGGCGTCAGCGCCAAGGACATCATCCTGCACATCACCGGCACGATCGGCGCGGCGGGCGGTACCGGCCATGTCATCGAATATACGGGCAGTACGATCCGCGCGCTCAGCATCGAGGGTCGGCTGACCGTCAGCAATATGGCGATCGAGGGCGGCGCGCGCGCCGGGCTGATCGCGCCCGACGATGTGACCTTCGCATATCTCAAAGGCCGCCCCTATGCGCCCAAGGGCGCCGACTGGGATGCGGCGGTCGACTATTGGAGGAGCCTCACCACCGATGCGGGCGCGACCTATGACAAGGTCGTCGTTATCGACGCCGCCGACATCGCGCCCAGCGTGACGTGGGGTACCAGCCCCGAGGATGTCGTGCCGATCACCGGCGTGGTGCCCGACCCCGCAAGCTTTGCCGATCCGTCGAAGCAGGCGGCGGCGGCGAAAAGCCTTGCCTATATGGGGCTCGAGCCCGGCACGCGGATGCAGGATGTGCCGATCGAAAATATCTTCATCGGCAGCTGCACCAACAGCCGGATCGAGGACATGCGCGCCGCCGCCGCGGTCATCAAGGGGCGCAAGAAAGCCGATAACGTCAAATGGGCGATCGTCGTCCCCGGATCGGGGCTGGTGAAGCGCCAGGCCGAGGCCGAAGGGCTCGACCGCATCTTCATCGACGCTGGGCTCGAATGGCGCGAACCCGGCTGTTCGGCGTGCCTTGCGATGAACCCCGACAAGGTGCCCGCGGGCGAACGCTGCGCATCGACCAGCAATCGCAATTTCGTCGGCCGCCAGGGGCCGGGTGCCCGCACGCACCTGGTCAGCCCCGCGATGGCCGCGGCTGCCGCCGTGACGGGCAAGCTGACCGACGTGCGCGAGTTGATGGCGTGAACGGCAACGAAGGGAAATCTAGCATATGATCGGCAAAGCTCTCGCATCGATCGCCGCGGCAATATCTTTGGCTGCGCCTGCCGCCGCCGAAACCCGGCCGGCCGACGCGAAGCTCAGCCTGACCAGGCTCGATTGCGGGACGGTGCGCGTCAACCGATTGAACGCCTTTTCGGATACCGAGGCCTATCCGGGGCAAAGCCGCGACCTGACGGTCGGCTGCTATCTGATCCGCCACGGCGACCAGCTGATGCTCTGGGATCTCGGCCTGCCGACCGCGCTGAAAGGCGCGGCGTTCGACACAAAGGGCGACATGTCGGCGACTGTGCGCAAGAGCTTGATCGAGCAGCTTGCCGAACTGGACGTCAAGCCCGACGACATCGACATCGTCGGCATCAGCCACTTCCACTTTGACCATATCGGGCAGCTTCCCGACTTTCCCGGCGCCAAGCTCTATATCGGCAAAGGCGATTGGGATTGGTTGACGGCGACCGAACGCGCCGGTTCCGCCAATTCCAAACCCTTTGCGCGCTGGATCGACGGCGGCGGTGCGGTCGAGCCCGTGGCGCACGACAAGGATATTTTCGGCGACGGCCGCGTCGTGATGCTCGCCATGCCCGGGCATACGCCGGGGCACCATACGCTGCTCGTGCGGCTCGCCGGGATGGGACCGGTGCTGCTGAGCGGCGATCAGGCGCACTTCCAGGAAAATTATGACAGCGAGGGGGTGCCGACCTTCAACACCGACCGCGCCGACACGCTGGCGTCGTTCGACCGCTTCAAGCGATTGGCAAAAAATCTGGGGGCGACGGTGATCATCCAGCACGAGCCGCGCGACGTCGGCAAACTGCCCGCCTTTCCCAAGGCAGCCGAATAAGATGACGCCGCTCAACCAGGTCGAGGGCCGCGCGATCCCGCTGGGCCTCAAAAATGTCGATACCGACGTCATCATCCCGGCGCATTGGCTGAAGACGGTGAGCCGCGAAGGCATGGGGCGCGGCGCGTTCGAAAGCCTGCGCGCCGACCCCGAAAATCTGTTCGACCGCCCCGAATATAAGGGCGCGCCGATCCTGATCGCGGGCGACAATTTCGGATGCGGGTCGAGCCGCGAACACGCCGCGTGGGCGCTCGGCGACCTTGGCATCCGCGTCGTCATCGCCCCCAGCTATTCGGACATTTTTTCGGGCAATGCGGTCAAAAACGGCATCCTGCCCGTCGTCTTGCCGCAGGCCGCGATCGACCGGCTGCTGGAAGTCGCGGCAACCGATCCGATCCACGTCGACCTGGAGCATCAGTCGGTCACGACGCAATTTCAGGACCGATTCCCATTCGAAATCGATCCCTTTCGCAAGATGTGTCTGCTCGAAGGGCTCGACGAAATTTCGCTGACCGAAAAGAGCGCCGCAGCCATTGCAGCCTATGAGCAAAAGCTGGACGCCGAGCGGCCCTGGATGCGGCCGGCGGCGGCATAACGAACTGAGGAGAAGATGATGAAGGCTCTCTTGTCGACCGCAACCGGCGGTCCCGAAACGCTGACCCTTGGCGAGATCGAGCGCCCGCGCGCGGGCAAGGGCCAGATCGTGATCGACGTGAAAGCCTGTGCGGTCAATTTTCCCGACACGCTGATCATCGAGGACAAATATCAGTTCAAGCCCGAACGACCCTTCGCTCCCGGCGGCGAGGTAGCGGGGCTGGTCGCCGAAGTCGGCGAAGGCGTGACCGAGTTCAAGCGCGGCGACCGGGTTATCGCGGGGTGCGGCAACGGCGGCATGGCCGAAGCGGTCGCGGTCGGTGTCCACAATGTCTATCGCCTGCCGGGCGGATATGATTTTGCCGAAGGCGCGTCCTTGCTGATGACCTATGGCACCAGCATCCATGCGCTCGTCGATCGCGGGCATATCGAGGAAGGCGACACCTTGCTCGTGCTCGGCGCATCGGGCGGCGTCGGCATCGCCGCGGTCGAACTGGGCAAGGCGCTGGGCGCGCGCGTTGTCGCCGGGGTTTCGAGCGAGGAAAAGGCCGCGATCGCACGCGATGCGGGCGCCGACGAGGTCGTCGTCTATGGCCGCCAGCCGTTCGACAAGGACCAGTCGAAGGCGCTTGCGAACAAGTTCAAGGAAGCCGTGGGCCCGAACGGGGCCAACGTCATCTATGACGCGGTCGGCGGCGATTATGCCGAGCCCGCGCTGCGTTCGATCGCGTGGGAAGGCCGCTATCTCGT
>JBGTUD010000321.1:0-3502 GCA_041939405.1 Sphingopyxis sp. | reverse complement strand
TCTGCTTGATCGCGACGACGTCGGGATCGGCCGCCGCCTGCCGCAAGAAGGAAAGGACGACGTCGAAGCTTTCATAGGGGTGATGGACAACGATGTCCTTCGACCGGATCGCCGCGAAACAATCGCCGCCATGTTCGCGAATGCGTTCGGGAAAACGCGGCGAATAGGCCGGGAACTTCAGGTCGGGGCGATCGACGTCAACGAGCGCCGACAGCGCCGCCAGTCCGATGAAGCCGCCGATCTTGGCGACGATCGCCTCGTGCCCCTGAATATCGGCGTTCAGGACGGCGGCGATTTCGGCCGGCATGTCGGCTTCCAGCTCCATCAGGATCACGCGGCCGCGGCGGCGGCGACGGATCGCGGTGCGGAACAGGCGCACCAGATCCTCGGCCTCTTCCTCCAGTTCGATGTCGCTGTCGCGGATGATACGGAACACGCCGAGCGACCGGATGACGAAGCCCGGAAACAGAAGGTCGCCGAACAATTCGATCAGATATTCGATAGGGACGAAGCCGCTCGCTTGACCCGGCACTGGGACAAAACGCGGCAGCGACGCGGGAATCATCACCAGTTCGCGCACCGTATCGCCGCTGGCCCGGCGCTGAAGGTCGAAAATGACACCAAGTCCGCGATTGGGAATGAAGGGAAAGGGATGCGCGGGATCGAGCGCCTGCGGCGTCAGAATCGGGAAAATCTGGTCGATGAAATATTGGCGCAGACTGGCGCGCAACGCTTCCTTGTCAGACCCCGCGCCATGGACGACGATGCCCTGTTCGGCGAGCTGGCGATGGAGCAACTGCCATTCGCTCTGCTGTTGATCGACAAGGCGGTGAACCTCCGCCTCGATCTCGGCGAGCTGCTGCCCCGGCGAGCGGCCGTCGGCCGAGGGATCGTCGATGCCCTGAAGCTGCTGCCCTTTCAGTCCCGCGACGCGGACCATGAAAAATTCGTCGAGATTGCTGCCCGAAATCGACAGGAACCGCAGCCGTTCGAGCAGGGGATGCGCGGGGTTGCGGGCTTCCTCCATCACCCGTCGGTTGAACGCGAGCCACGACAGTTCGCGGTTGAAAAAGCGTTCGGAGCCAAAGCTTGGCGGCGGTGGCGCCGCCACGGGGTCATTGTCGGCGCGAAGCGGCTGACCGGTCATCGACATGAAACATCCTGTCTTTCGAGCAAATCGGGATCGATGAGCCCCTGTGACAATAATGTTTCACGCGTAAGACGCAGGCCGATTCCCCCGCCCTTTTCGAGCGATGCCGCATCGAGTGCCGCGACGACGCGGTGGATCATCGCATAGCTGCGTTCCATGCGCGGCACGATATAGGAGGCAACGCCCGGCGCCAAGGCCATGCCGCGCCGGGCGAAAAGCGCCTCGATGAGATCGCGCGCCAGGCAATCGTCAGGATCGCCGATCGTCAGCACGGGCACGGCGGCGAGGCGCGAGCGAAGGTCGGGTAAGGCGATATTCCATTCGGCGGGCGGTGCATCGGCGATGACGAGCAACGGCGTGCCGCTCGCCTGCGCCGCGTTCCACGCGTGAAACAGCTCCTCCTCGCTCACGCTGCCGGGACCGTCGATCACGCGCCCGCCGGTGTCCGCCGCGAACAGGCGCCCCATCAGGCTGCGTCCCGAACCGCGCGGCCCGGTGAGCACCGCGGTGCGCACGGGCCAGGTCGAAACATGGCGCAGATAGCGCACCGCATCGGCGTTGCTGGTGCCGACGATGAGCGGGCCGTCGTTCGCTCCGCCCGCGCTCCAGTCGAGCGGCAGGGCGATCTGGCCTGATCCGGGGCGCCTCATCAGCGGCTGATCCGGAGCTGGCCGCCGCCTTCCTGCACGGTGAAGCCACGCGCCGCGAGCGCCGCGCGCAGCGCCGACAGGTCGCCGCGGAAGGTCACGCGCATCACCGACGTTCCGCCGAGCGCGAGGCTGGTGGTCGACGCCGACTGAACCCCCGCCACGGCCGCCACGGCGCGTTCGGTCGCCGTGACCGATTCGACGTCGGGCGAACTATATTGGACGGTAAAGCTCTGCACGCCCGCGGGCGGCGTCACGGGGACGCTGCCATCCACTTCTGCGGGCAGCGCATCGTCGTCGCCCGCCGCCGTTTCTTCGGGCAGTTCGTCGCGCTCGATGGGCTTTTCGAGCACAAGATAGGTGTCGGTGCGCAGCACGCCCGATTCCAGCGCCTCGGTATAGATGCGATCCATGCGCGCCACCGCCTTTTCCATCATGTCGGGCAGCACGGCCGGGCTGGGCCCGGTCATGGTAAAGCTGGCGATATATTTGTTGTCGGGCCCGAACCGCGCCGTGAAATGGCCGCGAATCGGACCGCCGGGATAGGCATATTCGATGCGCGCGATCGGGATCAGCACGTCGGCGGCGCCATATTGGTCGAGGATGACGCGCCACCACACGCGGCCGCGCCGTCCGATCTGCCCCGTATTGAGCAGCAACGTGTCGGCGCCGGTGCCTGCGGTGCGGACATAATCGATCGCGCTCTGCCCCGTATTATATTCGGCCCACGCGCGCTGCCACGCGCTGCGCTGTTCGAACACCTGCTGGACGCCGTCGACCGAATAGACGGGGATGACGAGCAGCGGCGGCGAGCGCAGCGTGCGGCCGCTGACACCCAAAATCTGTCCGGCGCGCACGCGGTCGAACTGAACGCCGAGCCGCGCGACATAGCGGCGCGGCCCGATCTGTTCTTCCTCGACGACGATCGCGGTGACGATGCCGTCGAGCACCGAATCGGTCAGTGCCGGGCCGTCGGTGCCGTTGAGACGGCGGTAAAGTTGCGCCCAGCCCTGCCGCTGTGCCTCGCGCCAGCCTTTTGTTCGCGCATCGTCGGCATTGTCGCCGGTGACATCGACGCGGATACCGCTCGCCAGAAAATCGCCGCTGGAATTGATCGGGGTGATGCCGCGATTGCCGCGCGTGATCTGTCCATCGACGATCCCGGCGAGCAAGATCGCGAGAAAAAAGCCGACAAGCGTTGCCCACCGCCAGTCGCGCGGGCGAATGACATCAAGCATCGGTCGGGACGTGAGACGGGGGAAAGCAGCCGAAATCATATAATATTTACGCTTCGTTCCCAATCTCAGGACGCCCAACCTTCTTTCGTCATTCCGGCGAAGGCCGGAATCTCAATCGCCGCATTTTGGCGCGATGTCGAGATCCCGGCCTTCGCCGGGATGACGATTCAAGCATGCACTACGCCAAAGGCAATGTCGCCGACAAGGAAATCATGGCATTTCGTGGCCAGAGTCGTTAGTCGCGCTGGCCATGGATTCCAAGCACAACTCACCCGCCTCCTACACTTATGCCGAGGCCGGCGTATCGATCGAGACCGGCAACGCGCTGATCCGTGCCATCGCCCCGCTCGCCCGCGCGACGCGGCGCCCCGGCGCCGACGCCGACCTGGGCGGATTCGGGGGCTTTTTCGATCTGAAAGCGGCGGGGTTTGACGATCCGCTGCTTGTCGCGGCGAACGACGGCGTCG
>JBGTUD010000320.1:0-3515 GCA_041939405.1 Sphingopyxis sp. | reverse complement strand
AAGATCGGCGGTTACGCCCGTTTTGACACGTACATCAACGCTGTCGGCACCTTCAACCCGTCCATTTCGTCGGCCTCCGGCACCGCCTTCAACGGCCCCGGCGTCGGCGTGTTCGCCTATCCCTTCGTGGACGGCGACGATCCGGACTACCTGACCCGCGTTCGCGGCGTGTTCGACATGGACGCCCGCACCCAGACCGACTACGGCACCCTGCGCTCCTACGTGCGCTTCGGCGCCGAGTGGAACTCGCAGTCCGGCGCTGGTTCGGGAGCCGGCAACGGCCTCTACTTCTACCGGCTGACCACTCCGGTGTTCTCGCGCACCGACAAGATGATGATGTTGAAGTAGAGCTCAACTCAGCTTAAGACGTCAACGGGGCTCCCGGATGGCTGCATCCGGGAGCCCCTTTTCTGATGTCGCCAGAATTGTCAGTCGGCTGTGCGCAGCACGGCAAATATCTCGACCTGTGCGGCGACTTCGGCTCCGACGCGGGCCACACCCCGCAGCTTGCAAGCCCCGGTGCGCTGCTGAATCGCCGTCAACTCCAGGAGCAGCTCGTCCCCAGGCACGACCTGCCTGCGAAAGCGGGCTCTGTCGATCCCGGCGAACACGGGAAACTGACCAGCCGTGTCCTGACCATACATCATCAGAACCGCCGCCGTCTGCGCCAGCGCCTCGACGATGAGGACGCCGGGCATGATCGGCCGGCCGGGGAAATGACCCTGGAAAAAGGGTTCGTTCATCGTCACCGCCTTGACCGCGTGGATCGAGGTGTCCTTCACCATCGATTCCACCCGGTCGACGAGCAGCATCGGATAACGATGCGGCAACAGCGTCAGGATCCGGCGAATATCCACCGGCCCCATCGTTTCGCCCATACCTTCCCCGTCCGCCATGGCTTTTAGCGCGTGGTCGGCTGCGTACCGGCCGGTGCCGGCGCGGGCGTTCCGGTGCCTTGCGCCGCGCGCGCCGCGTCCATCAGCTGCTGGTTGCGCTGCTGGACGAGCTGACCCGGCTGATAGCCGGCCGGGACCGCGATCGACACGTTCGGCAGGATGCGGTTGAGCTCGGTGACGACGGCGTCGGTGATGTCGACATTATTCTCGCGCGCGAGCACCGCGTCGGGGTTGAGCAGCAGGTCGACCTTTTTCGCGGTCATCGCCGCCTTGATCGCCTCGTTCATGCGCACGCTGATCTGGTCCTCGACATAGGCGATGGCCAGGTCGACCGGCGCGCCGATCTGAGCGAGTTCGGTCTGCGCCGCCTGGCGCTTGTCCTGCACCGCTTTCGCGGCAGCCTGCAAAGCAGCCTGATTCTGCGGCGTCTTTTTCGCCTCCTCATTATATTTGGCGATCAGCACGTTGATTTCGGCCTGCAGTGTCTGGCCGCGCGATTGCTGCTGGTCGATCTGCGCCTTGTAGGTCGTCTCGATCTGCTGCGAGGCCGTGCGGAAAGCGTTCGAACGCGCCGCGGCGACGCGCACGTCGGCGACGGCGACGCCCTTCGCCTGCGCGATGGCGGGGGCGGACAGGATGGGCGAGACCGACAGCGCGGCGATCGCCAGCGCGGAAGCGGCAAGAAGTTTTTTCATCAGAATTGGGTTCCTACATTGAATGAGAAGCGTTTGGTATCATCGCCCTCTTCTTTGCGAAGGGCGTAAGCGAAGTCGATCCGGAAGGGACCGAAGGGGGAGTTCCAATTGACCCCGGCGCCGATCGAAACGCGCGGCATCCATGTGTCGCCGAAGAAGCGTTCCTCGAATGGAGCAAGCGAAGAGAAGCCGCTGGGACAGCTGGTATATTGCCCGGTGCCCGTCGTCACGCCGTTCGACGTGGTCGTCGTTTCATCGGCGAACTGGGTTACGCCCGTCGAGGCATTCCGGCACAGGAATTTGTAAAGGCCGCTGCCCGGCACGCCGGGCCGCGTGTCGCGAAAATCGTCGAGCGTGGTGAGCGTCGGGCGCTTCACGCCGAACACCGAGCCGACGTCGAGGAAGATCGACGGCCGGAGGCCCAGCTCTTTCGCGCCGGTACCCAGCGGAATATCGAGCTCGACGCGGCCTTGATAATAAGCGCGGCCGCCGAGCGCGTCGTCGATCTGACCGCGATTGTCCCGGCTGGTATCGATGACGGGATTATTGGGGTCATAGGTCGCGGCATAGCGGATCACGCGCGGGCCGATCCCGCGGATGTCGAAACCGCGCATCTGCGGTTCGCCGAGCTGGAAGCGGTCGATCAGCCGGACCTTGTCGCTCGTCGGCGTCGGGGCACTGCCGAACGAATAGATATAGCCGCCCTCGGCCGAGACATTGAGGATGAAGCGGCTGCCGAGATTGAAATGCTTCGACGCGGCAAGGCGCGTGCGGACATATTTGACGCTGCCGCCAAGGCCGGCGAAATCCTGGCTGATCGACGCCGACTGGCCGCGCGTCGGGCGCAGCCGGTTGTCGCGATCGTCATAGGCGAGCGTGAAACCGACGAGCGACGTCGTGCGCTTGCCGATCGCGTCGCACAGATAGCGGCCGGCAACGAGCGGATCGCACTGGTCGCCAAAGAAATAGATCGACCGGTCGAGCGTCACATCGTCGAAGTTGAGGCTGTAACGGCCAAAGAAGGACAGGAATTCGGTGAGCGGCACGCCGGCATTGAGCTGGAAACCCGTGGTAACTTGCTCGAAGGTCGTGCGCCGGTCGTTGTCGATGAAGTTGAACGAATTGAGGTCGCGGCGGTAAACGCTGCCGCCGACCGAGATGTTGCGATCGAACAGATAGGGTTCGGTGAAACCGAGTTCGACCGATTTCGAATAGCTCGAATAATTGACCGATGCCTGCAATTGCTGGCCGAGACCGCGGAAGTTGCGCTGGCGGATCGACGCCTGGAGCAGGAAATTCTCGATCGACGAGAAACCCGCCGACAGCGACAGCTCGCCCGTCGGCTTTTCTTCGACATTGGTTTCGAGGACGATGCGGTCGGGGGCGCTGCCCTCCTTGCGCTCGATCTCCAGATTTTCCTGGAAATACCCCAGGCTGTTGATGCGGTTTTCGGTGCGCTTGACGCCAAAGCTGTTGAAGGCATCGCCTTCGTTGAGACGAAATTCACGGCGAACGACCTTGTCGTGCGTCAGCGTGTTGCCGTTGACGTCGATGCGTTCGACATAGGTGCGCGGGCTTTCGGCGACGTTGAACGTGATGTCCATCGTCCGGTCGTCGGGATTGCGGCGGAACTCGGGATTGATGTCGGCAAAGGCATAGCCGAACAGGCCGGCGGTTTCGCTCAGGCTTTCGACCGTATCTTCGACCAGCTTGGCATCGTACCAATCGTCGGTCTTCATCGGCAGCAGCTTCTTCAGCATCTCCGGCTGAAAGTCGCGCAGCTCGCTCTTTACGTCGACGTCACCGAACTTGTAGCGTTCGCCCTCCTCGACGACATAGGTGATGATGAAGTCCTGCTTGTTGCTCGTCAGCTCCGCCACCGCCGAAATGACGCGAAAATCGGCGTAGCCGTTGGTCAGATAAA
>JBGTUD010000319.1:0-3523 GCA_041939405.1 Sphingopyxis sp. | reverse complement strand
GTCGAGCAGGATGATGTCGTAATCATAGAGCTTACCCAGATCGAGGCCCTCTTCGCCCAGATCGGTGGTGTAAACATTGAAGCCCTCGGTCGTGAGCATCGTGTCGATCGCTTTCGCGGTCGTCGGCTCGTCCTCGATCAGCAGTACGCGCATTGGGCACCCCTTGACTGTTTCCACGATGATCCCGCGAACCGATCGCATGACCATCAAGGATGTCACCGACCAACCCCCGTTGCAGGACTGCCGGAACATTAACCATGAAAGCAATGAAGGGAAAAGGTTAATTTTGATTTAACCCGCGGAAATCCACGAGTCGCGCCCTTTGTGCAACAGTCGTGTGCGCCCCTTCAGCGCGTCCGAAGCGCGGCATAATGCGCGTTCGCGCCGCTGCACGAGCGTTTGAGCGTCTCGACCAGATGGTCCGAAAAGGCCCGCACACGCGCCGGACGCAGCCGCGATGGCGGCGACAAAAGATGCAGATGCGACTGCGGCAGCGACCAGTCGGTCAGGATCGGAACGACGGTGCCGGCCGCGAGTTCGTCGGCGGCGATGAAGTCGGGCAGCACGGCGATGCCGCCGCCCGCGACGATCATCGGCACCATCACATCGCCATTGTTCGCGAACAGCGGGCCCGTCGGGAGCACCGTCGCCTCCTCGCCCTGGCGCGAGAAATGCAGCGGCATCGCACGCTCGCGGTGGCCATAGCCGATCAGCCGATGCCGCGCGAGATCGAGCGGATGGCGCGGCGTGCCATGTTTTTCCAGATAGGCGGGGCTAGCGATCACCGACGCCGCGACGGGCGCGATCGTCCGGGCAAGCAGGCTGGAATCGGCGAGCGCCGCGATGCGCAGCGTCAGGTCGATACCCTCGGCAATCGGGTCGTTGCGCGCGTCGCTGAGCAGCAGATCGATCTCGACCGCGGGATGGCGATCGAGAAAGGTCGCCAGCACGGGCCCCAACACCTTGATCCCGAAGCTCATCGGCGCGGCGAGACGGATCGGCCCCACAAGGTCGAGGCGGTCGCCGCGCGCCGCTTCGGTCGCCGCGGTCGCCGCCGCCACCATCGCACGCGCCTCCCCCAGCAGCCGCTCTCCCGCGGTTGAAACCGCGACAACGCGCGAACTGCGATGAAGCAAAGTAATGCCGAGCGAGCTTTCGAGCCGCGTTACCGCTTTCGACACGCTGGCCTTCGACAGACCAAGCGCCGCGGCGGCGGCAGTAAAGCTGCCATTGTCGGCGACGGCGACGAAACAGGCCCAGCCTTCATAATCGGGAAGCGCCATATCTTACGTCAAAATCCTACGTTCGTCATTGCGAGGAGCCGAAGGCGACGCGGCAATCCAGAGGATGCGGCGACCGCTCTGGATTGCTTCGCTCCGCTCGCAATGACGGAAAATGGAAACAATGGTTTTCCATCTACGCTATTTAAGAAACGATCCAAAGCCCTATTTTGTCCTCAACGACTGAACGCCACCGGGCATTCGCGCCCGGACGGCGACAGAGAAAGGACAGGCCAATGATCGACATTCGCAAATTCGACACGCTGGGCCATGCCGACCACGGCTGGCTCGACGCCCGCCATCATTTTTCCTTCGCGAATTATCACGACCCCGACCGTATGGGTTGGGGGGCGCTGCGCGTCTGGAATGACGACCGCATCGCGGCGCAGTCGGGTTTCCCCCCGCATCCGCACCGCGACATGGAACTCATCACCTATGTCCGCACTGGCGCGATCAGCCACCGCGACTCGATGGGAAATGCCGGCCGCACCGCTGCGGGCGACGTTCAGGTGATGAGCGCGGGGACCGGGGTGACGCACAGCGAGTTCAACCTCGAGGATGAGGAAACGACGCTGTTCCAGATCTGGATCATCCCCGATCAGACGGGCGGCAACCCCGGCTGGGGCGCTCGCCAGTTCCCGAAGGCCGACCGTTCGGGCGCGTTCGTCACCCTGGCCAGCGGGATCGAAGGCGATGACGACGCCTTGCCTATCCGCGCCAATGCCCGTGTTGCGGCAGCCACGGTGAACGCCGGGGAAAGCGTGTCCTATGACCTCGAAGACGGGCGCCACGCCTATCTGGTTTCGGCTAACGGGCGCATCCGCGTCAACGGCCAGGCAGCCGACCCGCGCGACGGCATCGCGCTCCGCGATGTCGGAACGATCACCGTCGAGGCGCTCGACGACGCCGAGCTGGTGCTCGTCGACAGCCTCTAAGGCGCGTCTTCGGGCCGCCGTCCCTCCCCCCCTCCCTGAAGGCGGCGGTCCACCAGGTGCCGCGAGTTCCCCCGGCTCGCGGCACCCCCTCTCTCCCCTGTTGATTTCAAACCAAAGGAGCCATCAAATGTCCCATATTCTTCGCATCGATACCTCGGCCCGCTACAGCGGCTCGACCACCCGCCAGCTCACCGACCAGCTTGTCGCCCGTCTTGTCGAACAGGGCTATGGCGCCGCGGTCACGACCCGCGACCTTGCACGGACCCCGCCCGCGCTGCTGACCGAAGGATGGGTCGGCGCCAATTTCACCGATGACGCCGACCGCAGCGACGAACAGCGCGCCGCGCTCGCCAGCTCGGACGAACTGATCGCCGAGCTTGAAGCCGCCGACACGATCGTCATCGGCGTGCCCGTTTATAATTTCGCGATCCCCGCCGCGCTCAAGGCGTGGGTCGACCTGATCGCCCGCGCGCGCCGCACCTTCCGCTATACCGAAGCTGGGCCCGAAGGATTGCTGAAGGGCAAGAAGGCCTTTCTGGTGGTCGCGTCGGGCGGCGTCCCCGTCGGCAGCGACTATGATTTCGCCACCGGCTATCTGCGCCACGTGCTCGGTTTCGTCGGCATCACCGACGTGCAGATCATCGCCGCCGACCAGCAGATGATGGACGGCGAGGCGATCACCCGCGCGACGTCGGCGATCGAGGCTTTGCAACAGGCAGCCTGATTGCAGTCGCCAACGAAAAGGGGCGGCCTATCGGGGCCGCCCCATTTCTTATCGCGATCGGGCGCGAGTGCCCGTGCTATTTAAGTTTGCCGCGATTGGCATAGAGCAGCGCCGCGATCACCGCCGCCGACCCGATGCCCAGCCCCGCGGCCGCCGCGGTTTTCCATCCGCGCTTCGCCTTGCCCGCCTCCATGTCGGCAGCTTCGGCGGCGTCGGCCGCCTCACGCTGCTGCTGCAGCTCGCGCGCGGCGCGCAACACTTCATTTTCCTCTTGGTCATCGTCGTAAGGCGGCGGGGCTTGGTCGGTCATCTTGCTCTATCGTCCTTGTCTCAGGCGAGTGCCTGTTCGACAGGCACATAATCGGTTCCGATCGCTTCCGCTACGGCTTCGAACGTCACCTTACCATTCCATACGTTCAAACCCTGCAAAAGATGCGGATCGCGGCGCAAGGCCTCTTTCCACCCAAGGTCGGCGATGCGCAGCGCGTGCGGCAGCGTGACGTTGTTGAGCGCATAGGTGCTGGTGCGCGCGACCGCGCCGGGCATGTTCGTAACCACGTTCTGAAGCGTAAGGATTTCAAGGC
>JBGTUD010000318.1:0-3560 GCA_041939405.1 Sphingopyxis sp. | reverse complement strand
AGCGTTATCTGCCGCTGCTCGACAAGGCGATCGCCAAGCCCTGGGCTTTCATCGCCGGTGGTTTCGCCTTCTTCCTCCTCGCCATCCCGGCGTTCGGACTGCTCGGCTCGGAATTCATTCCGCAGCTCGACGAAAAGAATATGGCCCTCGCTTCCACTCGCGTTCCGTCGGTGAGTCTCGAACAGTCTCTCGCCATGCAGCGAAACGTCGAGACGGCCATCTCGAAGCTGCCCGAAGTCGAGTTGATGTTCTCGAAGACGGGTACGGCGGAGGTAGCGACCGATCCGATGCCGCCGAACATCTCGGACGGCTTCGTGATCCTGAAGCCGCAGGATCAATGGCCGGCGGGCGTCGACTCCAAGGCCGATGTCGTCGAGCGGATCGAGAAGGCCGCTGGCGGCCAACTCGGCCAGCTCTATGAAGTAAGCCAGCCGATTGAACTTCGCTTCAACGAACTGATCGCGGGTGTCCGCGGCGACGTCGCCATCAAGCTTTACGGCGACGACCTTGACAAGATGTCGCTCGCCGCGAACGAGATGGTGAAGGTGCTCCAGGGCATCCCGGGTGCGGGCAGCGTCAAGGCTGACCAAGTCGGCGGCGCTCCCATGCTGGACGTGCAGCTCGATCGCAATGCGATCGCACGCTACGGCCTGTCGGTGCAGGAGGTGGCCGACACCGTGTCGGCCGCACTCGGTGGGCGGGAATCGGGTCTCCTTTACGAGGGCGATCGCCGGTTCGACATCACCGTGCGCGTGCCCGATGCGACCCGCGTCAATCTCGACGACATCCGCGCGCTGCCTGTTCTCCTTCCCTCGGAAGGCGGCATCCGCGGACAAGTGCCGCTCGCTCAGGTGGCGCAGATCCGGCTGACCGAAGGGCTCAACCAGATCAGCCGCGAAAATGGCAAGCGGCGCGTCGTCGTGCAGGTGAACCTCGAGGGCCGCGATGCCGGCTCCTTCGTGGCCGAAGCGCAGGCGAAGATCGCCAATGTGAAGCTTCCGGCTGGCTATTACCTCGAATGGGGTGGCCAGTTCGAAAGCTTGCAGGCGGCGTCGAAGCGGCTCTCGATCGTGGTGCCGCTCTGCTTCGCAGGCATCTTCATCCTGCTCTACATGGCACTCGGCACCTTCGGACGCGCGACCGCCGTGTTCCTCGCGGTGCCGCTTGGGCTCGCTGGCGGCGTGTTCACGCTCGCGCTTACGGGCATCAACTTCTCGGTCTCTGCGGCAGTGGGCTTCATCTGCCTTGCCGGCGTCGCGGTGCTCAACGGTCTCGTCGTCATGACGGCGATCCGAGAGCGGCTCGAGAATGACGTCCCGCTCGCGGAGGCCATCCGCGAGGGCATGACCGAGAAGATGCGCGCGGTGATCATGACCGGCTTCGTGCCCGCAATCGGCTTCGTGCCGATGGCGATTGCGACCGGCACGGGTGCCGAAGTGCAGAAGCCGCTCGCGACGACCGTCATCGGCGGCCTCATCGCGGCGACCATCCTGACGCTGCTTGTTCTCCCAGCGATCGCAAAGGTCGTTCTCGGGGCGGACTGGCAGCCGAAGTTCCTGAAGCGAAAAGCGGAGCCGGCGGCTCAGCCGGTCACGGAATAGGGAGAGACTGTCATGACAAAAGCATCCAAGCTCTTGCGCATCTACACCGACGAATCCGCCTTCTTCGGCGATCAGCGGGTTTTCGAGTTCATTGCCGAACTCGCTCGCCAGCAAAAGCTGGCAGGCGTTACGGTGCTCGAAGCGGTTCTCGGTTTCGGTCGCTCGGCGCATCTCCATCGCAAGCATGCGCTGGAGAATGACCGGGCGGTGGTGATCGAGATCATCGACGAGGAGCAGCGGCTCCGCGACTTTGCGGCGCAGCTGACCGAGATACCGGACATCGGGCTCATCACGCTCGAAGCGGTCGACATCCTCGGCGGGAAATCCGCCGCGGAGCCCCCCGATGTTCAGAGCTGACCGGCATCTTGCCGGTCTACACCGCGGCGCAGGTCCCCGGCCTGCGTCGCGGACCAGCTCGCGCGAGCGAGGAGGTCTCCGATGTTCTCGGTAGGCACCTCGCTCCGCTTGCCGGTCCCGATCGGGCGCGTCTGGCGTCTGCTCGTCGATATCGAGCGCTACGGCGACTGGCATCCGACGCTTCGCTTCACCGATCGCCCCGGAGATGAAGAACGCGTCGACTATGTCTACTCGCCGCGCGGACCGCGCGGGCCGGAACTGTCTGCCGAGGGCCGGATCACGGGGCTCGACTGGCTCTCTGGCTTCTCCTGGCGGACGGGTATGCGCGGCCTCCTCGTCATCGAGGAAAGCTACAGGCTCGAAAAGCTCGGGCAGGGTGTCGAGGTGACGCACCGGCTCGATTGCCGCGGTTTCTTCTCGTGGCTCGGCTATCCCTTCCTGCGCCGCGCCTGCTCGGTGTTCCTGCGCCGCTCGAACGCTGCGCTCGAAAAGCATTTCCGCCGCACGACGGTCCAGTCCCGCTACGCGCGGCCGAGCGGACGTCGCGCATGATATGGAATTCGAAACCTGGCCGTCGGAGGCCCCTCTCAATCGCCCCCCTCACCACGGGCAGGGATCTCCGGCTGTCAGGGAGGTGCGGGAGCCGGGTCGCATCCCGCAAAGGCTCCCGCACCTCATCCTGCCGGGCGTTTCGTGTAAGTCCGGATCGCAGTGCCGATCGCCAAGAGAAAAGGATGGCATCATGAGTGACCAGTTGCGGCTCGATATTCCGCTTCTCCTCCCTGAGGTCGCTGACACCGCCGACCGCTGCGTCGCGCGCCTGATGGGCGAACTCGAAGGACGCGAAGGCGTCGACAAGGTCCATGTGGTCCGCTCGAGCGACGGTTCGCTGCCGCAGCTCTGCATCCATTACCGTCCGGATATTCTCCCGCTCGAACGTGTGCGGCAGCTCGCGCGCAGCGCCGGTGCCGAGCTCACGGACCAATATCAACATCTCTTCTGGGACGACCTCGAAGGCGTCGGCCACGCCCGTCGCGCGCGGACGATCGGACTGAAGCTTCGCGAAATGCCGGGCGTGATCGAGGCCGAAGTCGGCGCCGCCGGTACGCTGCGCGCCGAGTTCCAGCGCTCGGAGACCTCCATCGAAACGATCAGAAAGACACTCTCGGATATGGGCGTCACACAGAAATCGGCTACCGTCGCCGCGGCTACCCCGGCACAGGCCCCCCATCAGCATGGTGATGATGGCCATGACCATGGACCGGATCATGCGCATGGGCCTGATCACAAACATGGCCATACGGGCGAGGACAGCCACGACCATGGCCATGATCATGGCGGCATTTTCGGCGAGCGGACCGAGTTGATCTTCGCGCTGCTGTGCGGTCTCGTCCTCGGCATCGGCTTTGCGATCGAGAAGCTCGCCGCGGCACCGGAGTGGGTGCCGCTCGCATTCTATATTGCCGCTTATGGCTTCGGCGGCTGGTTTACGGTCCGCGAGGCCATCGAGAATCTGAAGCTCAAGCGCTTCGAGATCGACACGCTGATGCTCGTCGCCGCGGCCGGCGCTGCCGCGCTCGGGGCGTGGGCCGAAGGCGCGCT
>JBGTUD010000317.1:0-3579 GCA_041939405.1 Sphingopyxis sp. | reverse complement strand
CAGCGGTTCGATCCCGCTAGGCTCCACCATTTCCTTCCTATAGTTTTGCACGCCGCCGGAACGACCGGTTGCTCGCTCCGCGCCCTCGCGCGCGCCGCCCGTAGAGCTTGTCGCTAGCGTCGCTCGATGGCGTTGGCCCAGGCCGAAAGGCTGCCGTCCCGCTTGATGGTCTTGAGGCAGATCATGGTGGCCAGCCGGCGCACCCCCGGCAGTTTGGACAGGTCGTGCCGCAGCAGCTCGTCGAGATGATCGACCGATCGCGCGAAAATCTTGAGCATATAGTCGCTGTCGCCCGCAGTGGTATGGCATTCGACGATGGCCGGATGGGCCATCACCGCCTCCTCAAAATCGGCATGGGCGTCGAGGCCGATGCGAACTTCCACGAAACATTGCACTTCAAGGCCCAGAGCAAAAGGATCGAGGCGGGCGGCATATCCGCGGATGATCCCTTGCTCCTCTAGGCTCCTCACGCGTGTCCAGCATGGCGACTTGGAAAGGCCGACCGTTTCGCCGAGCTGCGCGAACGACTGGCGCCCGTCGCGTTCGAGCGCATCCACGATTTTCCAGTCTATCCTGTCCATAAATTCGGCTCCTGACGGTTCGGCGAAAAGGGGCGAGGAAAGCGTGATTGTCGGGTTGATAGCTGTTCGGTAATGATTCGCCAACGCATGGCGAAAGCGCAAATTTTTGTCGAATGACAAAACATCGTCCCATTTGATGCCGCCATTTTCCTGTGTTCGTTCTTTCATGAGCGACGATTGAGGGCAAATCGCGAACAATGTTCGCCGCATTCGGCCCTATTCTGCTCGCGTGGGAGAAAGCGCATGGCCGCGAGCCATATTTTCGATACGCCGCCGGAAGGCGCGGCATCAGACTGGACCATGCCGCAAAACTGGGCGGCGTTTACGCCGGAGCACCATGCGACGTGGCGAACGCTGTTCGACCGGCAAGTGGCGGCGCTCGATGGCTATGCTTGCCGTTCCTTTCTGCATGGACTCGATATTCTTCGCGGGCTGGGACCGGGTATCCCGGACTTCGCCGAACTCAACGTACGCCTGAGGCCGCTGTCGGGATGGGAAATCGTCGCAGTTCCCGGCTGGATTCCCAACCGGCCCTTCTTCGAGCATCTGGCGAACCGCCGGTTTCCCGCCGCTAATTTCCTGCGCCCGCCCGAACAGATCGCCTACAGCGAAGAGCCCGACATGTTCCATGACATATTTGGCCATGTCCCCATGCTCACCGACCCGGCCTTCGCGGATTTTCTGGTCGCATATGGCGAGGCGGGGCTGCGCGCGGAAAGGCTGGGCGCGTCGGACTATCTGGGGCGGCTGTGGTTATACACGGTCGAGTTCGGGCTTGTGGTGGAAGAGGGGCAGCTACGGGCCTTTGGCGGTGGGCTGTTGTCGAGCCTTGCCGAAACCGCCTTTGCCCTGACCGCATCCGAACCGCGGCGGCTCTGGCTTGACATCGAGCGTGTAATGCGGACGCGCTATCATTTCGATGCGTTCCAGCAGACCTATTTCGTTGTCGCGGGATTCGAACAATTGCTGGCCGCGACCGAGGAAGCCGATTTTGCAAGCCTCTATCGCAAGATCGCGGACGAACCGGCGCTCGCGCCGGGTGATGCGTGGTGCGGTGATGTCGCCTATGATGGGGGCCTGCCGACCGCGCCGCCGCGGTCGGCAGGCGGAGAGGCAAGCATATGATCAGGCAGACGCGTGACGGCGCGACCGAGGTTTTCGAGACCGAGATCGACGGCGAGACGATCCAGTGGGACGACGGCCTGACCTATGCGCGGCACATCCAGACTGCCCAGCTGCTTTCGTCGCAGGTTCCCGTGTCGGACAAGCCCGACGAGATGCTGTTCATCATCATGCATCAGACGATGGAATTGTGGCTCAAGCTCGTGCTGCACGAAGGGCGTATCGTCTATGATGCGATCAAGCGCGATCGGCTCGAAATTGCGGGGAAGGGGCTCGACCGGATCGCGACGATCCAGCGGCACATGATCCATAGCTGGGAAGTGCTCGCGACGCTGACCCCGCACGATTTTCTGACCTTCCGGGGATTTTTGCGCCGCGCCTCGGGATTCCAGTCGCAGCAATATCGCGAGCTCGAATATCTGCTCGGCAACAAGCGCGGCGACATGATGATCGTTCATAAGGATGATGCGGAAGCGACCGCGCGGCTGCGGGCGGCGTTCGAGGCGCCGTCGCTCTATGACGAATTGCTGCGCCTGCTCGCGCGGCGCGGCTTTCCCATTCCTGCGGATTATCTGGAGCGCGACTGGACGCAGCCTTATGAGCCGTCGGAGGCGGTCGAACAGGCGTGGCTCGCCATCTATACCAACCCCGATCAGCATTGGGATCTCTACACGCTTGCCGAGAAGATCACCGCGCTCGAATATTATTTCCAGGAATGGCGCTTCAAGCACATGAAGACGGTGGCGCGTGTGATCGGGCACAAGCCGGGAACGGGCGGGTCGTCGGGGGTCAATTATCTCGTCAAGGCGTTGAACCTCAGCTTTTTCCCCGAACTCTGGTCGATGCGGACCGCGATGGTCGCCCCGCGCCAGGGCGGGGACTATGCCGAGGGAGCGCGGACATGAGCCGGATCTGGGATATTTCGCAGCCGCTCCACGCCGCGGTTCCCGTGTGGCCGGGCGAGCCGGCCTTCGCGCTCCACAGCCATGCGGTGATCGGCGACGGCTGCCCCGTCAATGTCGGGGGCATGTTCACGCCGCTGCATGCGGGAACCCATGGCGATGCGCCGCTTCATTATGCCGATGATGGTGTCTCTTCGGCCGACTGCGATCTCGATCCCTATATCGGGCCCTGCATGCTGCTCGACGTGCGCCATGCGCGCGGGCGGGTGGAGGTTGGCGACATCGACTGGAGCGCCCTCGAAGGCGCCGAGCGCGTGTTGCTGCGGACCTATGAGAATTTCCCGCACGGACGATGGGACAGCGATTTCACCGCCATATCGAGCGACGTGATCGCGCGGCTGGGCGCAATGGGCGTTCGCCTGATCGGTACCGACGCCGCCTCGCTCGACCCCGAACAATCGAAAACGCTCGACGCGCATCAGGCGGTGAAGGCGGCCGACATGCGGATATTGGAAGGGCTGGTGCTCGATAAGGTGCCGCCTGGCCGTTACGAACTTGTCGCGCTGCCACTGCGCATCGTGGGGGCGGATGCAAGCCCGGTTCGCGCGATACTGAGGGACGTCGGATGACCGAAACGATAAGCGCCCCCGACGTCGCGGCACTCGACGCCGCCGACCCGCTCGCACCTTTTCGTGGCCGCTTTCATCTGCGCGAAGGCCTGATCTACCTCGATGGCAATTCCCTCGGCGCGCTGCCCAGGGCGACCGCCGCGCGGCTTGCCGAGGTGATCGGTGGCGAGTGGGGCGAGGGGCTGATCACCTCGTGGCTCGGTGCCGAATGGTCGACCGCGCCGCGGCGCATCGGCGACAAGATCGGCCGGCTGATCGGCGCCAAAGCTGGCGAGATCGTCGCAACGGATTCGACATCGGTAAATATCTTCAAGGCGATAACCGCCGCGCTTTCCTTGCGGCGTG
>JBGTUD010000316.1:0-3589 GCA_041939405.1 Sphingopyxis sp. | reverse complement strand
ACGCTCCACGCGCTGCATTATCATGCCGTCGATGTATTCGCGCGGCAGAAGGAGATTGCGGGCGAGGCGGTGCCGTCGCTCGACCGGCTGCTGAACATTCCGGTCGCGAGCGGTCGCAACTGGAGCGAAGCCGAAATTGCGCGCGAACTCGACAATAATTGCCAGGGCATTTTAGGCTATGTCGTGCGCTGGATTGATCAGGGCGTCGGCTGTTCCAAAGTGCCCGACATCGACGATGTGGGGTTGATGGAAGACCGCGCGACCTTGCGCATTTCGAGCCAGGCGCTCGCCAATTGGCTGCTTCACGGCGTCTGCACCCCCGAACAGGTCGACGCCGCGCTCGCGCGGATGGCGGCAAAGGTCGATGCGCAAAATGCGAACGATCCGCTGTACGAGAAACTGACGCCCGACGGCGTCGCGTGGCAGGCGGCGCGCGCGTTGATCTTTGAAGGCGTGACGCAGCCGTCGGGTTATACCGAGCCGCTGCTGCACAAATATCGGCAGATGAAGAAGGCGGGGTAAGCGGCGGGCAGCGAAGCCCGCGCGCATCGTCATCCCGGCGAAGGCCGGGATCTCAACATCTGGTTATACGCGAGGGCGAGATCCCGGCCTTTGCCGGATGACGGCCAAATTGATGGGGAATCCAGCCCAAATCCTCAACAGCGAGCGGAGTTCCTAAACCCGCCCCATAACCTCCAATATCCGCTGCGCCAGCCAGTCGCCGTCGGCGCCAGCGAAGCTGTGCGACGGACTTGCGAGGCGTTGGGCAGGAAGGCGCTTCAGCGCGGCGGGGCAGTTGGCGATGAAGGCCTGCGCAGTGCGGTCGCCGGTGGCGAGCAGCAGCGTCGCTGGGATGGTGAGGCGCGCGGCGGCTTCGTCGATCCGCGCGGCGAGGCTGCCGGGGGGGGCGGCGGCTTTGGGTTGGCGGAGCGCCGACAGGCCGCGGCGCAGCTTGGCGAAATCGACCTCGCCGCGCAGCAGCCGCAGCAGGCTTTTGGGATCGGTGAGCCGCGACAGGTAGCGCGCGCGGATCGCCGCGGCGGGGGGGAGCGCCGGGTCGCCGTCGGGTGCTTCCGCCGTTTCGGCCTCATAGGTCCAGGGATTGGCAAGGATCAGCGCATCCACCGGCAGCGGCTGGTGGAGGAGGAGCGCGCTCGCCGCGTCGCAATTGCCGAAAGCGACGATGCGTTCGACATGCGGAACGGCGTTGCGAAAGGCGGCGATCGCGGCGGAGATATCGGCACCGCTGCTTTCAAAGCCACCGTTAGCGCCCTCGCTGTCGCCGATACCGCGGCGGTCGAAGCGGAATACCGGATAGCCCACGCCGGCGACGCGCGCGGCGAGCATCGCCATGCCGCGATGCGCGCCGCTGCGGATTTCATTGCCGCCCGACACGATCAGCAGCCCGGCGGCGCCCGGTGCATCGTCGAGCGATGCGGCGAGCGCGGCGCCTCCGCAGGCAAAACTCAGCTGATGCCGCATGACCGGCTCCATGCGGCGATGTCGGCGGCGATCGCGTGCGCCATGACGGTATCCTCACCCGGCTCGGCGCGTAGCCAGAGCGGGGTGCCCGCTATGCCGCCTTCGCCGAGCGCGACGCTGCGCAGCGGTTCGACCGGTTGGGCTTTGGCGGCACCCAATCCGGCGATCATCGCGGGCGACAGCGCGTTGCCCGCGAGCAGCAGCGGCGCCGATTGCGCGGCCGCCTGCAGGCTGTCGAGCGAAGAGGCGATCCCGGCCTCGCGGTCGGCGCTGACGCGCGCGCGCATCAGCGTGCGGAGCAGTGCGGCGCCCCCAACGGGCGCGAGGCGCCACCAGGCGGCAGCGTTAACGCGATGGTCGATGAGTGCGCCGCCGCGAACCGAGGCCACGATGACGGGGCCATCCGCCGTGCGCGCGACCGCGGCGAGTGCATCTTGCCAGCGCTCCAGATCGACCTCGGCGAGCGGGACGAGGCTTTCGTTCTGGCCGGGCAGGTCGGGCAGCAGCGCCGCGAATCCCTCGGCCGCAAGCGCGCGCATGGCGAGCACCAGCGTACGCCGCGTACGGTTCGCTTCCTCAAACAGCGGCGGGACGACGACGATGGTGGCGCGGGGGGCGCCCGCGGGGGCTATACGGAGCTGATGTTCGGTCATCGTCGCCCCTGCCTGACCCGTCATCCCGGCGAAGGCCGGGATCTCGCCGCCGCGTTTTCGGCCACGGCGAGATCCCGGCCTTCGCCGGGATGACGGTAAGGAAAGAGTGGTTGCACCTTCAACCGGTCACCTTGCGCGTCGCAAAGGCAAGCAAATTTCCATAGGTTTCAAAAATTTCACCGTCGACCTCATCATCGTCGATGAGGATGCCGAGCCGGTCCTCCATCTCGGTCAACACCGTCGCGACGGCCATCGAATCGAACTCAGGCAGCGCGCCGAACAGCCCGCTGTCGTCGGTGAGCGCGGCGGCGCGGTCGGCGCCGAGGCCGAGCACATCGGCGAGCAGCGCGCGCAGGGCGGCGTCGACGCCGGATGTTTCGGGGGCGGAATCGGTCACATGTCTTTCCTCAGCAACGAACGGCCAAAGGCCTTCAACGCCGGTCCCCATGCCGCGAGCCGCGACGGATTGAAAGCCTCGATGCGCCAGAGCGGGTCGTGGCGGTTCATCCAGTCGCGCTTATAGGCGTCGTTGCCGGTGCCGAAATCGACGCGCTTCACCCCGTCGATTTCGATCACATGGCGGAACAGAGCCGCTGACAGCAGGGTGCCGGGCGATGCTTTCAAACTGTCCTCGACATGCGCGAGCTTGTGGATGAAGGCGGTGCCGTCCTCGACCGTCCAGAACTGCGCGGCGACGGGCGTGCCGTCGATGCGCGCGAGACCCATGCGAAAGGTGCCGCGCGCACTTTCCATCGCGGCAAAGGCGCGGAGCAGCGCGGGGTCGCCCTCTTCGGGTTTCCAGCTTGCCGCGTAGATGGCTTCATAGGCGTCCCAGGCGGCGGGGTCGAAAGCCGTGTAAAGCTCGATGGCGACGATGCCCTTTTTCGCCTTGCGCTGGACCGTACTGCGGAGCGCGCCGGGGCGTGCGGCCCACCAGGCGTCATGGTCCATGGCGCCGAGGTCGAGCCAGTGGCGGTCGCCCGCCGCCGTCGCTTTCACCCACCAGCCAGCGCCGCGCAAGGCGGACTGGATGCCCGCCCGGTCGTCGTCGCGGACCGGATAGAGATCGATCTGCGCCGCCTGGCCGCGAAGCTTGCCAAACAGGTCGATCAGTGCGCTGCCCCGCCCATCGCCTTCCGAAATTTGGGGGCGGATCGAAAAGCTGTACCAGTTGGTAAGGCCCGCGAGACGGCCCGGCGCCTCGATGCGCAGCGGCAGCCAGGCCGCCGTCCCGTTCGCCGATCCGCGCGCGTCGACGCGGCCCCCGGCGGCGAAGCCGTGCGCTTCGAGCAGGTCGAACCATTCGGCGCGGTCAAAGGGCGACGCAAAGGCTGCGGTGCGCCCCGCATCGTCATTAGCCGGATGTTCACCGTTCCCTTGCATGGTGCGGCCCTCTATCATCTTCATCCTAACAGCCGATGACCAAGCCCGAAAACCCTGCGTCGCACCCGATC
>JBGTUD010000315.1:0-3599 GCA_041939405.1 Sphingopyxis sp. | reverse complement strand
GACATTGTCACCGCAATCGACGTGCGGCGTGAACGACGGCTTGTGCTTGCCGCGCAGGATGTTGGCGATGATCGTCGCGACGCGGCCCACGACGAGACCGTCGGCGTCGATCAGCACCCATTTCTTTTCGACCGTCGCGGCGTTCGCCGACTGGGTCGTCTTGGTCAGCGCCTTCATGGCACGCTCCTTGACAGATATGGACCGGAGCACGAGCGCCCCGAAACAAAGGGCGCCGCCAGTCCGCGATGGACGGGGCGGCGCTTCGGAGCGGGGCAATGACGCCGAACATGCGAAAAGTCAAGCACAGCGCGGCTTTGCTGACGGGTATTATGATACCCTGAACGATCAGGCGGGCGGCTCGATGGCGCGAACGCGCTCTTCGACAAGCGTGCGCCCCTCCTCCCCCGTATCGACGAGCCAGCTCTGCCGCAGCTCGCGGACGACCAGCCCGGTCGCGGTATCGATGGTCCAGATATGGTCGGTGGCCAGCGCGCGGTCGGCGCCACCGACCGCCATCGACGCGCGCTCGGTTTTCGCGACGATCCGCGTCGCGCCATCGTGCCGTATCGCGGTATCGGCGCCAGGACGGGAGGGAATTTCGCGCATCGTCGCCGCCAGCAAAGCCCGAATATCGGCGCTCGCCAGCCGGTCGCGTTCGGCAGGCGGCAGCGCGGCCACCAGCTTCGCAAGCTGTTGCGCCTCCGCGCGCTTGCCTTCGGCGCCCGCGGCCTCGATTCGTCCCAATGCCCGTTCCCACAGGCGATCGGGATCGATCAGGTCGATCCGGCTGCCGTCCGGGGCAACCATATAGGCCATGGGTTCGTCCACCAGCGGTTCGAGCATCATCGTCAACGCGCGCATGACCGCTGGCGGCGCGTTCGAATCGATCCGCCGGAGCACCGCGTCGAGCCGATAACCGCGCCCTGCACGCTGCCATTGCAGGTCATAGGTGATCGCAAAATCGATAAGCGACCCGTCGCGGCCGATCCGCCGCGTCGTGACGCGATAGCGCATCGGCCGACCGAGCGGCGGCGCGAACTGAATGTCGGACGCCGAAACTGCCGGCGCTTCGCCCCCGACAGCGGCGGGCAAGGCCGGAGCTGCCAACAGCAAAGCGCCGAGGGTCGCCCCCAGCATCACGCCTCGCGGCGGCCCAGGCGGTGCAGCGCAGCGGCGGCCACGGCGACGAGGATCGCGCCGACGACCTGGTGCATCACCGCGACCCACATCGACACGCCCGAAACGACCGTCCAGATACCGAGCAGCATTTGCACGGCGACGACCGCAACCAAATAAGCCGCTTCGCGCCGTGCGCCGCGCCGCGCCAACGTGCGCGCAAGCAACAGCAGGGCCGCGGCGGCGGCCCACGACCACCAGCGGTGGAGGAAGTGGATAAGGAAAGGGTCGTTGGTCAGCGCCAGCCACGCGCCGCCGCTCCAATCGATCCCCTCGGGTACGAAATGATCGTTCATCATCGGCCAGCTGCTCGATACATAGCCGGCGTTCAGTCCGGCGACCCATGCGCCGAGTAGCAGCTGGACGAACAGGATCGCAACCACGCCCATCGCAGCGCCCGTCAACCGCGCCGGCCGCGCGGCCGGATCGCGGGCGAGCGCGCCCAGGTCGCGCGCAGTCCAAACCAGCCCGGCGAGCAGGAACAGCGCGGTCAGCAAATGTGCCGCAAGGCGATAATGGCTGACGTCGGTGCGATATTCGAGCCCCGATGCCACCATCCACCAACCGATCGCCCCCTGCAAGCCAACGAGCGCGGTCAGCGCGAACAGCCGCCAGCCATAACCCGCGGGAATGACGCGGCGCCAAGCATAAAAGGCAAAGGGAAGGAGGAGCGCCATGCCGACAAGGCGGCCCAGAATCCGATGCAGCCATTCCCAGAAAAAGATCGCCTTGAACCCCGCCAGCGTCATGCCGAGGTTGATCTCCTTATATTCCGGAATCTGCTTGTACTTCTCGAACTCCTTGACCCAGTCGGCCTCATTGAGCGGCGGCAACACACCCGAAACGGGGCGCCATTCGGTGATCGAAAGCCCCGATTCGGTCAGCCGGGTAATGCCGCCGACCCCGACCACGACGATCACGAGCAGCGCCACTGCCCACAGCCAGCGCGCCAATGCGTGGGGACGCGGAGCGGTCGAGGAAGATGACGGAGAATGGGCCGGATTATGGGTCATCGCCGCCCTATCGGCGCTTGTCCGTCGATAGGCAAGAGGCTGGCAGGCGCGGGATGTTCCCGAAATTCATGGCCGCGACAGCCGCCGCTTGATAAGCGACCCCATGCCGCGCCGCATCCGACCGATCCTTGCCCTTCTCGCGCTCCTTGCGCCGCCGCTCGCCTCCGCGACGCCGAACGCCGCCCCCTCCCCTTACGCCGCGCTGGCCGCGACCGAAGCACGCGTCGCGGCGATCGGTTTCCGGCTCACCACCGCCAACGCGGCCTGGTGTCCGGTCCGGCAGGCGCAGATGGGCACCATCTGGGGCGACCGCCGCCTCTATGACGAGCAGCAATGGGAATCCGCCCGCGCTGCTTATGAAACCGGTGCGTTCGATACCAGCTTTGTGGCGGCCGCGGCCCCCGGCTCCCCGGCCGGCCGATCCGGTTTGAAAAAGGGCGACGCGGTCGCATCGATCGACTTCCGACCGCTCGATGATACAGACGGAAGCGATCCTTTCGGCCGCATTGAGGCGCTGGAGCAGCTGTTGGCGGCGCGAAGTGCCGATGCGACGATCACGATCGGCTTGACCGACGGGCGGACAATTCCGCTCCGCCCCGTTCCCGGCTGCGTCAGCGATTTTCGAGTCGAGCCCAGGGAAAAGCCGGGTGCAGTCGCCGACGGACGGCTGGTGCTGGTCAATCAGGGGCTGGCCGATTTTGCAGGCGACGATGACGAACTTGCCGCCGCCATCGCCCACGAGCTCGCACACAATATCCTCCGCCACCGCGAACGGCTCGACGCGGCGGGGGTCGATCGCGGGCTGGGCAAACAATTCGGACGGAGCGCCCGGCTGTTTCGCCAGACCGAAATCGAGGCCGACCGCCTGTCGGTCTGGCTGCTGGCGGGCGCGGGTTATGACCCCGCCGCCGCTGCGCGCTTCTGGTCGAAGTTCGGACAGCGCAGCGGACGGCCGCTATTTCAGGCCGGCACCCACCCCGGCTGGCGCGACCGCGTCAGGACGCTGGAGGCCGAAGCCGCCACGATCGCCGCCGCACGCGCGGCCGGCCACCCGCTGCGCCCGCCGCTGGTCGACGCACCGCCACCCTTGGAATAGGCGAGCGGCCACCCTATTTCGGCGCCATCCCGTTTTCCCGAAAGGATCGACGCCATGACCCGTGAAACCGCCATTTTCGCCGGAGGCTGCTTCTGGTGCACCGAAGCGGTGTTCCAGTCGCTTGCGGGGGTCGAGGGCGTCGAAAGCGGCTATATCGGTGGAACCGTCGCCAACCCGACCTACAAGCAGGTATGCGGCGGCGACACGGGCCATGCCGAGGCCATCCGTATCACGTTCGACCCGGCGGTGATCGGCTATGACGATCTGCTCGACGTATTTTTCGCGACCCACGATCCGACGCAGCTCAACCGCCA
>JBGTUD010000314.1:0-3617 GCA_041939405.1 Sphingopyxis sp. | reverse complement strand
GCGCGGTGATCGGGCACGAGATCAGCCACCATTTCGACGACCAGGGCGCGAAATATGACGAAACGGGCAAGCTTGCCGACTGGTGGACCCCCGAGGACGTGGCGGCGTTCGAGGCCGCGGGCAAGGCGCTGATCGCGCAATATGACGCCTATGAAGTGCTGCCGGGCGAAAAGCTCGACGGCACCTTTACGCTGGGCGAAAATATCGGCGATCTGGCGGGCCTGACCGTGGCCTATGAAGCCTATAAAAAGTCGCTGGGCGGCAAGGAGGCACCGGTTCTGGATGGCATGACCGGCGATCAACGCTTCTTCCTGGGCTGGGCACAGGTGTGGCGCCGCAATTATCGCGAGCAGAATCTGTCGCAGCGGATCACGACTGATCCGCATTCGCCGTCGATCCAGCGGACTTGGGTGTCGCGCAACCTTGATCCTTGGTATAAGGCGTTCCAGGTTAAACCCGGCCAGAAGCTGTATCTGACGCCCGAAGAGCGCGTTCGCATCTGGTAGAACGCCGATAGAAAGAATGTGACTTGACCGCGCAAAGCCTGTCCTCCGCTGATGGTGTTGTCATCAGGGAGGCGGGCCCTGCGGAAACGATCATGCCACCCGCGCAGCTGTCGCGGCTCGACATGGCGCTGATCGCGGCGCTCGCCTTCGTGTCGGTTGCACTGCTCTTCTGGGCCACGCGCAGCACGACCGTGGCGGCAGGCTTTGCCGCCGGCCTGGCGGTTGCCGCGGGCGGCACGCTGCTCGTGCGCCGCCTGTTTCCTGCCACGGCGAGCAGGGAGGCACTGCCCCCCGACTGGACGATGCTGCGCCAGGCGATCCATCACGACGATGTCGCCATTGCGGTGACCGATCGTGCGGGGCGCATGGTGTGTGCCAACGATCTGTTCGCGACGTGGATGGGGGGCTTTGTTACGCCGCCGGGCCTGCCGCTCGACGGCCGCGGCGCCGAACTGCTGAAAAATGCCGGCCGCGCGGCGTGGCGCGACGGCGAAGGGCGCGCCGAGGATATTGCCGTAGGCCCGCTGCAATTGCGTGCGCAGGTCACTCGCACCGGGCAGGCCGACGATTATCTCGTCTGGCGCTTTGCCGCGGTCGAACGGCTCGATCTTGTCGCCGAACTGACCCGCCACCTCGGCGGCCCGGCAGGGCGCACGCTCGGCCATGCCGGGGTGATGGCCGCGCTCGTGAACAGCGAGGGCCGCCTGCGCGCGGCCAATGAGGCGTTTCTGCTCCGCGCCCTGGGTGAAACGGATTCGCGCCATTTCGCGGGGCGCGATGTCGCCCCGATGTTGCGCCTCGACGACGCGGGTTCGCTCTATTTCGCGCGCGAGGGCGACCGGGCGACGCCCGTGCGCTTGATCCAGATCGCGCTCGCGCCCGCCGACGGCAATTCGCCCATGTTGCTTGCCATGCTCGACGAAGAGATGGGTCCGGCCGACCGGGGTACCGCGCAAACCTATGTCGAAACGCTCCTCTCGCTGTTGCCTTTCGGGCTGGCGATGGTCGATCGCGACGGGCGCTTCCTCTATATGAACCGCGCCTTCATGCGCGCGGCGAACCTGCCCGAGGGCAAGATGCCGCGTTACCCCGGCGACATTGTGGTGGGTGAGGACAAGGGGCCGCTCGCCGACATGATCCGCCGCCACAGCAGCGGACAGCAGGTCGGCGGCGACCTGTCGATCCGGCTGGCCGGGCAGAGCGGCGATCCGGTGTCGATGCGCGTCGTCGGTGTACGCGGCCTGGGCGAAGCGGCGGTGCTTTTGAGCCTCAAGGATTCGAGCGAGGAATCGCGGCTCAAGCGTCAGGTCGCGCAGGCGTCGAAGATGCAGGCGGTGGGCCAGCTCGCGGGCGGTGTCGCGCACGACTTCAACAATATCCTGACCGCGGTGCTCGGCGCGTGCGACCTGATGTTGATGCGCCACACGCCGGGCGACAGCGATTAGGCCGACATTCAGCAGATTCGCAGCAATGCCAACCGTGCCGCCAGCCTGACGCGGCAATTGCTTGCTTTTTCGCGGCAACAGACGTTGCGGCCGCAGATATTGCAGCTTCCCGACGTGATCTCCGAAGTGTCGCACCTGCTGAAGCGCCTGATCGGCGATACGGTGCAATTGTCGGTGCATCACGGGCGCGGGCTGGGCGCGGTGCGCGCCGACCCCGGCCAGCTTGAGCAGGTGATCATCAATCTGGCCGTCAATGCCCGCGACGCGATGCCGGGCGGGGGAACATTGACGATCGAAACCTATCCGGTGTCGGCCGCCGACGTCCGCCAGCTGGACAATGAATTCATGCCCCCGGCCGATTATTGCGCGCTCAAGGTCAGCGATACGGGGACGGGTATTCCCCCCGACGTGCTGCCCAAGATTTTCGAGCCCTTTTTCACGACCAAGGATGTGGGCAAGGGGACGGGGCTCGGCCTGTCGACCGTCTATGGCATCATCAAGCAGTCGGCGGGCTTTATCTTTGCCGACAGCAGGCCGGGCGAGGGGACGAGCTTTACCATCTATCTGCCCGTCCATCGTGTCGAAGGCGAAACGCCGCCACCGCCGCCCGCCAAGCCCCGGAAGAGCCAATGGGGCAGCGGAACCATCCTGCTGGTCGAGGATGAAGATATGGTGCGGGCGGTCGCGGAACGCGCGCTGGCCCGTGCGGGTTATACGGTTGTCGCCGCCGCACAGGGTGAGGAGGGGCTGGAACGCTTTGCCGAGATGGAAAAGATCGATCTGGTTATCAGCGATGTCGTGATGCCGACGATGGACGGGCCGACGATGGTGCGCGCCATGCGCGCAAAGCGCCCCGGCCTGCCCGTCCTGTTCATGTCGGGCTATGCCGAGGAGCAGCTTCGCCAGTCGATCGACATCGACGATGTGTCGTTTCTGCCCAAACCCTTTTCGGTCGCGCAATTGGCGGAGGCGACATCGGCCGCGCTCGACAACGCGGTGCACCGCGGAGGACAGGATGGCTGAGCCGCGCATCCTGATCGTCGAGGACGATGTGCTGATCGGCATGATGCTCGTCGACATGTTCGACGCGCTCGGCCTGCCCGAACCTGCGCAAGCGACGACCAACGAGGAGGCGCTGGCGTTCATCGCCTCCGAACCGCTCGCAGGCGCGCTCGTCGACATCAACCTCGGCGATGAAAAGGGCTGGCCGGTCGCCGATGCGCTTGCCGAGCACGGCATTCCCTTCGCCTTCACCTCGGGCGGAGGCGACGTCATCCCGCCGTCGCACGCGCATCGCAAACTGATTACCAAGCCATTCCGGATCAGCGACGTCGAGGCGGCGCTGGAAGAGTTCGGAGCGTAGCAGATCAAACCTGTCGTCATCCCGGCGAAGGCCGGGATCGCACCTTCGATACCTGACGCACCGGCGAGATCCCGGCCTTCGCCGGGATGACGGAAGCAGAAATTATATTATGTTCCCCTCTTGTTCCATGAGAACAAATGTGGCACATGGGTCCGGCGTTGCGATGCGCCCGCTGTCGCTCTAGAGCAGGAAAGGACGGCATATGGCCGGACAATTATCACTCGTCGAATCGGGGAAATCAGTGAACGGAACGGACAGGCAGAAGGCGCTCGACGCCGCATTGGCGCAGATCGACCGCGCTTT
>JBGTUD010000313.1:0-3637 GCA_041939405.1 Sphingopyxis sp. | reverse complement strand
CTTCCAGCTGCTCATCAGTGAGACCGGCCTTGATGGTTTCACGAGCGGCGGCAACAGCGGCGGTGCGCTCCTGCTTGTCGCTGATCGCAAAGGCCGCACGCATTTCGGTTTCACCGGCGGCTTTTACCGCTTCGAACAACGCGCTGTAATCAGGCGCTTCAAATTCGAAAGGCTCGGCGGCGGCTTCTTCGGCCAGTGCGATGATCAGATCGATAACAGGCTGAATTTGCTGGTGGGCAAAGTTCACCGCGCCCAGCATTTCTGCTTCCGTCAGCTCGTAGGCTTCGGATTCAACCATCATCACAGCGTTCTTGGTACCGGCGACAACCAGATCCAGACGCTGTTCTGGGTTCAGGCGCAGGTCCTGCATGTCATCGACGGTTGGGTTCAGCACATATTCGCCATCTTCAAAGCCAACGCGCGCGCCGGCAATCGGGCCCATGAAGGGGGCGCCGGAGATGACCAGGGCGGCCGAGGAGGCGACCATGGCGACGATATCGGGATCGTTCTCCAGGTCGTGGGCCAGGACGTTGATGACCACCTGGACTTCGTTCTTGAAGCCCTTGACGAACAGCGGGCGGATCGGACGGTCGATCAGGCGGGAAACGAGCGTTTCCTTTTCGGTCGCACCGCGTTCGCGCTTGAAAAAGCCGCCCGGAATGCGTCCGGCGGCCGAATATTTTTCCTGATAATGGACGGTGAGCGGGAAGAAATCCTGCCCGTCCTTCACCGACTTCGCGGCGGTCACGGCGCACAGCACGACCGTTTCGCCCAGCGTCGCCATGACGGCGCCGTCGGCCTGGCGGGCAACCTTGCCCGTTTCGAGCGTCAGCGTTTCACCGCCCCACTCGATCGATACTTTTTTCACGTCAAACATGTGGTTTCCTTCGCCCGCCGGGCCCTATGCCGGGCGGGGCCTCTAGTTCCCGGCAGTCCGGCCGGGGGCGGTTCGGGGCCGCTTCTTGGCCCCTTGCTTGCAAAACCATCGCCGGATTGCGACAGTTCCTCCAACTCCGTTCGCCCTGAGCTTGTCGAAGGGCCGCTCTTCCTTCTCGAAGAAGAGGACGGGGCTTCGACAGGCTCAGCCCGAACGGATAAAATGAAAGCGGCTCCGAACCCGGAGCCGCCCTCGAACTCTTATTTGCGAAGACCCAGCTTCGCGATCAGCGCCTGATAGCGGCCCTCGTCCTTCTTGCGAAGATAGTCGAGGAGGCTGCGGCGCTTGTTGACCATCATCAACAGACCGCGGCGGCTGTGGTTGTCCTTGTGGTGCGCCTTGAAATGCTCGGTCAGCGTGTTGATGCGGTCGGTCAGGATCGCAACCTGGACTTCCGGCGAACCGGTGTCGCCCTTTTCGCGGGCATTGTCCTTGATGACTTCGGCTTTGCGCTCGGCGGTAATCGACATGGTCTTTCTTCCTCGAACATCGTGACTTACAGATTGAAGCCCCGCACGACCTTCAGCGTTCCCGCCAAAGCCTCGATCAAGGCAACGGGCCGGTTTTCGGCGTCGCGTCCCCAATAGAGCCCGTCGTGCGTGCTAACCCCGGTCCAGACGCGACCCTGACGGATCGCCCCTGCCGCTTCCGGGGAAAGGTCAAGAGCCGGGATGTCGACCAGCCCTGCCTCCAGCGGCAGAATAATCTCTGATTGCGCGGCGCCTTGGCCGAAAGCGTTCAATTTGTCCAGCGAAATCGCCTGTTCGAGCGTGAACGGCCCCGCTTTGGTGCGGCGAAGCATGGTGACATGCCCGACGCTGTCCACCGCGCGCGCAATGTCGCGCGCAAGGCTGCGGATATAGGTACCCTTCGAAACATGCGCGGTGAGGGTGATTTCTTCTAATTCCTCCCCGGCACGGGGAGGGGGACCGTCCGCAGGATGGTGGAGGGGGGTGTAGGCCTCAGCCGACGCTTCAGGCCGCGCGCCCCCTCCGTCAGCGCTGCGCGCTGCCATCTCCCCACAAGTGGGGAGGATTTGAAGAGAATAAACCGTTACCGCTCGCGCCTTCATCTCGACGTCTTCGCCCTTGCGCGCACGATCATATGCGCGCTCGCCGTCGATCCTGATCGCCGAAAAGGCGGGCGGCACCTGTTCGATCGCCCCCGTGAAGCGCGGCAGCACCGCTGCGACGTCGGCCAGCGTCGGCCGCACGTCGCTCGTCGCGACAACCTCCCCCTCGGCATCAAGCCCCGCGGTCTCGGTCCCGAAAGCGATAGTGAAGTCATAGCTCTTCGACGCGTCGAGCATCCGCCCGCAAAGCTTCGTCGCCTCGCCGAGCGCGATCGGCAGCACGCCCGACGCCAGCGGATCGAGCGTGCCGCCGTGGCCGACCTTCACCTTGCCCAGCCCCGCCTCGCGGCAGACGCGCTTCACCGCACCCACCGCCTGCGTGGATCCGAGCCCCACGGGCTTGTCGAATATGATCCAGCCGTTCATCGCCGGCGCGCTAGGCCCGCCGGGCCGCGCTTGTCAATTTGCCGCCGGTTTTTCGCCCATGACGTCCTTTGCCTTGTCGCGCTTCGACGGCGGCGGAGCCGAGGTGACGAAAGAGCTTAGCGGGCAGCGTTCGCCGCGCACGACGATCGACGCGAATTTGTCGAGCCGGCCCGCACCGCGCGTTTCGACGCCGATCGCGTGCGCGAAATCGAGGTCGCGGCAAAAGCCCACGAACGTGCCATAATGCCATTCGCCGCGGCGCCCTTCGATCCAGATGCCGCGATCGCGATCGGCCCGCCAGTTCCGGATCGTGCTGTCGCTGGGAAAAATGATGCTCGATTCGACGCCCAGCTGGCGCGGCTCTTGTGCGGGCTCGGTGGCCGCCGCTGCCGAAAGGGGAAGCAGCATGGCGGCCAGGGAGAGTGCGAGATTCCGTTTCATGTCCAATCTTTCTGCTGTCCCACCCGGCATTGGATGGGCGCGCTAGCAGATCGAGTCTGAACTGGTGCTGACCTCACCCAACGCGTTCCGCGGCCCACTCGTCCGCGAGCAGCGACCAGAGCCCCGTATCGCGAACATGGCCGGTCCAGGTGATGCGCTCCGCCCGCAGCACGCCTTCCTTGGTACAGCCGAGCTTGGCGACCGCAGCCTGGCTTCGCCCGTTGCGTTCGTCGATGCGAAATTCGATGCGGCGGATGCCGACCGCGAAAGCATGATCGATCATCAGCCGCTTGATCCGGCTGTTGAGACCGGTGCCGCGCACGGCGGGATGGAGATAGCTGTTGCCCAGTTCGACCGTCTGCGCCGACACGTCGGGGCGCAGCCAGGCGGTCATGCCGACCAGTCGCTCGTTATCGAAGATCGCATAGGGCATCCGGCTCCCCCCGCCGATCAGCGCGGTGAAACTCGCATCGAAATGCTGCGGATCATAGCTGGCCGAATAGATCGGCCAAATGTCGGCGTCGGCGGCGCAGGTCGCGCGCAGTGCGTCGCGGTGCGTCTCGCCAAGCTTCGTAAGTCGCAGGTCGCCATCGGCAAGTTCGACATAAAGCCGGTCAAGCATCGCTCGCCGCCGCGCGCCTTTTGGCCATGAAATGCCGCCGGCACATCGCGATATAGCGGTCGTTGCCGCCGATCTCCGTCTGCGCACCCTCGACCACCGCGCGGCCGCTTGCATCGACGCGCAGGTTCATCGTCGCCTT
>JBGTUD010000312.1:0-3652 GCA_041939405.1 Sphingopyxis sp. | reverse complement strand
TATGTTCTCCAGCCCTATCAGCTGGTCAAGGATTTGCGTACCGGCGTGACCTCGACCGCGCCGGGCGACGTGCTCGACGGTGCGCTCGACCCCTTCATGGCGGCGGCGCTGTCGCAGAAGGTGACGGGCGAAAAGGTCGAGGTGGAGGACATCGACTGATGGGGCGCGGCGCCCTCGCTGCGCTGGCGCTGCTGCTTGGCGGCTGCGACGGCCCATGGAGCGAGGACGGCGACCGCATCGAAACCGCGCGCGAATTTCCGCCCGCCGACCGGCCGGTCGCGCCGACCGTTTCGACCAAATGGTCGACCGAAGAGGCGCGCGACCGCGTCAACGAGGCCGAGGACGTCATGGATTCGGCCGACGTCCGCCCCGGCATGACGGTCGCCGACATCGGCGCGGGCGACGGCTATTATACGGTGCGCCTTGCCCAGCGCGTCGGCGCGGGGGGGCGCGTGCTCGCGCAGGACATCATGCCCGAGGTGATCGAACGGCTTGCCGACCGCGTGGCGCGTGAACGGCTCGACAATGTCTCGCTGAAACTCGGCGCGGTCGACGATCCGCGCCTGCCCGCCGCCAGCTTCGACCGCGTGTTCATGGTGCATATGTATCACGAGATCGGCGAACCCTATGCCTTCCTCTGGCGCCTGCGGCCGGCGTTGCGCGAGGGTGGGCAGGTGATCGTCGTCGACGGCGATCGCCCGATCGCGCAGCATGGCACGCCCTTTCGCCTGCTCGTCTGCGAGTTCGAGGCGGTGGGGTACAAGCTACTGTCCTATAACGACAAGCAGCATGCCGGAGGCTATCTCGCGCGCTTCGTCCCCGAAGGTGCCCGCCCCGCTCCCGCAGCGATCAAGGTCTGCGACAACCCCTGACCGATTAATAGACGATCAGCCGGTCCTCTGCCGCGATCGCGGCAAGAAAGCTGACGACCCCGCCCGCCTTGATACCGCCGACAATGCGGTCTGCGGTCAGGTCGGCGAGCGCCAGCCCCGATTGGCACACGATGATCTCGACTCCGCTCGCCAGCGCTTCGTCGATCAATTCGCCGAGGCCCGGCAGCCCCACGGCGCGCCGCGCGCCGTCGTCGGCAAAGCCCGCGGGCGCACGCAGCATCGCTGCGGCATCGCCCTGCACGAACAAGCGCGCCGACTGGCCCAGCGCCACGGCCGCAATGGCGGTCTCCAGCGCTGCGCAGAAATGCCGCCCCTCCGCCGCCGCAACGATGATGTTCAGCCCCGGCATATCGGGCACTCCGGTTCCTTGGCGACCGCGACTTCGCGCCAGCGCCGCTCGAACATGTCGATGATCGCGAGGCGCCCCGCCAGCGGAGTGCCCCACCCGGTCAGGGCGCGCACCGCCTCCAGCGCCGCCATCGTCCCGATCATCCCGGCAAGCGCGCCCATCACGCCCGCTTCGGCGCAATTGATCCCCGGCCGGTCGGGGTCGTCGCCGACCAGGCAGGCATAGCAGGGGCTGTCGGCGCGCCATCCCTCATATAATGCAATCTGCCCCTCGAACGCGCCGATCGCCGCCGACAGCAGCGGAATGTGCAGCGCCACGGCGGCGCGGTTGACCGCCAGCCGCGTCGCAAAATTATCGCATCCGTCGAGGATCAGGCTCGCCCCCGCCAGCATCGCTTCGGCATTGCCCGCGTCGATCCGCGCGACCCGCGCTTCGGCGATCACATGCGGGTTGATCCGCCGCGCCGCCGCCGCGGCGATCTCGGCCTTGGGGGCGCCAATGTCGGCATCGGTGAACAGCGGCTGCCGCTGAAGGTTCGACAATTCGACATGGTCATGGTCGATGATCGTCAGCCGCCCGACCCCTGCCGCCGCCAGATAGGTGATTGCGGGGCAGCCGATCCCGCCCGCGCCGATAATCGCGACATGCGCCGCCTTCAGCTTCGCCTGTCCCGCACCCCCGAACTGCGGCAGGATGATCTGTCGCGCATAACGGTCGAGTTCGGCGTCCGACAGCAAGCCTATTCGCCCGGCCGCCGCATCTTGAGCGCGGAGAGCGAGGCGAGCCCCGCGGGCGCCGCAGTATCTTCTTCCTCATCCTCCGCCCCGCCGCTTGCAACGCCGGTCGACCCGAACCCGCCCGCGCCGCGCGCGGTATCGCCGAGCGCCGCGACCTCGGCAAAGGTCGCGCGCTGGACCGGCGCGGGAACCAGCTGCGCGATACGGTCGCCGCGCTTCACCTCGAAACTTTCGTCGCCAAGGTTGGCCAGGATCACCTTCACCTCGCCGCGATAATCGCTGTCGATCGTGCCGGGGGTGTTGAGGCAGGTAATGCCATGCTTCAGCGCCAGTCCCGATCGCGGGCGCACCTGTACCTCATATCCCGGCGGGATCGCCATCGCAAAGCCCGTCGCGACCGCATGGCGCGTGCCGGGGCGGATCGTCAGGCTTTCGGCCGCGACGACATCCATCCCCACCGCGCCATCGGACGCATAGGCGGGCAGGGGCAGGCCGCCGCCATTGGGCAGGCGCTGGATCGCGATCTCAATCGGATTCAAGGGGTGCGCGTCGGTCGAGTTCATCGGCGATCTTTTCCATCAATTGGCGGGCGACGGCTTCCTTGGGCAGCCGGTCCCAACTGTCGACGCCGGCGGGCGTCACGATATGCACGCGGTTGCTTTCGCCGCCCATCGGATCGGCGGAAACATCGTTGGCGACGATCCAGTCGCATCCCTTGCGCGCCAGCTTCGCCTCGGCATGCGCGATGACGTCGTTCGTCTCGGCAGCAAAGCCGACCAGCAGCGGCGGGCGCTCGGCACTTTGCGCGACACTGGCAAGGATGTCGGGATTTTCGGCGAGCGTGAGCGGTGGAACCTGTCCGCTGCCGTCCTTCTTGATCTTCTGCGCCGCAGTGTCGGCGGCGCGCCAGTCGGCGACCGCGGCGACCATGATCGCGGCATCGACGGGCAGGCCCGCCGCGACCTCGGCCGCCATTTCGCGCGCGGTTTCGACATCGACGCGGATCACGCCCGGCGGGGTGGGCAGTGGCACCGGCCCCGCGATCAGCAGCACCTCGGCCCCCGCTTCGGCGGCGGCGGCGGCGATGGCGAAGCCCTGCTTCCCGCTCGATCGGTTGGCGATATAGCGCACGGGGTCGATCGGCTCGTGCGTTGGCCCCGCGGTGATCAGGATGCGGCGGCCGTGGAGCGGGCGGTGGTTCGCGGGCGCAAAATCGGGCTGCCCCGACAGGATCGATGGCGCAGACGCATTCGCAAGTGCCGCTTCGATCGCCGCAAAGATCGCGTCGGGTTCGGGCAGGCGCCCCGGCCCATATTCGCCGCACGCCATCTCGCCCTCGTCGGGCGCCATCACCGTCACCTCGTCGCCGCGCAGGGTGGCGACATTGCGCTGCGTCGCCGGGTGCAGCCACATGCGCACATTCATCGCCGGCGCGATCAGGATCGGCAGGGTGGTGGCGAGCAGCACCGTCGAGGCGAGGTCCGGTGCGTGCCCGCCGGCCATGCGGGCCAGCGTGTTGGCGGTGGCGGGCGCCACCACCACCGCGTCGGCGTCGCGGGCGAGCTTGATGTGGCCGATATCGGCCTCGTCCGCGCGTTCCTGCGCGGCGAAACCGAAGACGACGCAATCGATTACTTATTGGAAACGTATGCACCGGCGGCTGAAGGCGGGCG
>JBGTUD010000311.1:0-3688 GCA_041939405.1 Sphingopyxis sp. | reverse complement strand
TCCGGCTTCATGAACGGCACGGATACAGAACATGTTTCGGCCGCAGGACAATCTGGAGTCCTTCTATGCGCGCGATGCGCTCCGCCAGCTCTATCAGCTCCTCGCTGACGGCAAGGTCGAGGACTGCTCGCTGCTCACCTTCGAGGCGGCCACGGGACTCTCGCTCCTCGACGACGGAGGTCTGAAGGACGAGCTGCCGCCGATCACGACCTTCCTCAACCGGATGCTCGCGCTGACGATCGATCTGCAGAACATCCTTTTCGAAACCTTCGAGGGCCTGCTCGCGACCCGCATCGAAGGCGCGATCGCGGCGGGCACCTATGAAATGGGGCTCGAGACCCTGCGCGCCGAGAGCTTCACGGTGACCGCGCGCGAGACCATCTATGCGCATCCCGGCACCGGCGCGGTGACGCAGCTCCTCACGATCGAGCGCAAGGACCGCGTCGCACCTCTGTCGATCGAGGATGCGTTGGGCATCGTCTCGGGCTGGGGCGGCGAGCTCGTCGTCAACGCGCGCTCGGGGCGGGCCGCGGTGAAGGTCCGGGCCCGCAGCCTCGTCGACGACGACGGCCGCGTCCATCGGCGGGTCGGGCTGCAGCGACCCCTCGAGAAGATGAAAATGCTCGCCGAGGACTTCGAGCATTCGCACTGGCGACCGGTCGATGCAGGCACCTTTGGCGCGGCCTGGAGCGCCGAGCTCGCCGAGCTCCCGGAATTTGAACTCTCGACGCTGCATATCGTCGCAGGTCTGCTCCTGCCGATCTGGAAGCGGCTGCCGAAGGAGTCGACGCGTGTCTATCGCCTGCAAACTATCGCCGGCGAGCGGGTCATCGGGCGCAAGGTTTCGCAGGGATGGGCGGCTTCTGTGACCGGGGAAGCGCCGGCGAAGTTGCCCGTCGCCGATGCCTGGCGCATGGTGCAGACGGGTGAGGTCATACTTGCGCTCGCCGAAGGGCAAAGCTTGCGGCGGGTTCGCGCGATGAATGACTGGCGTGTCGAGCTTGTCGGCTTCAACGATCTCGGCGTCGAGCGCCTGAAAGCAATGGGCTTGATCTCCGAGATCGTCTCGTGGAAACTGAAGCTCTACGTGCCGGCAGGGGCTGCTGGCGCCGATGTGTTCACTGCGCTCGTCGATCGCTTTCCGATCGTTCGGGTTCAGGATCGCAAGGCCGCCTGAAGGAGCCCCTTATGTCCAGTCCAGCATCCGACATATCGCGCCGTCTCGGGGAAAATGCCGAGGCGGTGTGTCGCCGCTACCTCTCACGCGGACGCCGCGAGGGCCATTATTGGATGGTCGGCGATATCCGTAACACGCCCGGGCGCAGCCTTTACGTCCGGCTTGCGGCGAGCGGCGACGGCGGTGCGCCGGGCAAATGGACCGATGCCGCGAGTGGAGATCATGGCGATCTGCTCGACATCATCGCGGCAAGCTGCGGCCATTCCAGTTTCCGCGAAACGCTCGAGGAGGCGCGTCACTTTCTCAGCCTGCCGCCGCCGCCGGACGCTCCCCGAAATCCTGCACCGGCAAAGGCTCCGACCGGCTCGCCGGAATCGGCACGCAGGCTCTGGGCGGCATCGAAGGCGCTTGGGGGGAGCATCGCGAGCTTCTACCTCGCCGGACGGTCTATCATCGACGTGCTGCCGAGCGACCCCTTGCGATTTCATCCGCACTGCTTTTATCGGCCGTCCGACGATGATGCGCCGGGCGGCCGTCCGGCGTGGCCAGCCATGATTGCCGCGGTGACTGATCTGGCCGGAGCAATCACGGGCGTGCATCGGACGTGGCTCGATCCCGAGGCGATGGACAAGGCACCGGTCGCCTTTCCCCGGCGCGCCATGGGCCACCTTCTCGGAAATGGCGTGCGCTTCGGGGCGGCGGGTCCCGTCATGGCGGCCGGCGAAGGCATCGAGACCATATTGTCGCTACGCCAGATCATGCCGCGGTTGCCGATGATCGCGGGGCTTTCCGGAGCCCACCTTGCCGCAATCGCGTTTCCGGCTGCACTCAGACGCCTTTACGTTGCATGCGACGACGATCCGGCGGGCGTGATCGCGCTGGCGACGCTCCGGGAACGCGCGTTGGAACGCGGAATCGAGGTTTGTCCGCTGGAGCCGCAGCACGGCGACTTCAACGGTGATCTCCAGACCCTCGGGCGGAGCGCGTTGGCCGCCAGCCTTCGCAGGCAGCTGGTGAGTGCGGACCGCCTGACGCATCTCTGATCGCGCCGGGTTTGCCGGAACGGGCGGGTGGCAGCATGAGGCCGCGTTGGCCTTCCACTGGCGCGGCGCGCGCCCGGCCTTCTTGAGAGGGCGACTGCGGCAGGCAGCGCGGGGCAGCAACGGCGGGTGCGCGGCTATTTTCCGCCGGGGCCTGCCGGCCCCTTTGCATCGCGAAGCAAAATAGCCGCGCACCCGCCATCCTCCGCTTCGCTACGGTCGCGGCGCGCCGCGATGCAGCCCCGCCCCGCATGCCGCTCTCCGTCGCCGCGAAGGCCGCACGAGGCGCGGCTGGCACAGACGGAGATCCAAGATGCGCGACGATACCGCCCCTCACGACCACCCTGCAGAACCCGGGACGACGGCCTATCTGCTCCAGGAGATGCAGCTCTTCGGCCACAGGCCCTTCGAGGACGAGCCCGATCCGCGGCCGCTCCCCGACGCCCATCTCGCCGGCGGCGCGGTTGCCGACATGTTCGAGGCGCTTGCGGGATGCCTCGTCGAAACCCGTATCGAACCCGACCTCGAGGACCTGCTCTGGAATCTCGTCAACATCTTCCACCGCGCCGGCGAGCGGGTCGAGCGGCAGCTCGACGACAATGAACAGGCGCAGCGCCGACTTCAGCGCGAGCAGGACGGCAGCGAGATCCGCTCGGTCGAGCTCGAACGGGCGACGCGCGAGGGAATTTCCCTCATCGAGCGCCGGGACGCGATGGAATTCTTCCGCGAATGCGCCGCCGACCAGTTCCGGACCCTTTGCCGCAAGGCCTGGGCGCCGCGCACCGGATCTCGCGCGCAGCACCGCTCAATGACCGCGTCGATGATCGACAGCCGCGACTTTCTCGACGCGCGATTGCGCCAGAAAGCGGCCGCACTTCTTCCCGAGGGCACGCGCATCCTGTTCACTGGCGGCGCCGATGTCGACGATCATAGGGCGATATGGGATGCTCTCGATCGCGCACGCGACCGCCATCCCGACATGATCCTGCTCCATGGCGCGACACCAACGGGGGCCGAGCGTATCGCCGCCTGCTGGGCCGAAACCCGCAAGGTGACGCAGGTGGCCTTCCGGCCCGACTGGAGCCGCCATGGCAAATCCGCGCCATTCAAGCGCAACGACCGGATGCTCGAAGCTCTGCCGGTCGGGGTTATCATCTTCCCCGGCACCGGCATTCAGGACAATCTCGCCGACAAGGCTGCGAAGATCGGCCTTCCCGTCTGGGATTTTCGCAAGCGGGGCCGATGATCGCAGTCGGGGCATTCGGAGGCTTTCGGCAAAATGGCCCCAATCTGGTTCTATCTCCCGAATATATTTGAAATATATTCGTAACATCCGCAAATTTGCATCATTGTAGATCGCTATGACCAGCGGCGATCACCCGTCGCCGGCGGGACGGCCCATTGAGAGGGCACCGCTCGCAGGCCATGACGAGGAGCAGGGACGGTCGGCCGACTTGGCGACGACTGCCGT
>JBGTUD010000310.1:0-3693 GCA_041939405.1 Sphingopyxis sp. | reverse complement strand
ATAGACGGTGGCGCGCGCCATATCGCCCTCGGCAAGCCGCACCACCTGCCCGCCCTTGAGGTCGATCGCGGGGAAGATGGTCAGGCCAGAATCTACGGATGCCATGCGAGGAATCTTTCAAGCGTCGCGAGGCCATAGGCCTGGCTTTTTTCGGGGTGGAACTGGACGCCGACGATATTGTCCTTCGCCACCGCGGCGGTAAAGGTCGCCCCGTGACTGCTCGTCGCAGCGACATGCGCGGCGTCGGCGAAATGATAGCCGTGCAGATAATAGGCCTCGCCCGCGGCGATCACCGGATGCGCGAAGGTGGGGACGACGTCGTTCCAGCCCATGTGGGGGATGCGGAGGCCGGGCGCGGGATCGAACGCGCGCACCGTGCCGCCGATCCAGCCGAGGCCCTGGTGCGTCCCATGCTCCTCGCCCGCGTCGGCGAGCAATTGCATCCCGACGCAGATGCCGAGGAAGGGCGCGCCTTCGCCACGCACGCGCCGCTCCATCGCATCGACAAGGCCCGGAATCGCCGACAGGCCGTTCATGCACGCCGCGAAGGCGCCGACTCCGGGCAGCACGATGCGGTCGGCCTTGGCGACGAGGTCGGGATCGGCGGTGACGGCGACATGATCCGCGCCCGCCGCGACGAGCGCATTATGCACCGAGCGAAGATTGCCCGCGCCATAGTCGATCAGGGCAATGACGCTCATGGATGGCCTTTAGAGAACGCCTTTGGTCGAAGGGATGGCGTCGCCCTTGCGCGGGTCGATCTCGACCGCCTGCCGCAGCGCGCGGGCGAGCGCCTTGTACATGCTTTCGGCGATATGGTGGTTGTTCTCGCCATAGAGCATTTCGATGTGCAGCGTGATCCCCGCCGCCTGCGCAAAGCTGTGGAACCAGTGCGGGAACATTTCGGTGTCCATCTCCCCCAGCCGCGGCTGCGAGAAGGCCGATTTATAAACGCAGTGCGGGCGCCCCGAAATGTCGAGCACGCAGCGCGTCAGCGTTTCGTCCATCGGCGCATGCGCTTCGCCATAGCGCGCGATGCCGCGCTTGTCGCCGAGCGCCTTTGCCACCGCTTCGCCGAGCGCGAGCGCCGAATCCTCGACCGTATGATGCTGGTCGATGTGAAGATCGCCCTTCACGGCCATCGAAATGTCGATCAGCGAATGGCGCGACAATTGCTCGACCATATGGTCGAGGAAGCCGATGCCGGTGGACACCGAATAATCGCCCGTCCCGTCAAGATTGACGGTGATCGCGATATCCGTTTCCTTAGTCGTGCGCTGGACGGTGGCGGTTCGCATGAGATGCCCCTTAGACGCTATTTTTCGCGTTGCAAGGCGACTCTCCCCCCTTGACCCGCGAACGCCGCCCGTCCATCCCCCTCGGCCATGAATGACGACGTCCGCGACAGCCTGATTCCCTATGACGAAATCGTGCAGGATGCACTGCGCGCGGTGGTCGGCCGCGTACTGTCGCAGGTCGAGGGGAGCGATAGCCTGCCCGGCGAACATCATTTCTATATCACGTTCAAGACGCAGGCGCCCGGCGTCGATATTCCGGCGCATCTGGTCGCCAAATTCCCCGACGAAATGACGATTGTGCTGCAAAACCGCTTTTGGGACCTCAGCGTCGAGGACGATCATTTCTGCGTCGGCCTGTCGTTCAACCAGACGCCGTCGATGCTGACGATCCCCTATGCGTCGATCACCGCTTTCGTCGATCCCTCGGTCGATTTCGGACTGCAATTCCAGGTCAGCGACGACGAAGCCGCGCAGCCCGAGCCGCATGACGAAGCGGAGAACGACCGTCCCGAAGTCACGAGCGAAGACGGATCGAACGTCGTGACCGTGGATTTCGGCAAGAAGAGATAGCGTCGTGGCCAAACTTTGGCCGCCGACGCGCTTCTGGCAATATTGGGCCCTTGCGGGCATGGTCGTGCTGACCGCGGCGTTCTGGTGGAGCGTCGAGGGGCTTGCCTTGTTCGCGGGCGATCGGGCGCGCGGACCGATTGCCGATGGGCTGCTGCGTTTCAGCCTCGCCGTCCTCACCCCCGCGCTCGTCCTGGTCTGGCTGACCGCCGCATGGCTGCGCCGGCGCATCGGCGAGGGCGGCTATTGGCAATTGCTGGGGCTCGTCGCGATGATCTGGGCGGGAGCGATTCTGGTGACAAGGATGCTGGCGGCATGAATGCAAAGCGCATCGAAAGCGACTCGATCGGCGATATCGAGGTTGCGGCCGACGCTTATTGGGGTGCGCAGACCGAACGCAGCCGGCATAATTTCGCTTTCCCCGCGCACGAACGGATGCCCTTGCCGATCGTCCATGCGCTCGCCCGGATCAAGGGCGCGGCGGCGCGCGTCAACCGCGGTCATGGACTCGATGCGCGGCTTGCCGACGCGATCGCGAAGGCCGCCGACGCCGTCGCTGCGGGACGATATGACGACCAGTTCCCGCTCGCGATCTGGCAGACGGGAAGCGGCACCCAGTCGAACATGAACGCCAATGAAGTGATCGCCGGGATCGCGAATGAGGCGCTGGCGGGAACGCGCGGCGGCAAGGCGCCCGTCCACCCCAACGATCATGTCAACATGGGCCAATCGTCGAACGACAGCTTTCCGACCGCGTTGCACGTCGCGGTCGCGGTCGAGACGACCGCACGGCTGCTGCCGGCGCTCGCCGACCTCACCGATGCGCTCGCCGCCAAGGCCGCGGCATGGAAGGACATCGTCAAGATCGGGCGCACCCACCTTCAGGATGCGACGCCGCTGACGCTGGGGCAGGAGTTTTCGGGCTATGTCGCGCAGCTGATCGCGTGCCGCGCGCGGATCGAGGGGGCGCTCGCGCACAATATCTGCAAGCTGGCGCAGGGCGGCACCGCGGTCGGCACCGGGCTCAATGCCCGCGCGGGTTTTGATGCCGCGATGGCGGCGGAGTTGTCGAAAGCGACCGGCATCGCCTTCGAGCCTGCGCGGAACAAGTTCGAGGCGCTCGCGTCGAATGACGGACTCGTTTTCTTTTCCGGCGCGCTGAACACGCTCGCGGTCGCGCTGACCAAGATTGCCAACGACATCCGCCTTTTGGGATCGGGCCCGCGCGCGGGGCTTGGCGAGCTCGACCTGCCCGCGAATGAACCCGGCAGCTCGATCATGCCTGGGAAAGTGAACCCAACCCAGTGCGAAGCGATGACCATGCTGTGCGCACAGGTGCTGGGCAACGACGTAGCGGTGAATATCGGCGGTGCTTCCGGCAACTTTGAGTTAAACGTGTTCCGACCTATGGTGATCCACAACTATTTGCAATCCATTCGCCTGCTGGCCGACGGTATGCAGGGCTTTAATGAGCACTGTGCGGTGGGTATCGAACCTAACCGTGACCGCATCAGCCAGTTGCTGAATGAGTCACTGATGCTGGTGACCGCGCTCAATACCCATATTGGTTATGACAAAGCGGCAGAAATCGCCAAGAAAGCGCACAAGGAAGGCCTGACGCTGAAAGCCTCGGCGCTGAAGCTGGGCTACCTGACCGAAGAGGAATTCGACCTGTGGGTGCGCCCGGAAGATATGGTCGGCAGCATGAAGAAGTAATTGATAGCACCAGTGGCAAAGGGCTTACTTGAGGTAAGCCTTAGTTTGGCGACAAAGTTGTCTTTGAATCCGAGATACCCGGGCCTAGCGCACCGAGGGGCGCTCCGGCGGG
>JBGTUD010000309.1:0-3704 GCA_041939405.1 Sphingopyxis sp. | reverse complement strand
ACCGGCGCGGTATCGACGAACACCTTGACCTCGGCGCCCTTTGCCTCGCCGACCAGCCAGCGCGCGGTCGCCTTCAGCGCCTTTTTGACGGTGTCATGATAGTCGCCGCCCTGCGCATAGACGGAGATGCGGCCGCGGTCGCCATGCCCCGCAAGCGCCAGCGGATCGCGCGCGGGGGTATAGCTCATGCCGAGCGCGATCACCGATCGGACCGCAGGCCACAGCCCTTTCGGCGACCCGCGCTGCTCGGCGCGGCTCTCCATCCAGATCATGCCGCCGTGACGTCCCTCGGCTAGCCACTGGTTCAGCCGCTCGGCCGTCTGCGGCGCGGCATCGGCGCGCGCGATCCCGAACGCGGCAAAACCCTGCGCGCGCGCGACCGCCTCCAGGCGGGTTTCCAACCGGTCGTCGGGGGAAGGCAAGGCTTCGGCAACCATTGGCGCTCTATACGCGAGCCGCTTCGCCGTGCCATAGCCTGGGCAAGCGAAAGATTGGGGACCGGCATTTGAACGACTTCAGCGTCGAGGCGAGCGGCCTCACCAAATATTTCGGCGATTTCAAGGCGGTCGATCATGTCAGCCTCGCGGTGCCGACGGGCAGCATCTATGGCGTGCTCGGCCCCAATGGCGCGGGCAAGACGACCAGCCTCCGGATGACGCTCGGCATCATCGACCCCGACGAAGGGACGAGCCGCCTGCTCGGCGGACTAAAGCCGCAAAGCGTGCGCAGCCGCATCGGTTATCTGCCCGAAGAACGCGGACTTTATCCGGGGATGAAGGCGCGCGAGGCAATCGCCTTCATGGGCGCGCTGCGCGGGCTCGACTGGTCCGAAGGGCGCCGCCGCGCCGCGACCTTCATGTCCGAACTGGGGCTGGAGCGCGTGATCGACGAAAAGATCCGCAAAATGTCGAAGGGCATGGCGCAGATGATCCAGCTCATCGGATCGATCGTCCACGCGCCCGACCTCATTGTCCTCGACGAACCCTTTTCGGGGCTCGATCCGGTCAACCAGGAACGGCTCGAAATGCTTGTCCGCCGCGAACAGGCGCGCGGTGCGACGATCCTCTTTTCGACGCATGTGATGGCGCACGCCGAACGGCTCTGCGACCGGATCGCGATCATCGCGCGCTCGGCGCGGCGATTCGAAGGCACGGTCGACGAGGCGCGCGCGCTGCTTCCGATGCAGGTGCGCTACACGCCGCGCGAGCAGCGGGATCGCGCCGCGGTCGCCGCCAATCTGCCCGCAGGCGCCGAACTCCGGGACGATGCCTGGCATTTCGCGATCGAGGACCGCGATGTCGAACCTTTGCTCGCGCGGATCACCGCGAGCGGCCATGGCGTCAGCGGGCTGTCGATCAGCCGCCCGGCGCTACACGATGCCTTTGTCCATATCGTGCGCCAGGTCGACGCCGATTTTGCCGCCGACGCCACCGAAGACGCGATCGAGGAGGCGAGCGCATGACCCCCTTTCTCCGCAACATCCTGGTGGTTGCGCGGCGCGACTTTCTGGCGATCGTCGCCACGCCGAGCTTTCTCCTTTTCCTGCTCGCCCCCTTGTTCATGGTCGCGATGGGGCTCGCCGGCGGCATGGGCGCGTCGCAGCTCGCCGACAGCGCGCGCGGCGCGGGGCGCATCGTCGTGATCGCCGATGCCGCCGACGTCGAAGCGCTGCACGCCGCCGACCGGCGGCTGCGCGACACGTTCCGCGGCAGCGAAGCCCCGCCCCAGCTCGAAGTGCGCCTCGCCGGCGCCGCGCCCGCCGATCCGCGGATCGTTGCGCGCGAAAAAGGCGCCGATACCTACGCCGTGATGAGCGGGCCGCTGGCGGCGCCCCGCATCGTCGAGCGCAACGCCGACGGCAATTCGGGCCGCTATCTCGCGCTGTTGGCGAGCGAGGTCTTGCGCGATCGTGCCGCCGGGCGCGTCGCATCGCCGGAGCCTCGCTTCGAAAGCCTGCAAAATGGCGGGGCGAGCATCGCGGTGCAGCAGTCGATCGGCTTCGGCGCGGTGTTCGTCATCTTCCTGCTCACCCTCTTGCTCGCGGGCCAGACGGTGAGCTCGCTCGCCGAGGAAAAGGGCAACAAGGTGATCGAGATTCTCGCGGCCGCGGTGCCGCTCGAAAGCGTTTTTCTCGGCAAGCTGCTCGGCTTCCTCGGCGTTGCCGTGCTGTTCATCGCCTTCTGGTTGACGATGGCCTTTGGCGGCGGGCTGATCGCCGCGACGCAGATCGACCCCGCCAGCCTCGCGGCGGCGGGCAAGGCGGGCAAGGCCGCGGGCGCGCTCGCATCGATGCCCGCGACGGGCTGGCCCTTCTTTCTGGGCGTCGGTTTTGCCTATTTCATCACCTCGTTCCTGCTTCTCGGCGCCGTCTTCCTCGGCATCGGCGCCCAGGCGGGCACGGTGCGCGAGATTCAGATGCTCAGCCTTCCGATCACCATTTTCCAGGTCGGCATGTTCAGCCTGTCGGCAGCCGCGGCGAGTGCGCCGGGCAGCGGGCTTGCCCATTTTGCGCAAATCTTCCCTTTCTCGTCGCCGCTTGCGATGGCGGCGCGCGCCGCAACCGACGGCGACAAGGCGGTCCATCTGCTGGCGCTCGGCTGGCAGGCGCTGTGGGTCGCGCTGGTGATCTGGCTCGCGGTGCGGCTGTTCCGCGCGGGGGTGCTCAGCGGCGGCGGCAACTGGAAATTCTGGGCGCGCAGCAAAGGGCGCTGACCTTGGCGGCCTGCCGTTGACAAAGCTGTAAATAGTGGCATTCTGCAACTGAATTGGCCGCGCCGAGACGGCCGCTTGAGAGGAGCTGCCCGTGGCCACCCAGATTCGCCTTGCGCCTGAAACCCTGAATCCGCTCGACCTCAGCCGCGCCGAGCTGTGGAGCGAGGATCGCTGGCAGGAACCGATGCGCCGGCTGCGCGCCGAATCGCCCATCTATCATTGTCCCGAATCGAAGTTCGGCGCCTATTGGTCGGTGACGACCTACAAGCCGATCCAGCATATCGAGGCGCTGCCCAAAATCTTCTCCTCCTCATGGGAATATGGCGGCATCACCGTCGCGGGCGACGGGGTCGAGCATCTGAAAGAGGGCGAGGTTCCGATGCCGATGTTCATCGCCATGGACCCGCCGCAGCACACCGCGCAGCGCCGCACCGTCGCCCCCGCCTTCGGTCCGTCGGAGATCGAGCGGATGCGCGCCGATACGCAGGCGCGTACGGCGGCGCTGATCGACGCGCTGCCCGTCGGCGAGGCGTTCGACTGGGTCGAAAAAGTGTCGATCGAGCTGACCACCGACATGCTCGCCATTCTGTTCGACTTCCCCTGGGCCGACCGGCACAAGCTGACCGCCTGGTCCGACGTGCTCGGCGACATCGAAAGCTTCAACAGCTTCGAAGAACGCCAGGCACGGCTCGCCACCGCCTTTGAAATGGGCGCGGCGTTCAAGGAGCTGTGGGATCACAAGGCCAAGAACCCCGGCAAGCACGACCTCATCTCGATCATGCTCCAGTCCGATGCGATGAGCCACATGAGCCATGAGGAATTCATGGGCAACCTCATCCTGCTGATCGTCGGCGGCAACGATACGACGCGCAATTCGATGTCGGCCTATGCCTATGGGCTTCATTGCTTTCCCGAGGAACGCGCGAAGCTGGAGGCGAACCACGACCCCGAACTCGCGGTCAATGCGATGCACGAGATCATCCGCTGGCAGA
>JBGTUD010000308.1:0-3733 GCA_041939405.1 Sphingopyxis sp. | reverse complement strand
TAGAAAATGTGACAAATTTGTGGCGAACACAGCGTCACCGATTCGCCACCACGATCGTCGAACGAATACATTTCCTTCGACACGACGTCGGTGGTTTCGCCGAGCGAGCGCGCGAACACCGCGGTCGGCTCGATCACCGGCACCTCGACGCGCTTGAAGCCATAGAGGCGGCGCACGCGCTCGAACGTCTCGACCACATGGCCGAACCGGTCGGCGAAATCGCCGAGCATGTCCTGCGTGCCGCGCACCGGCTGCGGCGTCGGAATTTTCGCGCTTTTGTCCTTGCTCATGGCGGCGGCGTCTAGTCGATTTTCGTGGGGGCGCAAAGTCCCCTCTCCCCTTGCGGGAGAGGGATGCGTAGACTTGGCAGCTTGCTGCCTAGTCGTAGCTGGGTGAGGGGTAGCGAGCCATTGGCTCGCGCGGTCGTGTTGCGACCGCAACCCCTCATCCAACTGCGCCTAGTCGCTTCGCGACAAGGCTCCGTATCCTTCTCCCACAAGGGGAGAAGGTTGTGAAAAAACAAATTTCCTGCCTAAAGAGCCGTCATGAAAAAAGCACCGCTCGTCGCCGCCGCATTCCTCGCCGCCCCCGTCGCCGCCCCCCTGGCCTTCGCTCCCGCCGCGTTCGCGCAGGACAGCAAAAGCCGCCCGCAGCCGGTGGTCCAGCCGCACGTCATTCCGCTGCCGGCCGACAAACCCTATCCGGGGACGATGCAGCTGCGCGTCGACGCCAGCGACGTCGCGCGCGGAATCTTTCACGTCCGCCAGACGATCACGGTCGCGAAACCCGGCAAGCTGACCCTGCTCTACCCCGAATGGCTGCCCGGCAAACATGCGCCGCGCGGCGCGATCGCCGAGGTCGCAGGGTTCAGGGCGACCGCCGGCGGCAAGCCGCTCGCCTGGTCGCGCCAGCCAACCGATGTCTATGCTTTTGACATCGACGTCCCCGCGGGCGCCAGGAGCATCGAGGTCGCGTTCGACTTTCTCTCGCCCACCCGTTCGAATGAAGGACGCGTCGTCGTCACCCCGGCGATGATGAATTTGCAGTGGGAACAGGTCAGCCTCTATCCCGCCGGCTATTTCACCCGCCAGATTCCCGTGCAGCTGGACGTCACCCTGCCGCAGGGATGGACCGGGGCGGCCGCGCTCGACGGGCTCAAGGTCAGCGGCAATCGCTACAGCTATGCGGCGACCGATTATGAAACATTGGTCGACAGTCCGATGTTCGCCGGCAAGCATTTCCGCAAATGGGACCTCGGCCACAATGTCACGCTGAACGTCGTCGCCGACGAGGAGAAATATCTCGCCGCCAGCCCCGACCATATTGCGCGCCACGCCGCGCTTGTATCGGAAGCGGTGGCGCTGTTCGGCGTACGCCACTTCGACCGCTATGAATTCCTGCTCGCGCTGACCGACGAACTCGGCGGCATCGGGCTCGAACATCACCGGTCGAGCGAGAACAGCCGCAATCCCGATTATTTCACCAAATGGGACGACAATGACGCCGAGCGCGGATTGCTCCCGCACGAATTGGTGCATAGCTGGAACGGCAAATATCGCCGCCCCGACAAATTGTGGACACCCGATTATCGCACGCCGATGCAGGACAATCTGCTTTGGGTATACGAAGGTCAGACGAGCTATTGGGATCTTGTGCTCGCGGGGCGGTCGGGGATGCAGTCGAAGGAGACGATCCTCGGCGAATGGGCGACGCAGGCCGCGAACTACAGCGTCCAGCCGGGACGCAGCTGGCGTTCGGTCGAGGATACGACGCTCGACCCGATCATCGCGGCGCGCAAGCCCAAGCCCTTCGCCAGCTGGTCCAGGACCGAGGATTATTACAACGAAGGGTCGCTGATGTGGCTGGAGGCCGACATGCTGATCCGCAGCGCCACACGCCATCGCAAAAGCCTCGACGATTTCGCCAGGGCCTTTTTCGGCGGCCGCGAAGGCGACTGGGGCCAGGCGACCTATGATTTCGGCGATGTCGTCGCGGCGCTGAACGCCGTCCATCCTCATGACTGGGAGCGCTTTCTGCGCGACCGGATGCAGACGGCGGGCCGCGACGCCCCCGTCGCGGGGATCGAGCGCGCGGGATACCGGCTCGTCTGGCGCGACACGCCCAATTCCTATGACCGCGACCGGATGGCGCAGAGCAAGAATCTGGAGCTGACCCACTCGCTCGGGCTGACGCTCAACAAGGACGGGGTCGCCAGCAACATCCTGTGGGACGGTCCGGCGTTCCGCGCCGACATCGTCAACGGAACGAAAATCATCGCGGTCGACGGGCTGAGCTATAGCAGGGAGCGGCTGGAGGCCGCGATCCGCGCCGCGGCCGACGGCAAGACGCCCGTGCGGCTGCTCGTCGAGCGCGACGGGCGGTATCGCAGCATCGAGATCGCCTATCACGGCGGGCTGCGCTGGCCGCATCTGGAAAAGATCGAGGGCGCGGACGACGCCTTCGACCGGCTGCTCGCGCCGAAACGCGCGCTTTGACGGCAGGCCCGGAGTGGGGTGAGCGACGCCCTCCCCCTCCGTCATCCCGGCGAAGGCCGGGATCTCGCCGGTGCGTCAGGCGGCTAGGTTGAGATCCCGGCCTTCGCCGGGATGACTCGCTATAGGAGAGCTCGGTTCGTCCAGCCTGCCGCCATCTTCGCCTGACGATCGCCAGCCCCACGACCCCGCCGAGCGCCGCGAGCGCCATATCCTTTTGCGCGTCCCACATATCGCCCTGTTGCCCGTTATAGCGGTCGGCGGTTTCGCCCGCCGCGATCAGCGTGAGCAGCCATTCGAAGACTTCGTAAAGCGCCGAGACGGCGAGCACCCAGCCGAGCACCGTCAGCATGGCCCCGCGCGCGCCCAGCCCGCCCCAGCGCCGCGCGGCTTCCGCCACCGGGACGGCGGACAAGGCGCCAAAGGCAAAATGGACAAGCCGGTCGTAATGATTGCGCGTCCAGCCAAAGGCGTCGGAGAATGTCGTTCCCGTCAGTGCGCGCGCCCAGGCGTCATAGGGCACATGGCTGTAGGCATAGCGCCCGCCGAGCGTATGGAGCGCAAGGAAAAGGACGATGCAGGCGAGCGAAGCCGTCGAGAGCGGCCAGCGGCGGAGCAGCCATGGCGAGGCGGCGAGCAGCAACATCGTCGGCAAATGCTGGAGCAGCGCGACCTCGGGATAGGGCTGGTCGATCTGCGCCACCAGGAGCAGCGCGAGGAGCAGGCCGAGCAGGCGGCGCTGTGCGGGCGGGGTGGCAGGAACGGACGGCACGCCCCCTCCCTAGACGCTTGCATCGCGCGAAGTCGAGACGCGCCGACGCTCCTTTACCCCGGTGAAGGCAGGGGTCCCTCTCCTGCCCTCGCCTTTTACAAAGGCGGCACTGCCTACCGCAATCTCGGGTGATGGGCCCCTGCCTTCGCAGGGGCACAGCATCTTACCCTCAGCCCTTCCTCAGGTGCCGCCGCCCCAGCAGCTCCGCAATCTGCACGGCATTGAGCGCCGCGCCCTTGCGGAGATTGTCGGAAACGCACCAGAGGTTGAGGCCGTTTTCGACCGTCGGGTCCTCGCGCACGCGGCTGACGAAGGTGGCAAAGTCGCCGACGCATTCGACGGGGGTGGTGTAGCCGCCATCCTCGCGCTTGTCGTGGAGCACGACGCCGGGGGCTTCGCGCAGGATGCGCTGCGCTTCTTCGGCCGACAATTCCTTTTCGGTTTCGATGTTGATCGCTTCCGAATGGCC
>JBGTUD010000307.1:0-3755 GCA_041939405.1 Sphingopyxis sp. | reverse complement strand
CCTTCAGGGGAGAGGGTTGGGAGAGGGGGCTGACGCGGTTCAGGCCCCTCTCAACTGCGGCTAGCCGGTAAAACCGGCAAGCCTCGTATCTCTCCCCTGAAGGGGAGAGAGCATATAACTCAATGTCCGCTTTCGGTCGAAACCGGACATTCGCACCGGCGCCGTCAGTCGCCCCAGATATGATCGGTCTGAATCCAGCCTTTGCGGCCCTTGACGTCAAGGCGGCACCAGCCGTCCTTGCAATCGCTGATGCGCCCGACGACGCCCGGCTCGGCGCGATAGGCGACGGGTGCGGTCGCACTCGGTTCCTCGCGCATCGGGCGCGTTTCACCGGTGACGATCGCGGTGCGGGTCCGGCTCAAAAGCCGCGCCGCCATCCAGCCGCGCGTGCCGTCGGGATCCTCGATGCGGCGCCAGTTTTCATGGCGCGCGATGACTTTCACGGGCAAATCCTTGCGGCGATATTCCCACAATACGGGCACGTCGGGCGACGGCCCCTTGCGCATCCGCGCTTCGTCGACGCTGATCGACGCCCAATAGGGCAATTCGGGGTCCGACTGGGCCGATGCCGGTCCCACCACGGCAAGGCTGAGCGAAATCAGGGCAATTTTCCGGCTGGTCATCGCAAACCCTTGTCAAAGTTGCGGCCCATTATCAACCGGGCGCGTCGGACCGGCGGGCGGTCGTCCACAGCCTTGACCGTCCCTGCCCCCTTGACCCCTCCGCGCGGGCGCGCTCTATCGGCGGCCATGCCCGATTCATCCCGTCCCAAACGTCCGCGCGTCGTCGTAACCCGCCAGCTGATGCCGCATGTCGAGGCGCGCATGGCCGAACTGTTCGACGTGGCGCTGTCGGCGCACGACCATGCCTTTACCAAGGACGAACTCAAGGCGGCGGTGGCCGACTGCGACGTGTTCGTTCCCACCGTCACCGACGCAATCGATGCCGAGGTGATCGCTGCGGCGGGCGAGCGGCTGAAGCTGATCGCCAATTTCGGCGCCGGGGTCGATCATATCGATCTGGCCGCGGCGCGCGCCAAGGGCATCATGGTGTCGAACACGCCTGGTGTTTTTACCGAGGACACTGCCGACATGACGATGGCGCTGATCCTGAGCGTACCGCGCCGGCTGGCCGAGGGCGAGAAGCTGATGCGGTCGGGCAAGTGGCAAGGCTGGGCGCCGAGCGCGATGCTGGGGCACCGCGTCGGCGGCAAATTGCTCGGCATCATCGGAATGGGCCGCATCGGCCTTGCCGTCGCGCGGCGCGCGCGCGCCTTTGGTCTGTCGATCCATTATCATAATCGCAGGCGGCTGCCCGAAGCCATCGAGGAGGAATTGGGCGCAAGCTATCATGCGAGTGTCGACACGCTGCTTCGTATCAGCGACGTCGTGACGATCCATTGCCCGCACACCAGCGAAACGCACGCGATGGTGAGCGCCGCGCGGATCGGTGCGATGAAGCCGACCGCTTACCTGATCAACACCGCGCGCGGCGAGATCGTCGACGAAAAGGCGCTGATCGCGGCGCTCCAGACCGGCCGGATCGCGGGCGCCGGGCTCGACGTCTACACCCACGAACCCGCGGTCGACCCCGCGCTGCTCGCACTCGACAATGTCGTGCTGCTGCCGCACCTCGGTTCGGCGACGATCGAGGGCCGCGAAGCGTCGGGCGAAAAAGTCATCGCCAACATCCGCGCCTGGTGCGACGGCCACCGCCCGCCCGACCAGGTGCTGGAGGGGTGGGCGTAGCAATCGACAGCGAAAGCTGGGATCGCTCGCGGCCTTGAGGAACGATAGCGGCCCCAGCTTTCGCTGGGGCGACGTTTCGGGTCAATCCCCCGTCAAAATCCGGTCGACGAGCTGCTTCACCGTGGGCGTGAAGTTGTTGGAATAAAAGGGATCGGTCTTGAAATTGAACGCGGCGTGGCCCGCGAACATCAGATTCTGCTCGACGTCGCCGCCGTGGGCAATGTCCTGGAGCGTTTTCTGGATGCAGAAGCTGCGCGGATCGGCGAGGTAGCCGGTCGAATAATCGTCATGGTCTTTCCACGCCGAAAAGCCGCAGTGCGACAGGCAGCCCATGCAGTCGGCCTGATCCTTGCGGATGACGCCCTTGTCGGTTTCGGTCACGAACACGACCGTATTGTCGGGGGTTTTCAGCGCTTCGGTATAACCTTCGGCATACCAGTCGCGCGCGCGGTCGCGGTCGTGCGGCGTGACCCAGAAATTCTTGCCCTTCACGCCGACGTCGAGCTGCACGACATGGTCGCCCGCTTCCTGTTTCGAGTAAGGAATCTGGCGTTCCGAGCGCGCCTCGAGGTCGCGAAGGAAGGGATTGCGCACCGCGCTGGAATAGAATCCGGTCGGCGAGAAGCGGTGAAGCAGCACGTCGCCCTCGTCGAGCGTGCGGAGGCGGTCCTTCCACGCCTGGGGGATCGGGCTTTCTTCGGTGAGGAGCGGGCGCGTGCCATATTGAAAGGCGATCTGGCCGAGTTCGGGATTGTCGATCCAATGCTCCCAGTCGCGCAGATACCAGACGCCGCCCGCCATCACGATCGGCACGCTGTCGGCGATCCCCTCGGCGCGCATCGTGTCGCGCAGCGCCTTGACGCGCGGATAGGGATCTTCGGGTTTCAGCGGGTCTTCGGCGTTCGACAGGCCGTTGTGCCCGCCCGCCAGCCACGGGTCTTCATATACCACCGCCGCCATCAGGTCGGCGACCTTGTGATAGGCGCGCTTCCACAGCGCGCGAAAGGCGCGCGCCGACGAAATGATCGGCAGATAATGGACATTGTGCCGCGCCGCGATGCCTGACCGCGATCGGGGCGGTGCTGTTAACGTTTTTCTTTCTTCAGGCGCCTATGATAGGAAAAGGGCTGATCCTGTCCGTGCTGGGTGTCGGCTACGGCTTCGGAAATGTCACGTTTCAGGCGGCCATGCTGAAAACGAGCCCCGCCGACATGGTCGGAACAACGTCCGGCCTGTTTCAGACCTGCCGGTATCTCGGTTCGATTTTGTCTTCTGTCATTTTGGGCATTCTTTTCGGAAAAGAAATTACCGCCGGCCATTTTCATATGCTCGGCACGATTCTTATCGTTGTCGGCGCCGTAAGCCTTTTGATGGCATTCCGGTTTTCGGTTCTCCTCAAAAAAGCCTCTTAACAGGCAGGCGCAACAAAAAGAGACGGGCTCTCCCCGTCTCTTTTTTTGTGTAATGTGCTCAAAAATCAAAACGATTATTGTCGACAGCGACCAATGTTATTTACGGAATTTCCAGTTATATTTTTTCACATGTGATGTAAGGAAAACGTACATGCGGGAGGGAGAAAATGACAAAAACAACGAGTGATCGGCTAAGCAACAAAGATTTACTGCCTTTAGAAGACGGCGAACGGACATGGAAAGCAGTGAATTTTGCATCCATCTGGATGGGGTGTATTCATAATATCCCGACCTACGCGACTGTGGGCGGGCTCATTGCGATCGGCCTTTCTCCGTGGCAGGTGCTCGCCATTATCGTGACGGCGTCACTGATTTTGTTCGCCGCTTTGGCCTTGAACGGCCATGCCGGAACGAAATACGGCCTGCCTTTTCCGGTCATTATCAGGGCTTCTTACGGAATATACGGCGCTAACATTCCGGCGCTTCTCAGGGCGTTTACAGCCATCATGTGGCTCGGAATTCAAACATTTGCCGGGAGTACGGCTTTACACATTCTGCTTTTGAACATATGGCCTGGCTGGGGGAGTCTCGGCGG
>JBGTUD010000306.1:0-3758 GCA_041939405.1 Sphingopyxis sp. | reverse complement strand
TCGGCTTGGTGGTGACGCCGGGGCTCTCCATGTCGAAGAGCATGAAGGTGATACCCTGATATTTGTTCGCCTTGTCGGTGCGGACGAGGCAGAAGATCCAGTCGGCCTTGTCGGCATAGCTCGTCCAAATCTTGCTGCCGTTGACGACCCAGTGATCGCCCTTGTCCTCGCCGAAGGTTTGCAGGCTGACGAGATCGCTGCCCGAACCGGGCTCCGAATAGCCCTGGCACCAGCGGATTTCGCCGCGCGCGATCTGGTTCAGATAATGGACCTTCTGCTCTTCGGTGCCGAATTTGAGCAATGCAGGGCCGAGCATCCAGATGCCGAAGCTGTCGAGCGGCGAACGCGCGCCGATGCGCTTCATTTCCTGTTTGAGGATCTTGGTCTGTTCGGGCGCAAGGCCGGCGCCGCCATAGGGCTTGGGCCAGTCGGGCACGGTATAGCCCTTGGCCACGCACGCCTCGAGCCACTGCTTCTGCGCGTCATTCTTGAACACCCATTTGCGGCCGCCCCAGCAAATATCGCCCTCGTCGCGCACGGGCTCGCGCATTTCGGGCGGACAATTCGCCTCCAGCCATTCGCGCACCTCGGTGCGGAACGCGTCCAGTTCGCTCATCCTTTTGGCTCCTCTTCTGCCCGCAAATCTAAGTCGGCTTCGTTACTTTACGCAAGCGTCAACTTGGAACGCCGCCCCTGCCGTTACGGCGCCGTAGCGTCGGATCGACCGCCGTTGACGCGGCTCAACGCACGCCTAAGCTGAGTAGCAAAAGAAAACGGGAGAATGGGTCTATGCGATTCGCGGGCAAGATAGCCGTCGTCACCGGCGCGGCGTCGGGCATCGGCAAGGCAGCGGTGCTGAAGCTGGCGGGCGAAGGCGCGCATGTCTTTGCCGCCGACATCGACGAGGCGGGCGGCCGCGCGCTCGCCGAACAATCGAACGGCAGGATCGACTTCGTCCGCTGCGACGTCACCGTCGCGAGCGACATCGAGGCGCTGATGAACACCGCCGCCGAACGTGCGGGCGGGATCGACATCGTTTTCAACAATGCTGCCGCGGGCGGCGACCGCGCCCCGATCGACGAGATCACGCCCGAAGGCTGGGACCGCACGATGAACCTGGTGCTGAAATCGGTGGCGATGGGCATCCGCTATGCCAGCCCGCACATGAAGCATCGCAAGGGCGCGAGCATCGTCAACACCGCGAGCGTCGCCGCACTCGGCGCCGGCTATTCGCCGATCGCCTATGCCGTCGCGAAAGCAGGCGTGCTCCATCTTTCCAAGGTCGCGGCGACCGACCTCGCGCAATATGGCATTCGCGTGAACGCCATCTGCCCCGGCTTCATCAACACCAATATCTTCACCGCATCGCTCGAGGTGCCGGGCGAGCTCAAGACACAGGCCAATGCGGTGATCGCCGAGATGAGCGCGAAGGCGCAGCCGGTGGCGCGCGGCGGCCAGCCCGAGGACATCGCCAACGCCGTCGCCTATCTCGCGAGCGAGGAATCCTCCTTCATGACGGGCACGCATCTGCTCGTCGACGGCGGACTGACGATCGGCCAGCGCCATGCGTGGGATCCCGAAACGCCGGGGATGTTCGACGCGCTGATCGCCATGGAGAAGGCCGCGAAGGCCGAGACCGCAGCGTGAGCGCCCCGTCCGTGCACGCCCCTGCACACGCCCCGGTCGCCGAGCGCCTGCCCGTGCGGCTGAAGGTGATGCACGGGCTCGGCAACCTCGCCTATGGCGTCAAGGAGAATGGCTTTTCGACCTTTCTCCTGCTCTTCTACAATCAGGTAGTGGGGCTCGACGCGAGCCTTGTCGGCGGGGCGATCATGGCCGCGCTGATCTTCGACGCCTTTGTCGATCCGGTCATCGGCGAGCTAACCGACCGCACGCGCAGCCGCTGGGGACGGCGCCTGCCCTGGCTTTATGCCGCGCCCTTGCCGCTCGCCATCGCGTGGATGCTGCTGTGGAGCCCGCCCGAAATGAGCGACGCCGCGACGGTGGCATGGCTGATTGCGCTGGCGATCGTCGTGCGGACTTTGGTGTCGATGTGCGAAGTGCCGTCGGTCGCGATCGTCCCCGAACTCACCGCCGATTATGACGAGCGCACGGTGGTGATGCGCTATCGCTTTCTATTCGGCTGGGGCGGCGGGCTGGTGATCCTGTTCCTCGCCTATGGCGTGTTTTTCGGCGGCGAAAAGGGGCTGGTCGATCCGGCGGGCTATTTCCCCTATGCGCTCACCGGCGCGCTCATCATGCTCGGCGCCGTGCTGCTGTCCGCGCTTGGCCAGCACAAGCGCATCGCGGTGTCGAACCGCGATCAGGTGGTGCCGAAGGCCAGCCTGTCGCACATCGCCCGCGAGATGCGCGCAACGCTGTCGAACCGCGCTTTCCTGTGGCTGGTGTTCGCGGCGCTGTTCGGATTTGTCAACCAGGGCATCACCTTTTCGCTTACCAATTATCTGCTCGGCTTTTTCTGGCAGCTCGATCAGGGCGAGTTCGTCGCCTATCCGCTGATGCTGTTCGGGACGATGATTGCCGCCTTCCTGCTTGTCGCGCCGATCGCCGCGCGGCTGGGCAAGCGCGACGCGGCGATCCTTGCCGGCGCGATCGCGCTGGCGGTGAACAGCGGCCTCTATCTTTCCTATATCCAGGGCATCTTCCCCGGCCTGCCCGGCAAGCCGAGCATTGCCGCGATGTTCGCCTTTGTCTTTGTCGGGAACACATTTTCGATCATCCTGATGATCCTTTCATCATCGATGATGGCCGACGTCGTCGAAGCGTCGCAGAGCGAAACGGGGCGGCGATCCGAAGGGCTGTTCTTCGCGGGATATTTCTTCATGCAGAAATGCGCGACGGGGATCGGCATCGGCGTCGCCGGGCTGATCCTGTCGCTGGCCGACTTTCCGCCGGCGGCACGCCCCGGCGAGGTCGGCGATTCGGTGCTGAACAATCTGGCGCTCGGCTATATGCTCGCGATCCTTGTCATCGGAAGTTTGGGACTCGTCGTGATGCGGCGCTTTCCGATCTCGCGCGCCGACCATGAAGCGCGGCTGGCCTTGCTCGATGATGCCGCGCGCGCCGAACCCGACGCAACCGCGGCGCATCCGTAGCGGAAAATATCCGTGTCCGGTCGCTTTGGCGCAATTTTCGGGCGGCAGGGGTTGGCAAAGGGGGCCGAATCGGTCCAAAGGCTTACGTAAACGTAAAGGGAAAGGAAGCACGCGATGGATTTCGACCTCACCGAACGGCAGAAGCATTGGCAGGGCCGTGTGCGCGAATTCATCGAGCGCAAGGTTCGCCCGGCGGTGCCGACCTATTATGAACAGGATGCCCAGGGCGACCGGTGGAAGGTGATCCAGGTCGTCGAGGATCTGAAGGCCGAGGCAAAGGCGGCGGGCATCTGGAACCTGTTCATGCCGCCGCGCAGCGCGGCGCACCACCATGTCGACGAGACGTTCGAGTTCGAGGGGCCGGGCCTCACCAACCTCGAATATGCGCTGTGCGCCGAAGAAATGGGGCGCATCGGCTTTGCGAGCGAGGTGTTCAACTGTTCGGCGCCCGACACGGGCAATATGGAGGTGTTCCACCGTTACGGGACGCGCGCGCAGAAGGACAAATATCTAAGGCCGCTGATGAACGGCGAGATCCGCTCGGCCTTTCTGATGACCGAGCCGCAGGTCGCCTCGTCCGACGCGACCAATATCGAAACGCGGATCGAGCGCGACGGCGACGATTATGTCATCAACGGCACC